>NZ_JXQC01000003.1:644760-967141 GCF_001305965.1 Erythrobacter sp. SG61-1L
GCTTGTCGGGCATGCGGCGTTCGTAAGGAACTACGCAGGCGAACTCGTCCCCGCCAAGGCGCGCGACCGTGCCACCTACCGGCATCATCGCGTCGATGCGGCGGGCCACTTCGGTCAGCGCGATGTCGCCGCCCTTATGTCCGTGGATGTCGTTGATCTGCTTGAAATTGTCGAGGTCGACCATCAGCACCGCGACGCCCTGGTTCGTCTCAGCCACTTCGGTCACCAGGCTCGCGGCGGCCGGAATGAAGCAGCGGCGGTTGAGCAGGCCGGTCAGCGCGTCTGTCTTGGCGAGCTGTTGCGCCTTCTCCTCGGCGCGGCGCCGTTCGCGTACTTCATTGGACAATTCGGCATAGCGACGCCAACCGAAGATGATCAGGGCAATATTCAGCAGCAGGGCGTTGGCCAGCACCGTATCGGGCTGCGAATTGCCGTCCATCCATGCGCGGATGATCTGCGGAAGGACGACCCCGCCCGTACCCACGAACAGAATCAGCGCGGCAGTGGCAATACCAAGCGCGACAATATCGCGTTCGGCACGGCCAAAGCGTGCGGTTTCGCGACCGTTGGTTTCGCTCGTGGTTTTCAAGCGTTGCGTTCCCTGTTTCCTGCGGCGACCGTATCGCAGAACACACTGAAATTTCGGTTAATGGGTTTGCTGCGCTGCAGCGAGGCTTGCATGGAAGGCACGATCTGGTCAGGCGGGGCACGGCGCGTTATGTGCGCCACGCTGCCTTGATGGAGGAATGCGATGGCCCGTTGGTGGCTGATGAAATCCGAGCCGGATGCCTATAGCTGGGACGATCTGGTGGCCGAGGGCGAAGGCACTTGGGACGGTGTGCGCAACCACCGCGCGGCGAATAATCTGCGCGCGATGAAGGTGGGCGATCAGGCCTTTTTCTACCATTCCAATATCGGTCTGGAGATCGTGGGTATCGTGACGATCAGCGGCGAAGGGCTGACCGATCCGACCGATCCGGATGGTAAATGGGCGGCCGTGAAAGTGAAGCCGCTGCGCAAGCTGGCAAAGCCTGTCACGCTCAAGCAGATCAAGGCCGATCCGCAGTTGGAAGGGATCGAACTGGTACGCCTGTCTCGTCTTTCCGTGGCCGAGCTGACGAAGGACGAGTTCGACTATATTGTGAAGCTGGGCGAGGGTTGACCTCGCCCGAAGCCTAGCGCGAACGCAGCGCGGTTACGGTCGTCCCTGCGGCGTTGAGTCGCTCTATGTCCGTTACCAGATGGAGCAGGCGCAGGCCTTTGCGAGTCATGGCGTCGGCCAAGGCCGGGGCAAATTCCTCCGTGGTCTCGACCCGCGCGGACCAGCCACCATAGGCGCGGGCGAGCGCGGCAAAGTCCGGGTTCACCAGTTCCGTGGCACTGATGCGACCCGGGAATTCGCGTTCC
Source organism: Erythrobacter sp. SG61-1L (assembly GCF_001305965.1). NCBI lineage: Bacteria > Pseudomonadati > Pseudomonadota > Alphaproteobacteria > Sphingomonadales > Erythrobacteraceae > Erythrobacter > Erythrobacter sp. SG61-1L. The sequence goes on from NZ_JXQC01000003.1 coordinate 646,168, forward strand.
TGATGCATGCGAATGGTGCCGTAGGTCGAATTATCGACCACGATCACCAGCAGGTCCACGCCATATTGTGCGGCAGTCGCCAGTTCCTGCCCATTCATCAGGAAGTCCCCGTCCCCCGCCACGGCCAGCACCATGCGTTCCGGCATGCGCAGGCGAGCTGCGACGGCGGCAGGAACGCCATAACCCATCGCGCCGCATGTGGGGGCAAGCTGGGAAGGGAAGCCTTCATAGGGCCAGTAACGGTGCCACCAGCCGGAAAAATTGCCTGCCCCGTTGCAGATCGCCGTATCGGCGGGAAGCGCCTCGCGCAGGGTGGCAAGGCAGCGGGCAAGGTCCAGCGCAGTGCCGTCTGAACCCGGCGTGCTGAACGCTTCCCATTCGGCATGGGCTTCTGCCCCGGCATCGAACGGGATGATCTCGTCATCGCACCACATGGCGGCGGCTTCGGCGAATTCCGGCATATCGGCGCAAATGGCCAGATCGGTGCGATAGACGCGGCCCAGTTCTTCCGGGTCCGGATGAACATGGATCAGAATCTGGCCGGGGTGTTCGGGCGTAACGAGTTCATAGCCATCGGTCGTCGCCTCGCCCAGGCGCGCGCCGACCACCAGCACAAGGTCAGCAGCCTTGATCCGTTCGACCAGCTTCGGATTGGGGCCATAGCCAAGATTACCGGCATAGACCGATGAACTGGGCGGAACCGCGTCCTGCCTGCGGAAGGCCGTGGCGACAGGCAGGCCAATGCGCTCTGCAAAGCGGGTGAAATATTCGCGGGCCTTGCCGTTCCAGCCTGCACCGCCGACGATCGCGACCGGAGATGCGGCATCGGCAATCAGGCCCAGCATCACGCTCAGCGCGTCGCCGCAAGGCGGCTGGGCAGGGCGGGTGACTGCCGGGCGAGGGCTGGCGCCCGTCACCGTCATGCTCAACATATCTTCCGGCAGGGCGAGGACTACCGGGCCGGGGCGGCCCGCCATCGCCACGGAATAGGCACGGGCGATATATTCGGGGATGCGGGCAGGATCGTCGATCCGCGCGGCCCATTTGCAGATCGGGCCGAAGAAAGCGGCGAAGTCCACTTCCTGAAAACCCTCGCGGTCGCGCATGCCGGAATCGACATCGCCCACGAACAGGATCAGCGGCTGCGAATCCTGCATGGCGACGTGCACGCCGATACTGGCATTGGTGGCGCCGGGGCCGCGCGTGACGAAGCAGATGCCGGGCTTGCCGGTGATCGACCCATCGGCGCAGGCCATGAAGGCGGCGCCACCTTCCTGGCGGCAGGTAACGGTGTGAATGGTGCCGGTATCGTGCAGCGCATCCAGCACGGGCAGGAAACTCTCGCCGGGCACGGTGAAAATCCGGTCACAACCCTGCGCGGCAAGGCAATCGACAAGCAGGCGTGCGGCACTCAGCGAGATGGTTTCATTCATTACCGTCATCTAGCCAAGCTGCGGGCTTGCGGCAACGGGGGGAAATATCGGCAGGCGATTTTCGCGAGCTATAAAATGAAATTCGTCCCCGCTCAGGAGTGAACGGGCAGGGTTAATGTCCCGCCTTGCGACAGTGCATAAGGCAGACTTCCACATGGTTACTATCGAGTTAAGAAGGCCGCATGAGACGCAGCCTGGTGATGACCGACGATTCCGCCCGCCATCCCTTCTTGGCGAGCCTTCCGCCTCATGTGAGGCGCGGGACGCCTGCGCTGGCCATCAAGCATGAAAAGCCGCGCTGGTCGTTCGGGGACATGAAGGAATTCCTGATGGCTTATTGCGCCTGCTTCGCGGCGGTCACCATCTTCATCGCCTGACGGTCAGTCAGGCGCAGGCGGCTTTTTCCGCGCGGAACAGCAGCAGCGCCAGCCATGCCGAGACGAGGCACATTGCCGCGCTCAGCAGCAATTGCTCGGTCAGTGGAACCTTGATTGCGCTAAGCCCTGCGGCCAGCAGCGCGCCGCCCACCATGGCGCCCGAATTGACGATGTTGTTGGCAGCCACCGTGCGAGCGGCCTGACCGGGATCGACCTTGGTGGTGAGGAAGGCGTAGAGCGGCACCACGAACATGCCGCCCGCAATCGCGATCAGCAGCAACATGCCCAGCACAGCGAAGGCCAGCGGATGGGACAGGAACTCGGACACGCCCATCAGTTGCGTTCCAGTAGTGCTGGCCTGCCATGCGCGGCACACGAACCAGAAACCTGCCACGAAGATGCCCATCACGATCACCGATGCAGGGGCATAGCGGGCGGAAACCCGACCCTTGAGCAGGGCATTGATCGAAACGGAACCGGCAGCCACGCCGATGGAGAACATCACCAGGAACAGGCTGGCCACTTCCTTGGTCGCCAGCAGCACGTTCTTGGCCAGCGGTGGGAACTGGATGAACAGCACCGCCCCGATGGTCCAGAAGAAGCTGATCGCCATGATCGCCAGGAACACTTCGCGTTCGTGCATGGTGTTGCGGATGAGATCGATCGAGGACCGGATCACGTTTCTGTCGATCGGCTGCTTCTCGCCAACAGGTTCGGCGGAGGGCACTTGGCGGCTGGTGAAATAGCCGACAATTGCCGTGAAGACCACGACCGCCGCTGCCCACTCGACCGGAATCCAGCCTGCCAGAATCGTACCGAACAGGATCGCGATATATGTGCCCGCCTCGACGAGGCCGGTGCCGGCCAGCACTTCATGCTTTTCGAGGTGTTGTGGCAGGATCGCGTATTTGATCGGGCCGAAGAAGGTCGAATGGATGCCCATCGCGAACAGGGCAGCCAGCATAAGCGGGATCGCCAGCGTGTGGGTCATGAAACCATGCCATGCCAGTACAAGCCCGGCCGCGCCGCACAGCATGATGAAGATTTCCGCCATCTTCACCGCGCGGATGATCCGCGCCTTGTCGCGCATATCGGCAAGCTGGCCGGAAAGCGCTGACAGGAGGAAGAAGGGCAGGATGAACAGGCCCGAGGCGATCGCGCTGAACTGCGCTTCGGCCGCTTCGGAATTATAGACGCTGTAAACGACAAACAGCACCATGGCGTTCTTGAACAGATTGTCGTTGAACGCGTTCAGGAGCTGAGTGACGAAAAGCGGCAGAAAGCGCCTTTGCCTCAGCAGATGCGTTGTCGTGGTCATTCAGCCCCGGCGAGCAGCCTCTCGTTGCAACGGACCTCTAGCGGCATAGGCAGGGGGGACAAGGGGCAATCGGCATTTTCGCACAAGACGGGCCTGCTCGCGCCTCTGGCACAACGGCATCGCAGGCCCTAAAGGGGCATACGTCATGCTCACTCTGCCCAACATCCTGACCCTGTCGCGCATCGTGGCGCTACCCCTGCTGGCGTTCCTTCTGTGGTGGCCGGGATGGGCGACGGGCTATGGCCTTGCCTTCGTTCTCTACTGCCTGATGGGCATCACGGACTATTTCGACGGCTATCTCGCCCGTTCCAGCGGCACGGTCTCCAAGCTGGGCATCTTCCTCGATCCCATCGCGGACAAGATCATGGTGGCGGTGGTCATCCTCGTGCTTACCGCTCAGGGTGGGCTGCGGGGGCAGGTTCTGGGCGATTTTCACGTGATCGCCGGGCTGATCATCCTCGTGCGCGAGATTGCGGTTTCTGGCCTGCGTGAGTTTCTGGGCGGGCTGCAGGTCTCCGTCCCGGTCTCCAAGCTCGCCAAGTGGAAGACGACCTTCCAGCTCGTGGCGCTTGGCGCGCTGATCCTTGCGGGAGCGCTGCCCGGCCAGCCTTGGATTCACCTCGTTGGTCTTGCCAGCCTGTGGGGCGCGGCGATCCTGACGGTAATTACCGGCTGGGATTATCTGCGCGTTGGCATCAAGCACATGGACTGAGCGGCTGGCGCTCGTCGCGCTCAGCCCTCGCGTTCGTTTTCCCGGCTCTCGATCTTGCGCGAGATGCGGCGCGTGTCGTCGAGGGAGCGGGTGGCGAGACGCGTTTCCAGCAGGAAGGACAGCAGCCCGCCGAACACCATCGCCATGGCCGCGATCCAGCAGAGCGCTACATAGGTGCCCATCGGCGGCTTCACGAAGGCGCTGACGAACATCAGCGTGACCACCAGACAGATCAGCAGCGCGGCGGCAGTGCAGAAATTGATCGAGATATGCGAGAATTTGCGCCGCTTGCGCAGCACGGGAAGCTGGCCGATCTCCTCGTCGGGAATACCGTCTTCCTCGCGCTGTTCCAGCATGTGGACCCGCTCGACGATCCAGGTCAGCCGCTGGTTCATCACGTTGAGATAGGCGCCGATGGCGGCGAGCAGGAAGGCCGGGGTAAGCGAAAGCTGCACCATTTCCTGCACGCGCGCGGTGCTGGATGTGCGGGCGAGCAATTCGCCGGCAAGGGTGGCAGAGGTCAGATAGAGTTCCACGCCCGCTACCTAGCCCTGCGCCCTGCCGCGTTCAACTGAACCCGGCAGGGCTGACTGACGGATCAGGACGCCGGGGCGTATTCCGGCTGCAATTCGAACGCCGCGCCGGTTTCCACCAGCGTCTTGAGGCGGGAAAGGGTTTCCGGCCAGCCGCCGGTTACCTGCCGGCTGGTGGCTGTGTCGCCGCCGAAATCGTCATGCGTCAGCACCAGTTTGCATGCCTCGCCGGCCAGCTGGACGATCTCCCAGGTCACGCGCGAAGGCTTGTCCGCCGCCACTTCGGGCGACCAGCTGGCGTGGAAGGTCATCACGAGGCGGGAAGGGGGAACCAGTTCCAGGATTTCCCCTGCGATCACCACCCGGTCTGCCATGAGGAATTCGATGGACCCACCCACGCGCCATTGGGTGCGCGAAGCCATGTTGAAGTGCTGGTAGAGCGGGGTCTTCTCGTCGTCGGTCAGGATGTCCCAGACGGATTGGGCCGTGGCGCGGATGTAGATTTCATAGACGTGGGTAGGGCCGTTCATGTCCTTGTCCTTTGTTTCCGCCTGTCGCTTGAGCGCGGTCATCGTGTCCAGAAAGGGCTCGGCATAACGCGAGATCCATCGCTTCCCGACCTGACGGATGGGGACGGGATTGAGGTAATGCAGCTTTTCGCGCCCCACCTTTCGGGTGGTGACCAGCCCGGCTTCTTCCAGAATTCTGAGATGTTTCATCACCGCGAAGCGGGTGACCGGCAGCAGCCGCTCAAGCTCGCCCAGCGTCTGGCCGTCACGTTCGAACAGGCTGTCCAGCAAGGTGCGCCTGCTGGGATGGGCCAAAGCGTCGAACACGGCGTCCATGCATCGCTTGATATGTGACCTTATGGTCACCTGTCAAGCGAGTGGCTAACCGGCGCGCAGTTCCTCGGCCAGCAGGCGGAATTCGTCGGAACGGGGGGAATTGCGGCGCCACACCAGCGCGATCTCGCGGCTGGCATTGACCGACTTGAGCGGCCGGGCGACTACGTGAGTGCCGTGCAGGATGCTGGCCTGAATGGCCATTTCGGGCACGATAGTGATGCCAAGGCCGTTATCGACCATCTGCACCAGCGTATGGAGCGATGTGCCGATCATGGTCGCGCTGGCGCGCAGTTCCGGGCGGTTACAGGCCGCCAGCGCATGTTCCTTCAGGCAGTGCCCGTCTTCCAGCAGTAGCAGGCGTCCTTCGTCGATCAGCGAAGGCGGCACTTCCGCCGGGGGATCGCGCGGATCGTTTTCCGGGAAGGCTGCATAGAGCCGGTCCTGCCCGAGCGATTCGATTTCTACTTCACCGGTGGCGAATGGCAGGGCGAGCAGCACACAGTCGGCCCGGCCATGGTGGAGCGATTCGATGGCTGCGCCGCTCGGCTCCTCGCGCAGGAACAGCTTCAGCTGCGGGCGTTCCTTGCGCAGGCGCGGCAGGATGCGCGGCAGCAGGAAGGGGGCGATGGTGGGGATCACGCTCATGCGCAATTCGCCGGCCAGCGGCTTTCCGGCGGACTGGACCAGATCGGCCAGTTCCTCGGCCTCGCGCAGCAGGCGGTGCGCCTTTTCGACTACCGCATTGCCCAGCGGAGTGAAGCGCACCACGCGGCGGCTGCGTTCCACCAGCGTTACGCCGAGCAGTGATTCCAGTTCGCGAATGCCTGCCGAAAGAGTGGACTGGGAAACGAAACAACTATCCGCCGCGCGCCCGAAATGGGCATGTTCATGCAGCGCGACCAGATATTGCAGCTGCTTGATGGTGGGCAGATAGGTGCTCATCCTAGTCCTTTATCACTCCGCCGCGACCTCCACGGTCACCACTTCTTCAACGCGCGTCATCTTGAGGCGGCCCTTTTCCACGGCGAAGGCCAGGCGGCCTTCCACCAGTTCAAGGGCATCGCGTCCGAAAATCTCGAAGCGCCAGCCTTCCAGGATCGGCAGGTCGCGCAGACCGGCGGCCAGCGATTCCAGCTCGTCCGAGCGGGTCAGCAGACGTGCGGCCACGTCAATCTCGCGAGCGCGGATTTTCAGGAGCAGCTTGAGCAGGTCGGCCACAAGGGCGCCTTCCTTGCCGAGTGGCGCGCCGCGCTGGGGCTTCTCAGGCATTTCGTCGGAAGGCAGCGCCTCTGCATTCTTGAGGATGCGCATCAGGCGCTTGCCGATTTCATTCTCGCGCCACGCGCCGGAAAGGCCGCGCACCTTGGCGAGGTCTTCCTGCGACTTGGGCGGATGGCTGGCGAGATCGGCCAGAGTTTCGTCGCGCATGATGCGGCCTCGCGGAATGTTCTTGTCCTGCGCTTCGATCTCGCGCCAGGCGGCCAAGTCTTTCAGGCGACCCAGCACCACCGGATTGCGGGAAGGTGCGCGGATGCGGCGCCAGAGCTGGCCGGGATCGTTGCGGTAATTTTCCGGATCGGCGAGCTTCTCCATCTCGGCATCGAGCCATGCGCCCCGGCCGGTCTTGATCAGCTTTTTGAGGATCTTGGGGAAAATCCGCGAGAGGAACGTCACGTCGCCGATGGCATATTCGATCTGCCGTTCGGTCAGCGGGCGGCGGCTCCAGTCAGTGAAGCGGGCGCCCTTGTCGATCTGCGTGCCCAGCCATGCTTCCACCAGATTGGCATAGCCGATCTGTTCGGACTGGCTGATGGCCATCATCGCGATCTGCGTGTCGAAGATGGGATGCGGGGTCTTGCCGGTGAGGTTGTAGATGATTTCCACATCCTGGCTGCCGGCGTGGAATACCTTCAGGACTTCCTCATTTTCGGTGAGGAGTTCCAGTAGCGGGCCAAGGTCGATACCGGGCGCCATCGGGTCGATGGCGGCAGCTTCCTTGTCATCGGCGATCTGCACCAGGCACAATTCCGGCCAATAGGTGTTCTCGCGCATGAATTCGGTGTCGACGGTGACGAAATCGGCAGTCGCGAAGCGGGCGCAAAGGGCGGCCAGTTCCTCGCTCGTCGTGATAAGGTCGTGTATCTTCATTGCGACATTTCTTTGCGGGCGCCTTGCGGATGGCCCTTGGTGGTGGCCCCGGCTGGGGCCTGCGGCTTGACAAAATGGCGGCCTTCGCCTCAAGGGCCAGCCCGGCTGGCTGACCCTCGGGCCGCGGCTTCCCCCTGCCTTATTGATGGCCGAATGGAAAGAGATTCGATGCACCTTTATCGCACTCACACCTGTGCAGCGCTCTCCGGCGCGAATGTCGGCGAGACTGTGCGCCTGTCTGGCTGGGTGCATCGCAAGCGCGATCACGGCGGCGTGCTGTTCGTCGATCTGCGCGACCATTACGGCATTACCCAGATCGTGGCCGATGAAGACAGCCCGGCTCTGGCAGTGCTGGATGGCCTGCGTCTGGAAAGCGTCGTCACCATCGATGGCGAAGTGAAGGCCCGCAGTGCGGGCACCGTGAATTCGAACCTTTCGACCGGCGAGATCGAAGTATTCGCGCGCGGCGTTACGGTGCAGAGCCGCGCCGAAGAACTGCCGATGCCGGTGGCCGGGGAGCAGGAATATCCCGAGGATATCCGCCTGCGCTATCGCTTCCTCGACCTGCGTCGCGACACGTTGCACGCCAATATCGTGAAGCGCACGAAGATCATTTCCGACATGCGCCGCAAGATGGAAAATATCGGCTTCACCGAATATGCGACGCCGATCCTGACGGCCTCCTCGCCCGAAGGCGCGCGTGACTTCCTCGTGCCCAGCCGTATCCATACCGGCAAGTTCTACGCGCTGCCGCAGGCACCGCAGCAGTACAAGCAGCTGCTGATGGTGGCGGGCTTTGACCGTTACTTCCAGATCGCGCCCTGCTTCCGCGACGAAGATCCGCGCGCAGACCGTCTGCCGGGCGAATTCTACCAGCTCGACCTCGAAATGAGCTTCGTCACGCAGGAAGAAATCTGGGAAACGATGGAGCCGGTGCTCCAGAGCGTGTTCGCCGATTTCGCCGAAGGCAAGCCGGTCACCCCGGCCGGTGAGTTCCGCCGCATTCCGCACGCCCAGTCGATGCTGGATTACGGTTCGGACAAGCCCGATCTGCGCAATCCGCTGATCATCAAGGACGTGACCGAACACTTCGTGGAATCCGGCTTCGGCATCTTTGCCGGCATCGTTAGCAATGGCGGCGTGATCCGCGCGATCCCGGCGCCGGGCGCAGGTGCAGGCAGCCGCAAGTTCTTCGACGACATGAATAACTGGGCACGCGGCGAAGGCTTCTCCGGCCTTGGCTACATCAACATCAAGGATGGCGTCCCCGGCGGCCCGATCGCCAAGAACCATGGCGAGGAAAAGACCGCTGCGTTGATCGAGGCGCTCGGCCTTGGCCCGAACGATGGCGTGTTCTTCGCCGCCGGCAAGGAAGAGCAGGCGGCCAAGCTGGCCGGTCTGGCCCGTATCCGCACTGGCGAACAGCTGGACCTGATCGACAAGGACCGCTTCGAACTGTGCTGGATCGTCGACTTCCCGTTCTACGAATGGGACGAAGACAACAAGAAGGTCGATTTCGCGCACAACCCGTTCTCGATGCCGCAGGGCGGGATGGACGCGCTGGAAAATCAGGACCCGCTGACCATCAAGGCCTATCAGTACGACCTCGTCTGCAATGGCTATGAAATCGCGTCCGGCTCGATCCGTAACCAGTCGCCTGAACTGATGGTCAAGGCCTTCGAAATGGTGGGCCTGACCAAGCAGGACGTGGAAGATCGCTTCGGCGGCCTTTACCGCGCATTCCAGTATGGCGCCCCGCCGCACGGCGGCATGGCTGCCGGTGTGGACCGTATCGTGATGCTGCTCTGCGGCGCGCAGAACCTGCGCGAAGTGGCGCTGTTCCCGATGAACCAGCGCGCGGAAGATCTGCTGATGGGCGCGCCGACCCCGGCTGAGCCGAAGCAGCTTCGCGAACTGGGCGTGCGCATTGTGGAGCAGCCCAAGCAGTGATAGCCCTCCGTTCCTGACGGAGCGGAGGAGGTTGCGTTGCGGATCAAGGCGTTGCCCGGGATGTTTGCGCCCGCAAGCGGCGACGGGCCGTGGCCTACACGCTGACCGACGATGACCGGACGCTGGGCGAAGCCCTGCGCCGGATCGCGGGCGAGCAGATTCGCGAAGCTCTGGACGCTGTAGAAGACGGTCATCCCGCCAAGGCGGTTCACGAGGTCAGGCGCCGCACCAAGACGCTGCGTGGCCTGATCCGTCTGATGCGCACCGGCTTTGACGAATTCGCCGATGCCGATGGGGCGATCCGCGCCATTGCCCATCCCTTGTCCGACGTGCGCGATGCCAAGGTGATGCTCGATACGCTGGAGGTATTGGCGGATCAGGCGGCGGGCAAGGCCGCGCGGCATATGCTCAAGCGTATCCACAGCCATCTGGCTTCGGAGCGGGAGGCCGAGCGGGAGGCAGAGCGGGTGGACGATCTGCTCCGCAAGTCGCGCGACCGGCTGCGCGCACTGGCCTCGCGCGCGGAATTCTGGTCCGTCGATGGCGAGGGCTGGCGCGTGGTCGGCGAAGGCGCGGCCATCACCTATGGCCACATGCTGAAAGACGGCGCGCGCGCCCTGTCCAGAGGCAGGCCGAAGGACTTCCACGAACTGCGCAAGCATGTCCGCTATCACTGGTGCCATGCCCGCCTTCTGGGCGGCCTGTGGCCCGAGGCGATGGAGGCACGGGCGATGGTGGCGGACGATCTGGCCCATACGCTGGGCCATCATCACGATCTGGCAGTGCTGACTGCCCGGCTGGTGAGGGACGGCATCCATTTCGGCACGGGCGAGGAGCTTGCACCGGTCTTCGCACTGGCGGAGCGGGAAAGTGCCGCCCTGGAAAGCCGGGCAAGGCTGTTGTGCGGAAGGTTGCTGGCAGAGAGCGGCGAGGCCTTCACAGAGCGCTGGCACGCCCTGTGGAAGGCATGGGAGGCGACACGCAGCTAGCGCGCCGCCCCGGCCGGATCAGGCGAGTTCTGCCAGAGAAGCGGGATCGAACCCCAACAGGTGATCGAAGTCGCCGGTTTCGACCTTGGCCGTCCAGCGCGCGTCGGTAAGCAACGCGCGACCGACCGCGATCAGGTCGAACTCGTCACGCTCCATACGTTCGACAAGCTTGTCGAGCGGCGAGACTTCCGAACCCTGACCGGCAAAGGCGCCGAAGAACTCGCCAGAAAGGCCGACCGATCCGACGCTGATGGTCGGAACGCCGGTGATCTTCTTGGCCCAGCCGGCGAAGTTGAGACCGTTCTCGCCGTCGATTTCGGGGAATTCCGGTTCCCAGAACCGACGCTGCGAACAGTGGAGAATATCGGCCCCGGCGCTAACCAGCGGGGCGAGCCAGGCCTCCATTTCCTTGGGATCATTGGCGAGGCGGGCGGTGTAATCCTGCTGCTTCCACTGGCTGAGGCGCAGGATTACCGGAAACTCAGGGCTGACCGCCGCGCGGATCGCGGCCACGACTTCCGCCGCGAAGCGGGAGCGTTCGGCAATGCTCGCCCCGCCGAAGCGGTCGGTGCGTTCATTGGTGCCGGACCAGAAGAATTCGTCGATCAGATAGCCATGGGCGCCGTGAATCTCGACCGTATCGAAGCCTAGCCGTTCCGCATCGGCGGCGGCCTTGGCAAAGGCCGCGACCGTGTCGGCAATGTCTTCCTCACTCATGGCCACGCCGCGCGGTTTGCCCGGGGCGAGCAGGCCGGAAGGGCTTTCCACCGGGCTGGACGGTTCCCAGCCGCTGCCGGTCATCGTCGAACCGGTGTGCCAGATTTGCGGGCCCATCTTGCCGCCGGCCTCGTGAACCGCGTCAATCACGCCTTTCCAGCCGGCCAGAGCTTCTTCGCCGTGGAAAAAGGGAATGCCCGGATCGTTGCGCGAGGCCGGACGGTCGATCACCGTGCCTTCAGACAGGATCAGGCCCACGCTGCCTTCCGCGCGGCGCCGGTAATATTCGGCATTGGCCTTGCCGGGAATGCCTTCCGGTGCCTTGGTCCGCGTCATCGGTGCCATCACGATGCGGTTCTTCATTTCCAGCGATTTGAAGCGGAAAGGGCGGAAAAGTGCGGCGGTGGAAGGGGTGGGGGTGGTCATGGGGGGAAGGCTCCGAAGAGTTGAGGTGCGCATCGTAGGTATGGCGCGAAACGGGGCGTTCAAGGTGGGCGATGCGGCAAGCATTGGTTTGGCCCCGTGAAGCAGGGATTGCGGGTTTCCCCCCTTCCGTTGCGGCAGGTTGGCCCATGGCACTTGCCAGCGCGCGCGGGCTTCTTTAGGGGCGAAGGCCGAGAGATTAACGTTCCTTTGAGAGGGATTTCCATGAGCGATACCGCCGAACGCGTGAAGAAGATCGTTGTCGAACACCTTGGTGTCGAAGCCGACAAGGTCACGCCCGATGCCAGCTTCATCGACGATCTGGGTGCAGACAGCCTCGACATCGTCGAGCTGGTGATGGCGTTCGAAGAAGAATTCGGCGTCGAAATCCCCGACGATGCGGCCGAGAAGATCGCAACCGTCGGTGATGCCAACAAGTACATCGAAGATCACAAGGGCTGATCGCCCTTACGCCCCTTAGCGTATGGTCCCGCCGGACGTGACGGGGATGGAAGGCTCAGCCGTTAGATGGCTGGGCCTTTCGTGACTTTGGAGAGTGATATGCGTCGTGTGGTCGTAACCGGTCTTGGGCTTGTCACCCCCTTGGGTGCCGATGTCGAGACCACCTGGTCCAACATCCTTGCCGGCAAGAGCGGGGCGGGCCCCATTACAAAGTTCGATGCTTCGGATCAGAAGTGTCGGATCGCCTGTGAAGTGAAGCCGGCCGATCATCCCTGGGGCTTCGATGCGGACAAGCGCGTCGATCACAAGATCCAGCGCCAGGTCGATCCGTTCATCGTGTTCGGCATCGATGCTGCCGGTCAGGCCATCGAAGACGCCGGCCTTACCGATATGGACGAAGCGACGCGCCTGCGTGCTGGCTGCTCCATCGGTTCGGGCATTGGTGGCCTTCCGGGGATCGAGAAGGAATCGATCGTCCTTTATGAAAAGGGGCCGAGCCGCGTTTCGCCGCACTTCGTGCATGGCCGCCTGATCAACCTGATCTCCGGTCAGGTCTCGATCAAATACGGCCTGATGGGTCCGAACCATGCGGTCGTAACGGCTTGCTCCACCGGCGCACACTCGATCGGTGACGCGGCGCGCATGATCAAGGACGGCGATGCCGACATCATGCTGGCGGGCGGTGCGGAAAGCACGGTGTGCCCGATCGGTATTGCCGGTTTCGCACAGGCACGTGCCCTCTCCACCAATTTCAACGACCAGCCCGAGAAGGCCAGCCGTCCTTACGACAAGGATCGCGATGGCTTCGTGATGGGCGAGGGCGCTGGTGTGGTGGTGCTCGAGGAATATGAGCATGCCAAGGCGCGCGGCGCGAAGATCTATGCCGAAGTGGTCGGCTATGGCCTGTCGGGCGATGCCTATCACGTCACGGCGCCGCATCCGGAAGGTTCCGGCGCGTTCCGCTCCATGGAAATGGCGCTGCGCAAGGCCGGAATGACGCCGGACGACATCGACTATATCAACGCCCACGGCACTTCGACCCCGATGGGAGACGAGTTGGAACTGGGCGCTGTGCGCCGCCTGTTCGGCGATGCGATGAGCCATGTCTCGATGAGCTCGACCAAGTCCGCCATCGGCCACCTTCTGGGTGGCGCAGGTGCCGTTGAGAGCATCTTCTGTATCCTGGCTCTGCGCGATCAGATCGTGCCCCCCACGCTCAACCTGGATAATCCGTCGGAGAGCTGCGAGGGCGTGGATCTGGTGCCCTACACGGCCAAGAAGCGCCCCGTACGCGCGGTGCTGAACAACAGCTTCGGCTTCGGCGGCACCAATGCCAGCCTGGTGTTGAAGCAGGTCGACTGACGCATGGCGCGGCGCCGCCGCAACCCGCTGATGAAACCGCTTGCGGTTATAGGGCTGGTGCTGGCGGCGGCGCTGGCCGTGTTCGGCTGGGGCTGGTTCGGCCCCGGACCGCTGGAGAAGGACACCAGCTTCGTGGTGCCTTCCGGCGCCTCGCTATATGGCGTGGCCAATCGGCTGGAAGAGGAAGGCGCGATTTCCTCGGCCGACGCTTTCCGGCTGCGCGCGAAATTCTTCGCCAGCGATGAGCCGATCAAGGCTGGCGAATTCCTGATTCCTGCCGGTGCAAGCGCACGCCAGATCATGGCGACCTTGCAGAGCGGGGATGTCATTCGCCGGATGGTCACCATCCCGGAAGGGATGCCCTCGATCCTGGTCTATGAAAGGCTGATGGGTGAGAAGCTCCTCACCGGCAGCATCCCCGTGCCTCCGGAAGGGTCGGTCTTGCCCGACAGCTATGATTTCGCACGCGGAGAAAGCCGCGCCGCCGTGCTGCAGCGGATGCAGGCGGCCATGGCCAAGGAACTGGCTGCGGCTTGGGACAAGCGCTCACCGCGCACCGTGGCCAAGAGTCCCCGTGAGGCGTTGGTCCTTGCTTCCATCGTGGAAAAGGAAACCGGCGTCGCCTCCGAACGCAAGATGGTGGCGGGCCTCTATTCCAACCGCGTGCGTACCGGCATGCTGCTGCAGGCAGATCCCACGATCATTTACCCGATAACCAAGGGCAAGCCGCTCGGCCGCCGTATCCGCCAGTCGGAAATCGCGGCGGTGAACGACTACAACACCTACACCATGGTGGGCCTGCCAAAGGGGCCAATTACCAATCCCGGCCGCGAATCGATTGAGGCAGTGCTTGCACCGGCCCAGACAAGTGCGCTTTATATGGTGGCGGACGGGAAGGGCGGCCACGTCTTTGCCGATACGCTGGAACAGCACAACGCCAATGTCGCCCGCTGGTTTGCCCTGCGTCGCCAGCGCGGCGAAATAGAGTGACGCTGCGGGCCGTAAAAGGAAACAGTGGCATGTTCGATCGCATTGTCGGCGCCGCACTTGTAACATCGGCACTTCTGGCATTTCCGGCGCAAGTGTCAGCGCAAGGTTTGTCGACTCAAGGTGATTCGGCCGACTATGCCAAGGCGCTAACCTGTGAGGCATTCTATGTCCTGTTGAGCCAGGATGCCGAAGGTCAGGACGACGGCAATGCAGAGATTGATGCCTATCTCGCGCAAACCTGGCACGATTACATCGCCAGCACCTATCCCGATGGCTTCAACGAGCGGCATGACGCCGAATTCGACAAGGTGGCCGATGATCTGGCCAGCACGCTGAATGCCATGGATGATTCGAGCTTCAATGACGCCCTCGAGCAGATCCTGACCACATGCGAAAAATCGGAATCTGATCCGGCCTTTCCAGGCTGATACCGGCTGAGGGGCTTCCCTGATGGGAACTGCGCCGCTGCTGATTACCGCCGAATTGCCGGGCGACGTGTTGGCTTGGGCCGATACCTTGCGGCGCGCGCATTATCCGCCTGAGCGCAATCGCCTGCGGGCTCATGTCACGCTGTTCCATGCCCTGCCTCCTTCTGCGGAAGGTGAGGTAAGGCGGCTGCTTGCCGATCTGGCGAAGGGTCCGCCGCCTGAAGCCAGGATCGGGGGAATCATGAATCTGGGCCGCGGAACGGCCTTCGATGTCGATAGTCCGGCAATGGTTCAGCTTCATTCCATCATGGCCGAGCGACTCCATGGGCTGCTGACCATGCAGGACGATCGCAGGCTGCGCTTGCACATTACTGTGCAAAACAAGGTCGAGCCGGCTGCGGCCAGGGCACTGCAGACAGAGCTGGCCCAGCTCAACGAACGGCGGAAATTCGTCTTTCGCGGCTTCGGACTCTACGCCTGGGAAGAAGGATTGTGGCGAGAGATTGCACAATATCCGTTTCGCGGTTGACCGGGGCAAAACTCCAACCTAAATGCGCCGCCTGCCCACCGTGACACGGGGGGCAAGCTCAAAGGGCTTTTGACCTTGGGGCGGAGTAGCTCAGCCGGTTAGAGCAGCGGAATCATAATCCGCGTGTCGGGGGTTCGAGTCCCTCCTCCGCTACCATCCTTTGATCCGGAAGCTTCCACAAGCGTCCGCATTTTTCCAAAAATCGAAAGAAAAGCAGAGGGTTGCGGGTGATTCGCGTCCGCATGCGCCCATGGTCTTCCACATGCAGCCAGATTTGGTGTGGGGGTATTTTGGGGGTATTTTCGCGGAGTGTCGGAAAGGAGCGATACCCCCAATGCCTCTCACGGAGACTCAGGCCCGAAATTCCAAGCCAAGTGATCGCGCCTACAAGCTGGCCGACGGGGAGGGCTTATTCCTGTTCGTCCAGCCGAACGGATCAAAGTTGTGGCGGATGAAGTACCGCTTCGCAGGCAAGGAGAAGTTGCTCTCGTTCGGCGCTTACCCAGACCTCGGGATAGCTGCAGCGCGTGCCAAGCGCACAGCCGCAAAGGCGTTGCTAGCCGAGGGCAAGGATCCAACGAAATCCAAGGGGGAAGTGATCTCGCAGGAGAGTGCCACTTTCTTTGATGTCGCAAAGCGCTGGCATGAAAATCGAAAGAGCGCGTTGAATGCCGCGCACGCCGAACGTGTCTGGTCGCGCATGGAAAGGGACGTGTTTCCAGCCATCGGCGAGAAACTCGTGCATGAAATCACTGCGCCCGACGTCCTGGCAATGATACGCAAAATCGAAGCAAGAGGCGCGCTCGATATCAGCCGGCGTGCGAAGCAAGGGGTTGGGCAAGTCTTCCAGTTCGCAATCGCGTGTGGCCTGGCCTCGAATGATCCGACGACACATCTGCGTGGGGCGCTAAAGCCGCGACCACGAGTGAAGCATATGAGCCGGCTGCCGCTCAGCGAATTGCCCGCATTCATCGAGAAGCTGCATGCCTACCAGGAAGATGGCGAACGACGGTCCTCAATCACCCGTGACGCAGTTCTCTTTGCGCTCCTGACTTGGGTTCGAACGAAGGAGCTCCGCTTCGCCGCCAAATCCGAGTTCGAAGACCTCGGCGGCAAATCACCTGTCTGGCGCATACCGGCCGAGCGAATGAAGATGGGACGAGAGCATTTGGTTCCCCTCTCGCAGCAGGCAACGCACATCGCGAAATCTATGATAGCAGCAGCGCCTGGCGAGTTTCTCTTCCCGGGTAACGGCCCGAACAAGCCGCTTTCAGAGAACACAATGATCTACGCGCTCTATCGCCTCGGATACCACAGTCGCCAAACCGTACACGGCTTCCGGGGCTTGGCGAGCACCTGGGCCAATGAGCAGTTGGTCGAGTTCGGCAAGCCGCCCATGTGGATCAGGAAATACCATGAGGATTGGGTCGAACTACAGCTCGCGCATTCGGAGAAAAACGACGTGCGTGGAGCTTACAATGCCGCTGAATATCTGGCTCCCCGGCGCCGGATGATGCAGGACTGGGCTGACTATCTGAGCGGCGGGAAGGTGATCGACATCAAGAAGGCAGGGAAGCGCGCAGCCTGATAACTATGGCATCGATCAGACCGGTCCAATCCAGTCTGCGCGCAAACGATCTCGACCTGCGACAACCCCCTCGACAATCACCGCTGATCCGACGAATTCGCATTCGGGTTCTTCGCTCTCGATGATCCAGACGACTTCGTCTGTCGTGGTCAGGAACATCCCGCGTCTACCGCGGCTTAAAATTCCCGAGACGCGTATTCGACCCGCGCTCACAACACCCCCCGTTCAAAAACGCCAATGGCGCAGCACTTCGCGCACATAGGCCGGCGTCTCGCCATTGCGAGGAATACCGCCTGCGCGCTCGACGGCACCTGGACCTGCGTTGTAGGCAGCGAGGGCCAGATGAACTACCCCGAACTTGTCCAGCATCTGGCGTAGGTATCGGGCCGCACCCAAGATGTTCGCCTTGGGATCGAAGCGATTTGAAACGCCAAGGTCCCGCGCTGTCCCTGGCATCAATTGCCCCAAACCTGCGGCCCCGGCCTTGCTGATGGCCATCGGATTATATCGTGATTCCGTCCATACAAGAGCGTCGAGAAGGCCGCTTGGTAGCGAGTATTGAGCCTCAGCAGCGTAAACATGAGGAAGGTAGCTTGCCCGACGGAATCCCGATGGCGCGCTGCCTTGGGGCTTTGGATATCGATAGGGCAGATAGGTTCGACCCGTATCGGTAGCCGGCGGCTCGGACCAGATCGTTGGAGGCTTTCTCCAAATGCCATGTTCGACGAGAAGGAAGCCATCAGCCCCTTCTGCAACGCGGAAGCCGTCGGTCGTCAACTCCGAGGCAACGGTCATCTGAGGGGGCTCCATCTCCTGCGCGTGAGCGGGGAGGACGGACCCAAGTCCTGTCGTTGCCCCTGCAACTACTGCCCATTTCAGTCTCATTCCCGAATCCTTTGGTGGTCGAATCGGGAAAGAACATATATAGAACATGTGATGTAGGAAAATGAAACGTCAGCGACGCAGAGCGGAGGCTGCGCGGGTGGAGGCACGTTACGATGGAGATGCCCCATGCACCAACACCGATCATCCCAATTCCAAGGTCTGCAACTGGAAAACCGCGCGCGCAAGATAGTCGAGCAGCTGGGCGGTGCCTGGTCGCGTTCGCGCGGAATGTGCTGCTGCCCGGCCCACGACGATCGCACTCCTTCGCTAAGCATCACACTCGGAAAGCGCGCAATTCTTGTTCATTGCTTTGCCGGCTGCACGAACGAGGCGGTGATAGAAGCCATGGCCGGGCTCGGAATACGAATTGCGGACCTGTTCGATGGCACGAGTGGTCCGATCGTGGCCGAACCGCGCGAGGAAGTCGCCAATCGCAATGCGCTGAGGCTCTGGCGTGAGGCATCGACCATCGCTGGCAGCCCCGCCGAGAAGTACCTCGTGTCCAGAGGCATCACGATTTCTTCGCCGGAGCTGCGTTTCCACCCGCATATGCCGCTGGGGCCAAAGGGTGCTGTCCGGTTTCTACCCGCGATGGTGGCGGCCGTGCGCAATGATGCAGGAATTCTGGCGCTGCACCGCTCCTTCCTTGACCTCGACAAAACCAGCTTGGCTTCTTTCGATCAGCCCAGGCGTGCGTTAGGCAGCCCCGGTTCTGGGGCGGTGCGTTTCGCGTACCCGAATGGGGGACGCCTTGGCCTCGCAGAGGGAAACGAAACGGCCCTCTCAGCGATGCAAATGTTCAAGGTTCCCTGCTGGGCGACGCTAGGAAACGAACGCTTCGGCTTGGCCACAATCCCGGAATCGGTGCACCAGCTGTATCTCTTTGTCGACAATGATGCGGGCGGGCACCTTGCTGAAGAGCGTGCGCGAGAGGCCTACGCTTGTGAAGGGCGGCTGATTGTCACCAGGCGTCCGGAGCTAACCGGCGACGACTGGAATGATGTGCTCATGCGCTCAGTCCGAGCTACGGTCTGAATGTCGGTGAGAGGAAAGCGGGCTTGGGGCCTTGTGAGGCCCCCGGGCGGATCCATCCGAACGGACACCCGGACAAACCCCGGGCCTCTTCAGGAGGTCTCTCATGTCACACGCAAATACCGCTTTCGCATTCTCCGATCCCGCCGAGCCGCAAGTGCTGGCAGCCGCGAGGGCGCTGGCCGCGCGGCTCGCTGCAGATCAAGCGATTTCACGGCTCACTGTGAATGCAACAATGGCCGATCACTTCGACGGTAGCGACGCCGAAGGACGCTGGTCCGTACGCGATGCCCATGCCGCACTTGAATTGGCGCAGGTGTTGTTCCTGGCGCAGGCAACTGAATTCTCACCTGCAATGTCTTCCAGCTTCGCCGATGAGGCATTCACGCACCTCGAACGTCTGGTCCCGACCCAGTCCAACCGGAGCGATGAGCAGATCGAGTGGCAACAATTCGCGACGCCGCCCCGTCTGGCCTGGATGGCTGCAAAGGCATGCGCGATTTCTGCCGCTGAACTGGTTCTCGAGCCGTCGGCCGGGACCGGGATGCTGGGCGTATGGGCAGCAAAGGCAACTGCGCGTCTTGCTCTCAACGAGATTTCGCCGCTGCGCCGCGAATGCCTAGGCGTTGTGTTTCCGGAGGCGACAGTCACGGGGTTTGACGGGGAACTGATCGACGAACTTCTCACGCCCGACGTGGGTCCGAGCGTGGTGCTGATGAACCCGCCATATTCACACGGTATCGAGAGGGGCCACGATAGCCGCACTGGCGACCGGCACTTACGTTCTGCCTGGAAGCGCCTCCTGCCCGGTGGCCGCCTGGTCGCAGTGATGCCCGAATGGTTCGAGCTTCCGAAATTCCTCGCCGGGATCGCTGGTCCCCTCTCGTTGCGCCTCAACGCGACGATCGAGCGCGGTTTCATCAAGCAGGGCACCTCAATCTCAACCCGGCTCCTGATTCTCGACAAGGCTGAGGATGGTACCAGCCCGATCATCGCCCAGCCGGCAAACTTTGCCGAGCTTCATCTGCTGATCGATATGCTCCCTGACCGGGTAAGCCTGCCCGCGGGACCCAGCATCGGCATCAAGCCAGCATTGCCGCTTCGGCTGGTTGCGAACAAGACGAAACCAGTTCCACTTAAGGTCCATCCAACCGATGCGGCGCCGTCGATCCTGCCGCTTGATTTTACTCCGCTCGAAGCACCTGCGCCGATCGAAAGCCAGGTTGGGCATTATTTGCCCTACCGGCCGAGCCGGATCTCGATTGCAGATGCTGTCCCGCATCCGACCCCCCTAGTCGAATCCGTTGCGATGGGTTCGATAACCGCACCCGTGCCCGAAGTGGTGCCTCAGCTTCCGTCGAGCCTCATTGCTGGGGGCGCCCTATCCGCTGCGCAGGCCGAGACCCTGATCTATGCCGCAAGCGCGCATGCCCGCGATCTGCCGGGACGGTTTGAGCCCGACGACAAGGGCTGCGCCTTGAAGGCGAGCGCCGAGGGGCACGCCTACCGCATGGGCTACTTTCTTGGTGACGGAACTGGTGCAGGGAAAGGACGGCAGGTCGCTTCCGTCATCCTCGATCGGTGGGTGAGGGGCGAACGGCGCCACATCTGGATTTCCAAGAACGAAGCTTTGCTCGAAGATGCCCGCCGCGACTGGAGCGCGCTCGGCGGCCTTCCCATCGACGTCCAGCCCCTTGGCCAATGGAAGCTCGGTGTCCCGATCGGGATGCGCGAGGGCATACTCTTCGTGACTTATCCGACACTCCGTTCGGGTCGAAGCGACGCGACCCGCCTCGATCAGATTCTCGAATGGGCAGGGGAGGACTTCGACGGGCTCATCGTCTTCGACGAAGCCCATGCGATGGCCAACGCCGCAGGCGGGGAGGGCTCACGTGGTAAGGTCAAAGGATCGGAACAGGGCATTGCCGGTGTTCGCATCCAGAATCTGTTGCCGCGCGCTCGCGTGCTCTACGCATCGGCGACCGGGGCATCCGACGTCAATAATCTCGCCTATGCCACCCGTCTTGGCCTGTGGGGTCCCGAGACGGCTTTTGCCAATCGTGAAGCCTTCGTCGCAGACATCCGCGATGGCGGTATCGCTGCAATGGAACTGGTCGCGCGCGATCTGAAGGCACTCGGACTGTACGCGGCGAGGGCACTTTCATTCGCCGGAGTTGAGTACGAGATTCTCGAGCATTGCCTGACCCCCGACCAGGTAGCGGTTTATGACGCCTATGCAGACGCCTGGGCAATCATTCATGCCAACCTGCGCGAAGCACTCGAGGCAACCCGGATCGTCGACACTGACAGTGGCGATACCCTGAATTCAGGTGCCAAATCGGCTGCGCTTTCGGTGTTTGAAGGCACCAAGCAGCGCTTCTTCGCGCAGCTCCTTCTATCGATGAAGCTGCCGAGCCTGCTGCCTGCGATTGATACGGCACTTGCCGACGGCAACGCTGTTGTAGTGCAACTCGTCTCGACCGCCGAAGCCATGCTCAACCGCCGCCTCGCCGATCTCTCCGATGCGGAACGTGAAGCACTCGAAATCGATCTCTCCCCTCGCGAATATGTGGTCGATTACCTCACCAAAAGCTTCCCGGTTCGGTTGATGGCGGTGTTCACGGACGAGAATGGCAATGCCCGGTCCGAACCGATGAGTGATGAGAATGGTGCTCCTGTTCTCTGTCGTTCGGCGCTTGCCGCGCGCGACCGCATGATCGAGCAGCTCTGTGCCTTGCCGCCGATCGCGACGGCGCTCGATGCGATCATCGAACGGTTCGGTGTCGATCAGGTCGCCGAAGTCACCGGCCGTACCCGCCGCCTGATCGTCGGGCGCGATGGACGCCAGGTGCTCCAGTCGCGCTCTCCGCGCGCCAATGTCGCCGAAACGCGAGATTTTATGGACGGGACAAAGCGGATTCTGGTTTTCTCCGATGCCGGTGGCACCGGCCGCAGTTATCATGCCGACCTTGCGGAAAAGAACCAGATGCGCCGGGTCCACTTCCTGCTTGAGCCGGGCTGGCGGGCCGATGCCGCAATTCAGGGCCTTGGCCGTACCAACCGCACCAATCAGGCGTCGGCCCCGCTGTTCCGCCCGGTGACCACCGACGTGCGTGGCGAACGTCGGTTTATATCGACCATTGCACGTCGGCTTGACAGTCTCGGGGCACTGACCCGAGGGCAGCGCCAGACAGGTGGGCAGAACCTCTTCGATCCTGCCGACAATCTCGAGAGCACCTACGCCAAGGAGGCGCTTCATCGCTGGTTCGGCCTGTTGTTCGCAGGCAAGCTGGAAGCCGTTACGCTTTCTCGGTTTGAGGAATTGAGCGGGCTCAGGGTCGAAGGGCCCGACGGCGGGATGGTCGATGACCTGCCAACAATCCAGCGCTGGCTCAATCGCATCCTCGCGTTGCCGATTGCTTTGCAAAACGGCATATTTGACGAGTTTCTCGGCCTCGTCGAAGCGCGGATCGATGCAGCACGCCAGGCCGGCACGCTCGACATTGGGGTCGAGACCATTGCGGTGGAGCATTACGATGTGCTGACCGACACGCTACTGCGCACCGATGCGCTGTCGGGCGCGACTACGCATCTCCTGGAGCTCGAGATCGCCCGCGCGCTCAAGCCTTTGCGTCTCAAACGCCTCGAGGAGCTCTACGGCTTTTCAGGTGCGCGTCAGCAGCTTCTCCGTAATACGCGCTCAGGCCGGATCGGGCTGCTTGTCCCAGCGCGCAGCCTGCTCACAGACGAAGGTATGCGGGTGGCCCGCTTCGAGCTTGTCCGTCCCTTGAAGCATGGGCACATCACCGCCGATCAACTCGCGGAGAGCAACTGGGACACGGTGGATCCAACCGAATTTCAGCGCCTGTGGCAGGCGGAGGTCGATGACGCCGCATCAAATCACAAGCGCGAGCGACTGCATCTTGCAACCGGCCTGCTGCTTCCGGTGTGGGACAAACTACCTTCCGACTATGTTCGGGTCAGCCGGATCTCGGCGCGAGACGGACGCTCGCTGTTAGGTCGGGAGGTTCCGCTTCATTGCGTGCCCGAACTGTGCCAGGCGCTTGGGCTCGAAGACGAACATTCCGTTTCGGCAGAGCAAACCGTCGATGCGGTGCTCGGGACAGGGCGATCGATGCAAATCAAAAGCCGCGAAGCGCTTACGCTCAAGCGCAGCCTCGTGAATGGCGCGCAGCGGCTCGAACTGGCTGGTTGGTCGGCGTCGCGCCTCGACTGGTACAAGGCACATGGGTGCTTCACAGAGATCATACGCTATCAGACGCGACTTTTCGTCCCGACGACGAGCGCGGTGGCGGTCTTGGCGGGACTTGTCGGATGAGGCAGTCCTATATTGCCAATTGGCATCTAAAGTGATATATGATGCCATATGGAGAATGCTCATGTTGGCACTGCAACCCGTTGATACCGTCCCCCATGCCTTCCGGCCCGATCCTGTAACCCAAGAGGAAGCAGCGGCGATGTTCCGCGCCGTGCTGAACCTGTTTGGGAAATGGGAAGTAACGGACGAACAGGCAGCGACTTTGCTCGACATGCCGGTTCGCTCCTACCGGCGGTGGAAGGCTGAGGGTGCGGGCCGTGTCTCGCGCGATGGTGCGGCGCGGCTCTCCAACCTGATGGGTATCCACAAGGCGCTGAGGATCATCTTTTCCGAAGCCCAACGTGGCTACGCCTGGATCAAGGCAGGTAACGCCGCCTTTGCCGGAGCGAGTGCACTCGACGTCATGCTTGGCGGCGAGCTGACCGATATCATGCGGGTGCGTCGCTATCTTGATGCCGAACGTGGTGCCTGGTGATTGATCCCAAGGCAATTCCGGTCGCCCAGGTCGTGTGGAAAGGTGCTGTGCGGATTATCCGCAGTGCCTTTCCACCTATCGACCTGTTCGAAGATATCGCAGACCCCGCAGATTGGCCGCTGCTGATCTATGCCGAGCAAAAGACCAATCCCCGCATCATGGCGACGATCGGCAATCTCGATCTTGTACCTGCTGACCGCCGGGTAGGGGGCAGCGGCGCATCCTATCTGATGGCCCCGTTCACGCATGTCAGCACCGACCGACCAAGTCGCTTCACCGATGGGACCTACGGCGTCCTATACGCGGGGGATGCATTCGAAACTGCGCTGTTCGAGACAATCCATCACCATGCCCGCTTCATGGCTCGCACTGTAGAAGCGCCAGGCTGGACATCACAGTTCCGTGAGATCATCCTTTCGGTAAGCGCTGATCTTCACGATCTCAGGAGCCTTGCCGCAGGCGATCCCGCGCTAGATCCCGACAACTATGCTGCATCGCAAGCCCTCGCTGTTGAACTCAAAGGGGGCGGGGCCGAAGGTCTTGTCTATCCGAGCATCCGGCATCCGGGTGGTGAATGTGTCGGCTTGTTCTACCCGGATTGTGCATCCGACCCCACTCAGGGACGTCACCTCGACTATCACTGGGACGGAATGGGTGTCGATCTGGTTCGAGACGCTGGTACAGGGGCGGTGTTTCGGGTGGTGCTGTCTGAGCGATAGATTCCTAGTCCGAATTCTGCCGCGGCGACCTCAGCTAATATGAAGTCTGAATCAGACATCCAGCTCGGGTCGCGACTCTCCCGATAGCTGCCAATTTGTCTGGTAGGAACTCTGAATGCTGACCACTCGCAATGACGGCGGTACGATCCTAGCCCGCAGCGAGCGCAAGATGAGATCGCTTTGTAATTCCTGTCGTCGATTACCGGACGTCCTCCGTGTCGGAACTCATCCATGAACTATGAACATGATGGTTGGCGCCGCCCTTAGCAGGCTCGGACTGCTATCCCACCATATATCCCGCATCGGACGCTGCCGTCGGATAGGCAAACATCGTTGACTTGATGTCGTCTGCAGTGAGGCCATGCCGGATGGCAAGACCAAAGACGTTGATCAGTTCGTCTGCATCGGGACCGACAAGGTGGGCGCCGAGTATGCGTCCCGTCCCAACCTGGATTAGAAGTTTGTGCCCATAAATCTGTGCGTTCAGGCGTCGCGCCGAAAACCATTCGGGGTGGGATCCGGCGTTGACGTTGAACTCCAGGCCGGCTTCGCGCGCTTCGCTTTCCAACATGCCGACCCTGGCTGCCGGCGGCTCGGTGAACAGGGCACTGGGCACTCCGTCGTAGTTCGGCGTCCGATCGCCGTTATCGAGGATGTTCTCCACCACGACTTTCGCATCGTGGCTGGATACCGGCGTCAAAGGCGGTCCCTTCGCCGCCGCGTCGCCAGCGGCGAACACCTTACCGTTGCTCTGGCTGCGTAGCTGCGCAGTGAGAAGCAAGCGTTCATCGTCGCTCGCCACATTTCCCGCTTCCAGATCGAGCTTGCCGAGTGCCGGACCTCTACCCGCGGCATGCACAGCCAAATCCGTCTCGATTACCCGATTGCCGGCTTCGACCTCCAGGGTCTCGCCCGCGGCTCTCAGGCCAGTGACCTCAGCGTCAACGATCTCGATCCCGAGTTGTCCGAAACTTGGCATCAGCCAATCGACGATGTCGGGATCAAAAGCTTTGAGGACGCGCCCGCGCTGAACGATCGTGACCTTTGAGCCTGCGCGTGCGGCCAGATGCGCGAATTCCGCAGCGATATATCCGCCGCCTACGAATACGATGCGCTCAGGAAGTGTGTCGAGGTTGAGAAAAGCATCGCTGTGGGTGAGCAATTGTTCACCTGTAATTCCCAGCGGGCGGGGGATCGCTCCAGTTGCGATCAGGGCGTGGCTGAACTGCAGTTCCTGATCCTCGACCGCGAGCCGATCAGGACCGGTAAACCGTGCTGCGCCGTGGAAGGTCGCAATACCTTTGCGATCATAACGCGCTTCCTGCTTTCCGGGCACCGGGTCGGTGAAGCTGCGCTTGAAGGCCTGAAGCCCACCCCAGTTGATCGAAGCCGACCCTCGAATGCCTTTTCCGTTCATCCGGCGAAACGCCGCGAGCGCTTCCTCGCCGCTCACCATCATTTTCTTGGGGTCACAGCCGCGCAGCGCGCAGGTCCCGCCGTAGGGGCGGTAATCGATCACTGCACAGCGTTTGCCTGCATCGGCCATACGATGGACAGCGACCTGAGCTGCCGTTCCCGATCCGATCGCGATAAAATCGAACGCTTCAGCCATCGCAGCAATCGCCTTCCTGGATCGGTGGACAGGGAACCGTGCCATAGGAGCAGAATACGCAGCAATCGCCATGCACCGGCTTGAGGCGCACGCCGCAACCCGAACAGTTGTAGAAGAACATGCAGGCGTTCGTCGGCATCTCCTCGTCCTTCTCGTGCCCACATTCGGGACAACGCAGGCGGGAGATTAGGATCGGATCAGCCATAGAGGAATGCTCCGACCAAAAGAACGACACCAATGACAATGCCGGCGGCGGTAAGAGCCCGATAGGTCGACGAACCGCATGCCGCATCGGTCGGGCAAGCTCGCGCTTGCCGGAATTGCCAGAGGAGACGTATGGCCGCGGCGAACAGCAGAACCGAAGCCAGAACAAGCAGGGGCGTGCGATAAGGGCCGACGATCGGGGCGATGCTGCCCAGCCAGGCCGAACCCACTCCGGCCGAGGCGAGAGCGAGAGGAAGAGCACAGCAGGCAGCTGCCCCAAAAGCCGCAGCGATGCCGCCACCCGTCGCCAAACCGTTCCACCATGTGCCAGGGCTGCGCATTGGATGTCCTTTTGCAAAACTCGAGTCGCGACCGTATCTACAGTCTGTAGCAACTACAGACTCAAGGGGTTTACGGGTGCAGATTGGCGAAGTCTCGCGGCGAAGTGGATGCAACATAGAGACGATCCGCTACTACGAACGGATCGGAGTCATCGAACCACCGCCACGAAAGGGTTCGTATCGCGACTACGGCCCCTCTGACCTCGAGCGCCTTCGCTTTGTCCAGCGTGCCCGCGAACTCGGCTTTTCGCTGCAAGAGGTTCAGGCCCTGCTCGACCTCGCCCCACAGCCTGACGAGAATTGCAACCAAGTACAGGCTATCGCGGCGCAGCACCTGTCGAATGTCCGTGCCAAGCTGGTTGACCTTCGGAAAATGGAATCAGCCCTGGCAACCCTCGTATCGCGGTGCGACAGCAGTCCAGATGGTTGCTGTCCTGTGGTTGAAAGCCTGGCGGGAGCGATTTGAATTGGGTTGCGGCAGCGCTCGCATGTTGATCCTGTCCATTGCCTCGAGGAGAACTTGGACCGAAAATCCAGATCGTGCTCCAGCCGGAGGCGTTCTATGAATGCCTTTACCCGATCCAGTACCCTCCCCTTCATTCTCGCCTCGCACCCGGCCGCCCAGTTGCGATAATACCGGCTGCGTCGGCAGGCGTGGGGACCGGAATATTCCGTTCCTTGCGCTCCGAATACCGGTCGACCAACTGTTCGGCATGCGGGCGCAGCAGCACCGTGAAGCGGACGAGTTCTTCCATGACGTCGACAATGCGGTCGTAGAGCGCGGAAGATTTCATGCGCCCCGCCTCGTCGAATTCCTCGTAGGC
This sequence comes from Erythrobacter sp. SG61-1L, assembly GCF_001305965.1. Classification (NCBI taxonomy): domain Bacteria; kingdom Pseudomonadati; phylum Pseudomonadota; class Alphaproteobacteria; order Sphingomonadales; family Erythrobacteraceae; genus Erythrobacter; species Erythrobacter sp. SG61-1L. Next base: position 673,403 of record NZ_JXQC01000003.1, read on the forward strand.
CTTGGGCACGCTGGATTGGTTGGGGATGGTGAACATCCGCATCCAGCGGCCAAGCAGCCGCAACATGTTGACGGTGTTGAAGGACTGTGAGCCCGCCGACACCTGCATGACCGCCAGCGTCCGCCCCTGCGTGGGACGCATGCCTCCGATGCTGAGCGGCAGGTGATCAATCTGGGTCTTCATGATGCCGGTGATCTGGCCGTGCCGCTCCGGGCTGCACCACACCATGCCCTCGGACCAGAAGGCGTGCTCGCGCAGTTCGTGAACGGCAGGATGGTCGTCACCGCCGACCTGATCCGGCAGCGGAAGGTCGGAGGGATCGAAGATGCGCGTCTCAGCGCCGAACAGCTGGAGCAGTCGCGCGGCTTCCTCGACCGCGAGGCGCGAATACGAGCGCTCCCGCAGGGAGCCGTAGAGCAACAGGATACGCGGCGGTGACGGGTCGGCACCAAGGCCCTCGGCAGGGCGGGCATGGACGAAGGCCGGATCGAGCGCGGGGAAGCTGTCGGGATCGGGCAACAGACGAACGCGGGACAAAAAGGATCTCCAGACTTGGATAATCAGCCGCGTGGGCCGAACAGGATGATGGCAGCGCCGGCAAGCACGACCGCGCCGCCGACGAAGTCCCAGCGGTCAGGCGTGGTGCCCTCGACGATCCACAACCACAGCAGCGATGCGGCAACATAGACCCCGCCATAGGCCGCGAAGGCGCGACCGGCAGCGTCGGTTGGGACGAGCGTCAGCAGCCAGGCGAACAGGGCCAGCGACACCATCCCGGGCAGCAACCACAAGGGGCTCTTTTCCAGCCGCCACCATGCCCAGAATGCAAAGCAACCGGCGATTTCGAACAGCGCCGCGAGCGGATAGACGAGGAACAGCTTCATGCAAAACTCAATCGCAGGGCGAGCGCTGCCAGTGTCACCAGCAGGATCGGCGTCGTCAGCGTGATGCCGACGCGGAAATAATAACCCCAGCCGATCTTCACGCCCTTCTGCCCCAGAACGTGCAGCCACAGCAGGGTCGCGAGCGAGCCGATCGGGGTGACCTTGGGCCCAAGGTCGCAGCCAATGACGTTGGCGTAGATCATGGCATCGCGAACCGGGCCAGTGGCACTGGTCGCATCGATAGACAAAGCGCCCACGAGGACGGTCGGCATGTTGTTCATGCCCGAGGATAGCACGGCTGAAAGAATGCCCGTCCCGAAGGCCGCGCCCCATACGCCCCCCTCGGCGGAACGTTCCAGCAACCCGGCTAGCATGGTGGCAAGGCCGGCGTTGCTCATGCCGTAGACGACGAGATACATGCCGAGTGAGAAAATCACGACCTGCCATGGTGCTTCGCGGATCACCTGGCCTGTGGGAATGACGTGGCCGCGCGCAGCGATGGCGATGAGCGCCAGCGCGCCGACCGCAGCGACCGCGCTGATCGGCACGCCGAGCGGATCGAGAACGAAGAAGCCAACTAGCAGCAGGGCCAGCACCACCCAGGCGGCGCGGAAGGTCGCGCGGTCAAGGATCGCTTCTGCCGGAGCGCGGAGCTGTGCGACGTTGTAGCTGGCGGGAATGTCCTTGCGAAAGAACAGAAGCAGAGCTGCCAATGTGGCGGCAATTGCGGCCAAATCGACCGGCACCATGACCAGCGCATATTCACCGAAACCGATGTCGAAGAAGTCCGCCGAGACGATGTTGACGAGGTTGGAGACCACCAGCGGCAGGCTGGCAGTATCGGCGATGAACCCAGCCGCCATGACGAAAGCCAGCGTCGCCTTGGCGTTGTATCCCAGCGCCCGGAGCATCGCGATCACGATCGGGGTCAGGATCAGAGCGGCGCCATCATTGGCGAAGATCGCGGCAACGCTTGCACCCAGCAATACCACGAGCACAAACAGCCAGCGACCATTGCCGCGCCCCCACCGCGCCACATGGAGCGCAGCCCATTCGAAGAATCCCGCGCGGTCGAGGATCAAACTGATCAGAATGATTGCCACGAAGGCACCGGTAGCGTTCCAGATGATATCCCAGACCATTGGGATGTCGGCGAACGAGATAACGCCGGTGGCAAGGGCCAGCAGTGCTCCGCCGATCGCGCTCCACCCGATGCCGAGCCCGCGCGGCTGCCAGATCACCATCGTGATGGTGACCACGAAGATCGCGATCGCCAGCAGCATCAGACGATACGCTCGCCCGCCGCGTCCACAACCTGCTCGCCATCCTCCTTGGTGAAGGCGCCCTGCTGGGGGCTCGGCAGAATGTCGAGCACTACCTCGGACGGGCGGCACAGGCGGACACCGAGCGGCGAGACGACGAGCGGCCGGTTGATGAGGATCGGGTGTTCCATCATCGCATCCACCAGCGCCGTATCGCTCAGACTCTCATCGCCGAGCCCCAATTCGGCATAAGGCGTGCCCTTTGCGCGCAGCAGCTCCCTGGGACTGAGCCCGGCACGCTCGATCAGGCTTTCGAGCATGGCGCGCGAAGGTGGCGTCTTCAGATACTCGATAACATGCGGCTCGATCCCGGCGTTGCGGATCATCGCCAGCGTGTTGCGCGAGGTCCCGCATTCGGGATTGTGGTAGATGACGATGTCGGTGGTCATTCAGGCTTCCCTCGCCTTGGCGGTCGCGCCCTCTTCGCGGCCGATGGCGGCCAGCTTGCTGCGCACAGACATATCGTCGATGCTCTTAAGCGGAAGCATCAAGAACAGCTCGATCCGGCGTTTGAGATAGCTGAGCGCATCGACGAAAGCCTGCCGCTGGCCATCGCCCTCGACTGCGGCGGGATCCTCGACGCCCCAATGCGCGGTGAGCGGCTTGCCTGGCCATACCGGACAGCTCTCGCCCGCGGCGTTGTCGCAGACGGTGAAGATGAAATCGAACTCGGGTGCGCCGGGCTTGGTGAACTCGCTCCAGTTCTTCGAGTGCAGGCCCTCGGTCGGATAACCGAAGCTATCCAGCACCTCGAGCGACATCGGATGCACGTCGCCCTTGGGCTGGCTGCCCGCGCTGTAAGCACGGAAGCAGTCTCCGCCCATCTTGTTCATCAGCGCTTCGCCCAGAATCGAGCGGGCCGAGTTGCCCGTGCACAGGAACAGGACATTGTAAGGTTGGTCAGGCACTGTCGGCTCCATCAGCAGCAATGGGAAAGTTCGGCGATGAGGGGTTCGCAAAGCTCCGCGCGACCCCCACAGCAGTCCTTAGCGAGAAACAGCATCAGCTCGCGCAATGCGCCGATGCTCGCGCGCTGGATCATCTGCCGTCCCCGCTTCTCGGTTACGACGAGACCAGCTCCGACGAGTATGGCGAGGTGACTGGAAAAGGTGCTCTGGCTGAGGCCCGACGCGTCGACCAGTTGCCCGGTGGAAAGCCCACCGGGCTCGCTGCGGACGAGACGGCGAAACGCGTCGAGGCGTGTGGGATGTGCGAGGGCGGAGAGAGAAGCGAGTGCTGCAGCGGATTTCACTCATCGGCAATTACCGATGCGTTCTGGAGCGGTCAATATCGATCGGGAATTTTCGATGTGTTGCTGAAAGGTAGAAGGTATCGGCGAGCTACTTTTGTAAGCCCAGATGCCGAGTTATGCATGCGCAGATGCTGAAATCGAACAATCAGTAACCAGCCGGCCGGCAGTCATTGAGAGGGAAGGGGGCTTGCTTCTGATTGAGCCGAACGAGCGTCGAAGGTCGATGCTTGAGCTCGCAATCAGGAGTAAGTCCCATGATCAAGTCGATTCTGCTGACCAAGTTAGTCCAGTCCCCACGTAACGTGCGCCGCCACGGTGACCCAGCTGCAGATGCCGAACTGAAAGCGAGCATTGCAGCCCATGGCTTGTTGCAGAACCTCATCGTTCGGCCTGCCTCTCGCGGAAAATTCGAGGTCGAGGCCGGAGAGCGCCGCCGGTGCGCCTTGCTGGCGCTTACCGAAGAGAAAGTCCTGCCGAAGGGCTACGAGGTTACCTGCCTCGTGCTTGAGGACGATGCGGAAACCGCAGTCGAAACGAGTCTGGCCGAAAACTTCCATCGCCTTGCGATGAACCCGGCCGACGAAGCGCAGGCGTTCGCTGCCCTGATCGAGGCAGGTGCATCGATTGAGGATGTCGCGCGCCGCTTCGGGCTGACGGTCCGCTTTGTCGAAGGCCGTCTGCGTCTCGCGACCCTCGCGCCTGTCGTCTTCGATGCTCTGGCATCCGGCGAAATCACTCTCGATCTCGCCAAAGCTTTCGGCGCGACCTCCGACCAGGAAATTCAGGCTCGCGTCTACGAACAAGCGTCCTCGGGATATTATGCGCCCAGCGCCGACAGCATCCGGCGCATGGTGCTCTCCGGCACGGTCCGCGGCAGCGACGCTCGGGCCCGTCTTGTCGGGCGCGAGACCTACATCGCTGCAGGTGGCCGGATCGAGCGCGAACTGTTCGACGACGATGACAGTGAGTCCTGGGTCGATGTCGCACTTCTCGAAACCCTCGCCTCGGAGGAGATGGAGAAACGCGCCAAGTTGCTCGCAGCAGAGCAGGGCCTTGCCTGGGTCAAGCCTACGCTTGACGCCTACGCCAGTCACGATCTCGTCGAAGGCCTCATTCGCCTTCCAGCCGAGCCGGCTCCGTTGACTGACGCCGAACTGGCCCGCCTTGATGAACTCGATGCCTCGTACGATGAGCATGCTGCCATTCTTGAGGACGAAGACAGCGCCGAAGAAGCAATTGCTGCGGCCGAGGCGACGATCGAAGCGATCGAGCGCGAATGCCAGGACATTCGGGCAAAGCCCCCGGAGCTGGCACCCGAACTGAAGGCCGATGCCGGAATGATCCTCGTTCTCTCGCGCGACGGCACACCGGTTCTCCAGCCAGTATTCTACGGCGAGCGCGACATCGAAGTCGTTGGTGACGAAGATGTCGTCGAAGTCGTTGCGAGTGTCGGCAGTGACGGCAGACGCCGTGCAGCGCTTTCCAAGCGTCTGGTCGACGAACTTGCGATGCAACGTCGTGACGTGCTCGCGCTCCACGTGGCATCGGATCCCGGCCTTTCGCTCGACATCATGGTCTTCACCCTCGCGGATGCCGACACCCACGACTGGCGGTCACGCGCGGCCACGACCTTGCGTGGCGGCGTCCCCGCGGGTCCGATTGTCGGGTTCGAAGCGAAGGATGCGCCGGCAAGCGCATCCCTTGCGGACCTGCGCTCGGGTCTCGATGAGAGTTGGCGATCTGGCGAAGACGCTTCGTCGCGCTTCAAGATGTTTCGGGCACTCGCTGATGAAAGTCGCGCAGCATGGCTCGGCTTTGTCGTCGCTCGCACGCTCGAGGCGAGCCTCAACATGGCAGGCGAACGTCAGATCACGTTCCAGGATCATCTGGGCAGCACGATCGGCATCGACATGGCGCAGTGGTGGCGTCCGACCGCGGCGAACTACTTCGACCGCGTCTCGAAGCAGGTCATCCTCGATGCGCTCACCGATGTTGGCGGTTTGGAACTGTCCTCGCGCTTCGCATCGGTGAAAAAGGGCGATCTCGCGATGAGCGCCGAGCGCGTCTTCGCGGGGACCTACATCACCGAGGTCGAAGTTCGGGAAAGAGCCCTCGCCTGGGTACCCGAAGTCATGCGTTTTGCCGACCAGCCGGAAATTCCTGCCGATAACGAAGCGCAAAGTCCCGACGCGGATTTCGTCGCCAACGACGACAATCAGCTCCCGAGCGAGCTGGCCGCCTGACCTCCTCCTGACAGGAACGGCTGCTCGCCACCGTGAAGCGGTCCTCCGGCACATGCCGGGGGGCCGCTTCTTTCATGGAAAAAGAGCGGAGGGGGCTCCGGGATCTCCGGCACTGACCGACGGAACTGTCGTCAGGCCATTTCAGGAGATCCAACATGGCCTATCGCAAGGGACAAAGCGGCAGAGTGTCGCCTGCTACCCGTATCACCCAGGAAATCATCGCCCGCCTCGAGTCCGGCACGAAGCCGTGGATCAAGCCATGGCGCGGTGTGCCAGTCTCGCGCCCATTGCGAGCGTGCGGCGTCCCTTATCGCGGCATGAATGTATTCTGGCTCTGGATGGTTGCCGATATGTGCGGTTACGGCTCGCCGTTCTGGATGACCTACAATCAGGCCAAAGAACTGGGTGCACAGGTGCGCAAGGGCGAAAAATCCACCATCGCCATCTTCTACAAGAGCTACACCAAGGAAGTCGAAGCCCCCGACACCGGCGAAAAAACCGACGAAAGTCGTCGCGTGTTGAAGGCCTATCCGGTTTTCAATGCTGATCAGGTCCAAGGTCTTCCGGAACACTTCCATCCCGCCGCGACGCTTGAGGTGGTGGAGCCCGAGGGCCGTCAGGCTGAACTCGACTCATTCTTTTCCAGTATTCCGGCCGTTCTGCGACATCAGGGCGACGAAGCCTACTATGAGCCAGTGGCTGATCGGGTGACAATGGCGCCCGCGCATCTCTTCTCGGGCTTCGACCACTATTACGCCACGCTCGCGCACGAACTATCGCATTGGACCGGCCATGCCAGCCGTCTCGACCGTAATCTCAAGAATCGATTTGGTTCTGCAGCTTACGCTGCCGAGGAACTCATTGCCGAACTTTCGAGCGCCATGCTTGGCGCTGAACTCGGTCTGCCAGTCACCCACCTCGATAGCCATGCGAGCTATATTGAGCACTGGCTCCAGCTCCTGAAGCAGGATGACCGTGCCATTCTCACCGCTGCCGCAAAGGCGGAGGAAGCATCAAGGCTTCTGCTCAGACTCGGAGGACGGATCTCTGCCGATGATACCGACGAAGCGTCTGCCGACGCTGCGTTGGCCGCTTGAAGGAGGGTATCATGGGCCGATCGGTCAGTTACCCCAGCGGGGCCATCGTGGCCTTCACGGTGCTCGAAGTCGAAAACGACGACGACTGGGACCTCGAATATGAGTGGCTCCGCGAGGATCTGCGTGAGCGCGCATGGCAGGCATTCCCTTCTCTGATCGCGCACGACGGTTGGCGAGGCCGCGAAGACCGCATCCTCATGCGCAATGCCTATGCAGATTTCGGCGTGTCGGTTTACGCCGGCCTGGTTGCGGTGTGGATCGTCGAGCGTGACGATGGCGCCTATTGGGATGCCGATTGGCGCACGGCCAGATCGCCCAGAGCACAGCGCTGGCTGTCCCAGATCGCCTCGCGCTTTGAAGCGTTGTTCGGCGACTTCGTCTGCCTCGGTCACATGTCGAACGGTGAGGGCGTCTACGCAAAACGGGTGGCCTGAATGCGCCGCTCACCCGTGAGCGTACACATGTACCTGTCCTGCCTGACGAAACCTGCATGTGCACTCATGGTCTGAAGCCATGCGAGAGAGGCCCTGGGCCAGCCGCCAGTCTTCCGCAACCCGCTTGCGCAGGCCCGAGTTGGCCCGGCCCTGTGGGCCGTTGGCCTGCCCGCGCCAGCCTGCCCAAGCGGGTTTCCCCTGTCGGGTGCGGAGACTGCCTCAAGCTGGCCCTGACGGACTCTCGCTGGCGCAGCCATGAGCGGGTGCGTCAGCCTAACGCCAGTCAGGAGGACAATACCCATGCACTCATCATTTTCTGACCAACTTGCCGGCCTCGATCTTTCCGGTTTTTCGATTGGTCCTGCCCCGGTTTCCACCAATGACTTTCCGGTCCACGAAGCGGTCGTCCAGACTCTCGAAGCTGTCTGGTCCGATCTTTTTGCGATGTTTTCTGGGACTGCGCTGGAAGCCGATGCCGAGGACCTCGGCTGGGCGTTCGTCAACATCTTCCACCGTTCCGCAACGCGCAAATCGACCGCAGTCGACCGCGCAACCGACGAGGTCCGAGCGCTCTTGGCCACTGCCGATGGATCCGAAATTCACGCCCATGAACTCGAGACCCAGGTTGAGCGTGCACAGTGTGCCGAAGGGGCCATGGTCGCGCTCGAAGAGATGCGCGAAGTGGCCGCTGCCCTCTATCTCAACGAATTCGGCTCCTCGTGGAAGCCCGTGTCGAGTTCGCGCTTCAATCACAGCGCCATGCTGACTTCCGCGCTTGTCGAGGGCCGCGAGTTCGTCCGAGCCCGGTCCGAAGCGAAACGCCGCGCCGCCATGCCAGAAGGTACGCCGGTGATCTTTGCCGGTGGCCGCACACGCCATCCAAACGAGCAGGACGCTCTTACTTTCGCCAACAACGTCTGGGCTACTCTGGACAAGGTTCACGACCGGGTTCCTGACATGGTGCTTGTCCATGGTGGCGACACCAAGGGCGTTGACCGTCTGGCATCCTCGTGGGCCGAACGACGCAACATCCCGCAATTCAGCTTCTCCCTCGACATGCGCCTCGGGGCACGCGCAGGCTTCAAGCGCAACGAGCGTATGCTCTCGCTCGACCCCCGTTATGTCGTGGCCTTTCCCGGAAACGGGGTCCTGGAGCGCCTCGTCATCGAAGCGAAATCCCGACGGATTACCGTCGTCGATCGCCGCGGTCCGCTTGGAACTTCTCCTAAGCGCGCGGCTCAAGATGCCGACTGATGCGTTTGGCATCGCGCCAGCGCCATCGGCGCTGGCGCAGCCCTTCAGAGGAAAGAATTCGCCTGTTTTCGTGGGCAAGACGATCGGTGCTTGCCAGCACATCTCAGGAGAAACTTCATGACTGATTTTCAGGCAATCATGGCGGACTTTGCTGTCCGCCAGGCCGAACGCGCTGCGCAGGCACAAAGTGAAATCCAACGGCTCAAGGCAGCTATCATTGCCCCTCTGCGGAATGCCGAAATTGCCCGCGTAGAAATCCGCTTCGATGGGTGCGGCGACAGCGGTGCGGTTGAAGAATTCGTATTCTCTGACGCCGTCGGGGCGAGTGTTCCGTGTCCCGAAGTGACGATCGATTGTGCTGGAGAAGGCGACGACCAGAGCCTCAGTTCCGCCCTCGAGCAACTGACTTACCTTGCTCTCGAACGCCATCATCCCGGATGGGAAATCAATGATGGCGCCTGCGGCGAACTGGTCATCGACGTGGCTACGCCGAGTTTCGCTCTGGACTGCCAGCTGCGTTACACGGCGACCGACGACCATTCGACTGATCTCTAGGAGAGGTGCGATGGCTCATTGCTATTATCACGCCCTATCGTCGGTCCGGAAATGGGGAGGGGTGGTGGAAGATTACCTGCCGCTCCACCAATGGTTTGACCAGTCGAAGGCGATCTTTGCTGATCCGCGGCACCGGGCCCTTCGGCACCATGCCGAAGGCATATTCATGCTCGAAACGCTGTTCGGGCCTACTATCGTCAACGCCGACAGCCGTGTCGTGCCCGTTCGCCTTGTAGGCGAGCAGCACATCCGCGAGGACTTGGGTACGATTCCTTCCTTTGCGGATTGGGGGCGCCTCATCACGCCCCAAGACTGGATGTTGCGGGGTCATCGTCTGGACGAGCCTATGCCGCTTGGTACTGTGGAGACTGGTGCCGACGGTGCGTTTTCAGGTGGTCATTCGTCGGCTTCGGGAGGAGCTTTCGTTGTCGAGATATGATGTCGCCTTCGAGGTAGGCGAGGTCAGGGGGCACGTCGCAGCCCGATAGTACGAAAAGTCATGGCTTAACCTGTGCAAGGCACTCGGGACCAATCCGGCCTGTAAGCAAACCTTTCCTGAAGCACCCCCGTCGAGACGCGCAACCCCGATCAGGTCCGGCCGAGTTGCCGGGCTGCGCCCGGCTGCCCGCACCACCCGAACCAGATCGAGGTTTCCCTTCGGTGCGCTTCGCCGTGGCCGCTTCCTAGTCGGGTTTGCAGCCGGGATGGACCCGGAATGCTCGATCAGGAGAAAGACCATGACCAATCTCGTTATCCTCGTTGGCCGCATCGCTCGCGATCCCGAAACCCGCACCACCCAGGGCGGCACCAGCATCACCTCGATCTCGGTCGTCACCGACCGTCCCGCCCGCAAGGACGGCAAGACCTACAAGGACGAAAACGGCTACACCGCCAAGGACAGCGAATTCCACCGCGTGACCTGCTTCAACGGTCTCGGCCAGAACGTCGCCAAATACTGCACCAAGGGTCAACTCGTGACGGTAGAGGGTCGCATCCACTACACGCAGTGGGAAGACCAGGACGGCACCAAGCGCTACGGCTGCGAGATCATCGCTGACAAGGTGGATTTCCTCACCAAGGGGCGGGCGTCGAACAATGAGGGTGCGCCCGACATCGATGAGGACTGAGCGCCTTCCGCAAACCACAAGGCTCCGATGGTTCGCGCCATCGGGGCCTTTTTTTTGCTCGCTGGCGTGAACGGCGGGGCGGGGCATCGAGCCCACACCCCGCCGCGGTTGAAGTGTCAGGCGGGGGAAAGCCGCTTGAGAGCATCGTCGATCCCGATGGTAAGCGATGCGCGGATGAGCTGCTTCAGTTGCGCGGGTTCGATAGTCTCGGCTCCGCATTCAAGAAGAACCTTGCCCAGTTCGCCGGCTGCTTCATCACGGAGCTTGGCCTCCTGTGCATCGAGTTCTTCGCGCTGCTCGCGCAGCTTCTTGAGCGCATTACGCGCGCTCGGTTTGGACCTGGCCATCAGATTGTCCTTTCGCTGGCCGTTGGTCCCCTCCACGCGCGACAGTGCCAGCATGGGGCCATGTAGGAAAACGGTTTTTGCCGCGATGCCAGTGCTGCTTACGCTGACGTTGGAGAGGTCTCTCTCGCAGAAAGACCAAGTGTGATGCGGGCTTTGGGGCCGCGTCAAGGACGACGGGGCCCCACCATTTTTACCGGGCAAGCCCGGCAAAAATCGTTTCCCCCATCGCCGCTTCGCGGCCGCGCTACGCGCGGTCCCTGACCCGGCTCGTCACCCACATCCTCGCAGCTCCTGATGCGACGCATCGAACATCAGGAGGAAAGATCATGTACGCTTCACTGAATATCGCGCAGGGTTCATTCCAGGCAGATCAGGCAGCCTTCGTTGCCGCACTCGACAAGGCTCATGCCCGGTCCCTTCACAGCTACTTCACCCAATATGTCCTGACCGATGGTGAGGCAGGTTACATCGCGGTCGATGAGGGCGATTACGGCGCACTGCCCAAGGCCATGCTGGACCGGGTCATCGACACAGTGCCTGGAAAGCTGAGCGATGAATTCTGAGGCTACGCACAAGGAGGAAGTCCGTCAGGGCTTCCTCCTTTCTTTTTGCTCGGGTCCCGTATTGTCGCTCCCGTAGGTATCGCGCGAGCATTCCCTGCAGCATCAGTCCTCAGCGTCCGACGCATCGAATTTCTCCAGCCGATCAGGCATGTCGAGTACCTTCATGGCCGCTGCTGAAATGGCTTCAGCCTTCGTCGGAAAGGCTTCTGCCGAACAGATCGAAACGCCGCTCGAATAGGTCACGGTCGCCTGGAATCCGTTGCCTTTGGGTGTCGCGCTCAGTGTTACATCCGCCATAGCCATGCTCCCGGTGGGATCCCCGCGACACCATTCTTCCTGCCGGCGGACTCGATCGATCCTTAACACAAACGGCAATCGAACGGCATCAACTTCATCCCTTGGACTTGGGACTTCAAAACCGCCGATCCCGTGCTGGTGATGACACTGGGACCTACCCTCTAAGCTGGGGACAGAGGTGCACACCGTACGCGACAAATCGCAAGCGGGATGCGGTAAAAAAGAGGGTAAAGACAGCGTGTTGATGGATTTTTGCAAAAATGGCAGCTTCTCAATCAGAAATGAATGGTCGCCAATTCGCCAATCGGATTTGATTGAAGGCAGCCAGAAATGGCGCATTCCTGCGCATCTCACATGTTCTTGACATGTTCTCGTTTTTGATTTAGACAATAGCCGCCTTTCGCAGTGCCTTCCGGGCTCCTGACCACAAGGAGTCCGTGCATGACACGGCCAAAATCTCTCCAGGTACATGTCACCGTTGAGCTCGCTGAGCGGGTTCGTGCTGCAGCAAAGCGGCGCGATATCAGCGTCAGCGAATGGATCCGGTCGCTGCTTTCGCAGGCATGCGAAAACGACGATCTTGTATCGAAGCTCGAGACATCGGTGGACCGCGTCAGCCGTCAATCGGTGTTCACGATGGTCGGCGTCGATGCCCTTCTTGCAGGGCATGCCGATCACGGTCTGCGTGAGCGAGCCCATCAAGCATACGCGCGTAAATGCAAGGAACTGGGGCTCACCGCAAACGCCGGCGAGGGAGGTTCCGATGAAGCGTAACCTCGTTAACTTCACGCGCGGAAGTCAGTTGCTTGGGCACTTCAGCTTCATGTTTGCAGCGGGTCTCAAGGGGCCGCTGATCATCGCCGCCATCGGCATTTCCTGGACAAGCTGGTGGACCATTTCGGCAGGGCTGAGCGATCACGAAGCCTACCTCGTCTGGATGCGAATTTATGCTGCCATCTACGGCTTCATGGAGTTCGATCCGGCGAAACAGGTCGCACTCGAAACGGGGTTGGGAGGCACCGTCCAGCTACCCATCATCATGCTCGATGCCTATCCGCCGGTGATCCGTGCGTGGGATCATCTGATCGACTTGCTGGGCGATGCTCTGGTGCGTTCGGCCTTGCTTCTCGTGCCGGCGTTCGTGCTGTTCTACTGGTTCGCAGCGCGCTTCGGCAGCCGTTCGAAAGAGCGCAAGCATGAGCGCGGGGCCATGCTCGTGACACTCCCTGAACTGGTTGATGAGCTGCGCGGGCACAACCAGCGCGAGCGCGCCCGTGAGCTTTCGAGCGTCCTGGGTTGGAAATGGCATCTGTGTTCGCCCAAGGAACTGTCTTCGGCATTTCCATACCGGCCCTCGCATCTTGCAACGGTTGTCTATCCCTGGCGGCTCGAACAGAGCCACGCCATGCTCATCGGGACTACCGGCATGGGCAAGACTGTCGCCATGTCGGACATGATTGCCGAAGCCCGCGCCAAGGGACAGCGCTGTGTCGTATTCGACCTCACCGGCGCTTTTATCGAACACTTCTACCAGGCCGATCAGGACATTATTCTGAACCCGCTCGACGCGCGCTGTCCGCAATGGAGCCTCTTCGACGAATGCCGCACCGAAGGTGAATTCTGGGCGGCAGCGGAAGCCCTCGTACCCCATGACGGGGGCGGGGAGGCGCAGTTTTGGGTCATCGCGGCGCGTGCGCTGTTCGTCGAATTCTGCCTCAAGCTGGTGGCCGAAGGACGGGGCACCAATGCCGCGCTTGCCCGCGAACTGATGACTGCCGATCTCTCGCGGGTCCACGCCATGATGCGAGGCACGATCGCTGATCCCCTGACCGCTCCCGAAGCCGCGCGCATGGCGGAATCGATCCGGGCAGTGTTCAACGTGAACGCCAAGGCGCTGAAGCTGCTGCCCACTTCGGGGCGCCGCTTTTCGGTCCGCGACTGGATCGAGGAGGGCGCCCATGAAGACGAAGGCGCAAACGCCAAGAGAAGTGGCTCGATGGTCTTCATCTCCGCGCGCTACGTCGACATGAGCGTGTGCGCGCAGCTGCTCACGCTGTGGCTCGATACTGCGATGAATACGCTGATGACGATGCCCCGCACCAAGGATCTCAAATGCTGGTTCTTCATCGACGAGCTGGGCGCGCTTCACCGGCTCCCCGCTCTCGAAAAAGGCCTGCAGACGGCGCGCAATTTCGGCGGCGCGATCGTCACCGGCATCCATGCCTATGCCAAGCTCAAAGAGGTCTACGGTGAGAACATGGCGATGACGCTTGCATCGCTTGCCAGGACAAAATTGATCCTCGGTACGGCAGACCGCGAGACAGCTACCTGGTGTTCCGACTTCATCGGCCATCGCCAGGTTCGCGACATGGAAGAAGGCTACACCTATGGCTACAACAATGCCCGCGACGCCGTCAGCCTGACACCGCGCAAGCATATCGAGCCTTTGCTGCTGCCGGACCAGTTGATGAACCTTCCGCGCCTGTCGGGCTTCATCAAATTCCCCGACGGCTTTCCGGCAGCGCCGGTCCGCCTGAAGCCGATAGACCGGGAAAGAATCGCACATGTTTTCGTCGGTCGGGCTAAGGATCGACAGCCAATCCGGAAAGTCGAAGGCAAGAGTGAAGGCGGCGAGACAGTTGCCAATCCCCCAGCAAATCAGAGCGAACATCCCTCGTCGAACGATGACGGGGCGGGCAAGCCGGTTGTACCAAAGCAAGGTACTCTTCCGCTAGAGCCGGTAGTCGAGGCGGATGCCAAGCAATTGCGCCAGCAGGCGGCGAAACAGGATGAGAAGGACATTCCCGACGACCCCAGGAAGCCGTCAGGCAAGTCCGGTTATCCGCGAAAATCGTCGCCCAAAGCGCACAAGGCAACGCCGCGCAATTCCCGTCCGCTGCTGCCGACGAATGCGGCGCTCCGCAAAGGCGATCATCCCGATGAGAAGGATCCATCGAATAGCGTGAAGGAGGGACGCCGAAGCGACTTGCCGAGGGCCAATCCGCCCTCGGATAAGCCGCAAGCCGTCGACCGGACAACCCAGCGCCAGCGAGAGACAGAAGCACGCAAGCTCATGCTCGAAGACGGCGTTCCCGAGCAGGATCAGCCATCGCACGAGGGTCCCGATCTCGGCGATTTTGAACTGTGACGCACGAGGCAGACGTCGCCTGGCGGAGTGAGACCTGATGCTCTCTGTAGCCAATGTCCGTACCGCCGGCGGCGCTGCCAACTACTTTGCCGCCGACAACTACTATACCCGCGCCGACGCCGAGAGATCTGGCGAGTGGCTTGGCAAAGGCGCGGAGACGCTTGGACTGCGAGGCGTTATCGAAGCCTCGCAGTTCGAGGCCGTGCTCAAGGGCATGCTGCCCGATGGAAGCCGTGTCGGGAGCGACAACAAGGCGCATCGCGCCGGCACCGACCTCACATTCTCGATGCCCAAGAGCTGGTCCATCCTTGCCCTCGTCGGCGGCGACAGGCGTATCCTCGATGCCTATGGCGCCGCCGTCCGCGAGACGCTGGCCTGGGCCGAGAAGAATCTCGCCGAAACCCGCATGGATGTCCGAGGCAAGGAGCGAGTGGTCGCGACGCGCAATCTCGTGATCGGGCTGTTCCAGCACGATACGAACCGCAATCAGGAACCCAACGCGCACTTTCACGCCGTGATTGCCAATGTCACACAGGGACCCGATGGCAAATGGCGAGCGCTGAGAAACGACAAGCTCTGGGAGCACAACACGCTGCTCAATGCCATGACCATGGCGCGCTTCCGCCTGGCGGTCGAAAAGCTCGGCTACCAGGTTGGGGAATACGGCAAGCATGGCAATTTCGAAGCGGTGGGCGTTCCTAAACCCGTGCGTGATGCCTTCAGTTCGCGCCGCGCCGAGATCCTCGACAAGCTTTCGACGATGGAGAGCAAGGGCCTCGCGGCGCGCAACGCGGCCAATCTGATGACCCGCGCCGACAAAGGGCCAGTGGCAGACCGCCAGGCTCTCGTGAGCCAATGGCGTGAGGCAGCCGCGCAGCTGGACTTTGATCCGAGACTTGTCATTGCGCAGGCCAATGCACGGGCCGCCACCGACATTGGCTCCGTCTCCGGAATTGGAAATTCGGTGCGATCGATCGGCCAGCGGGCGCGCCTTCTGGCTGCGACCTTCGCGGAGCGTCTGGGGCTACGTGAGGGCGACCCGCTTGTGCCTCGCGACATGGGGCGCCGGACGCCCGAGCAGATCGCGGCGGTTCATGCGGTTGCATCGGCGATCCGGCACTTGGGCGAACGCGAGGCGGCCTTCTCGCGGACCGAGATTTATCGCTCAGCGCTTGGCTTTGCTTTGCCCACCACGCTCACCGACATCGAACACCGCGTCGACCAATTGCTGCGCCAAGGCCACCTGCAAAAAGGCAGGGGCGCAGATCGGAATCTTGTCACAACCCGCGATGCGATCGGGCTTGAACAGCGGATCATTGCGGCCGTCGAAAGCGGACGGGGACATGGCACAGCCGTGGTCGAAGCTGATGTAGCCGGAGAGCGCCTTCAGGCACTCTCCCAGCTCAAATATGGCCTGACCTTGAACCACGGCCAGGAAGGGGCAGGGCGCCTGCTTCTCGCCTCGCACAACCGGATTGTCGCGATTCAAGGCGTAGCTGGCGCCGGTAAGAGTACCGTTCTCAAACCCGTTGCAGACATCTTACGCGAGGAAGGCAAGTCCGTGCTCGGGCTCGCAGTCCAGAACACGCTCGTGCAGATGCTCGAGCGTGACACCGGCATACCCTCGATGACGGTTGCGCGCTTTTTACGCCAACATCAGGGCCTTCTGGAAGGAGCGGACCAGGCGAGGCTGGCCGAAGCGCGCGCGGCCTTGCGCGGCACCACAGTGCTGCTCGACGAAGCCTCGATGGTCGGCAATGCGGACAAGGAAAAGCTCGTGCGTATCGCCAACCTGCTTCAGCTGGACCGCTTCGCCAGCATTGGGGACAGGAAGCAATTGGGGGCGGTCGATGCGGGTAAACCATTCGATGTGATGCAGAAGGCAGGCGTCGAAACCGCGATCATGAGCACCAATCTGCGCGCCCGCGAAAGAGCCTTGCGCGATGCCCAATATGCAGCCCAGGGCGGACATATCGATGAGGCCTTGCGGCATCTTGGTCCGCATGTCGTCGCTTCGGGCAATACAGCCGCCGTCGACGCTGCGGCCGCCTGGCTCTCGCTATCGCCGGCCGAGCGCGAGGTCACCGCGATCTATGCATCGGGTCGCAACTTGCGCGGACAGGTCAACGAAGCGGTCCAGACCGGGCTCAAGGCTAATGGGGAATTGGGGCCGGGTTCCTTGCGTCTCAATGTGCTGTCGCGGGTCAATCTGACGCGTGAGGAAATGCGCTATGCGCGCAGCTATGCAGTCGGCATGGTGCTCGAAGTTGACCGCCGGCAAAGGGGGCAAGGGCTGCAGAAGGGCCGCTATGACGTGATCGCGACCGATCCCTCCCGCGAACGCGTGATGCTGCAGAGCGAGCGGGGCAAGCGCTTTGAATTCCGGCCGGGCCAAACGCGACCGCAAGGTGATCAGGATCCGCTGCGTCTGTTTGAGGTTCGCCCGCTAGAAATCCACGATGGCGACCGCATTCGCTGGACGGCGACCGATCACAAGCGCGGCCTGCTCAACGCCGATCAGGCGCGCATCGTGGCGGTTGATCCGAAGGGTGTCACAGTGAAAACCTCGCTTGGCGTCGAGCACCGGCTGGGGCCGGGCGACCCCATGCTCGAGCGTCTTGACCTCGCCTACGCGCTCAACGCGCATATGGCGCAGGGCCTGACCTCCGACCGCGGGATTGCCGTCATGGACAGCCGCGAACGCAATCTTGCGAACCAGCAGACATTCCTCGTGACGATAACCCGTCTGCGCGATGGTCTGACCCTGTTTGTCGACAATGCGGGCAAGCTCGAAGCTTCGGTTGAGCGCAATCCGGGCATGAAGCGCTCGGCACTCGAAACGGTCGATCAACTGCGCGATGCGGCAGCAATGGGCCAGGCGAAGGGCAAAGCGAGGGACAAGGCGCCGGAACCCCGCCGTGAGCCGCCCGAACTCGATCGCTCGATCACCAAGCCTTTCGAAATCGGGATCTGACACAGCGTATATCCGCATGGGTCCATATGGCACCGGTTGACTGTTAGTTCTGTTTTTGTTCTCATGGCGACCATGTCCCGAATCGCCGATGAGATCCTGTTTACGCACATCGAGGTCGCGCTTGCGGTTGCGTCCGAAGCAACGCTTGTCGGGCTCGGTGCTGACGACCCGCGAACCCAGCGCAATGCTCGTGTCGATCTCGCGCGCCATCTGGTCGAACGCATGCAGGGTTTGGAGTTCGAAGGAGAGGGGAATGCCGGCAGGAGCTCTCAGCCCACTCTCTTTCCGGGCGATCTCTCGCCGATGGGCTAACCAGCATTGAGACGTGGTTGAGGTAATATTGGCTTATTGCAGCCGCGTCAGGCGATCCTTGCCCATCAGCTCTGCCACGCGTTTGGCGATGGCTTTCCAGGTGGCGATGCCCGTCTCGTCCTGTGCCAGCGCGAGCGCGCCGATCTGCTCGGCGACATGAAGCGGTGCATTCTCACCATGGGTCTTCAGGACGTGGTTGGCACATGCCCAGAGTTCCCAATCGCTCAGCATCAGCCGAGACGTCCAACAAGGCCCATGAAGAATGCGATCAAACCATAGCCCACGACACTGCACGCCAGGAGAAGTTCAATATTGAATTTGGAGCGAGGAGGGCGGGGGTGTCCTGCTGGCCAGATCTGATCGCAGATGAGCTCGTTGAACCCGGCGCGGCGTCCGCAGACTTCCACCTCGCGTCCGAGCAATCGACGTGCTCCACGCCCGGTGTCGAGCTCCCACACGCCGCCTCCCGAATGGAGTTCAAGTCCGAAGGGGCCTTCGGCAAGACGGCCTGTCAGATAGAGTTCCGGGCCTAGCGGCATGCGGGCCCTTTCCAGTAGCGATCCCAACGCAGCACTGTGCGTGTCTGGATCATCGAGCAGGAGAGATTGGCTCCGTTCGGCAGTCGGCACCAGGCAGCCGTCCGGTTGCCGCCTGCCGAACCTTCCGACCGGCATGTCAATCTCGGTCCACGAACCACGACGTGCCCTGTCGAGATGGTCCCTCGAGGGCCGCCAAGAAGATCGACGAGCGCGTCGCGCGCTTCGATAGCCGACCCGTCGGGGCAGGGCTGGTTGGTCCGGCATGTTCCGTCCATTTCGCGCGCGGCGATCCCGGCGATGCGAACATGAGCGCCTTCGGCGCACCATATGGGCCCGTCGCCATCCCAGACATGCGTGGGTGTGCAGGTAAAGGTCTGGCCGGCAGCGACGATCGAGGCAGCAAGAAGCGCAAGCATGGGTTCGCTACCTAGCGCAGCGCGCGACCGAACCAAAGCACGCGGCCGACAATATTGATCGTCCGCTTCTCCAGACCGCGCCAGCTAGGATAGGCCAGATTGTCGCTGAGTACCGAGACCCGCTTGCCTTGCGGCTCGATTGCGACCCGCTTGACGCTGAGCATGTCATCCATGCGCAGCACATAGATCCCGTCGCGCAGCCGCGACTGTCCATCATTCAGATCAACCATGACTTCATCGCCATCGTGCAGGGTCGGTTCCATCGAATCCCCGTGCACGGCGATGATCGAAAGGCTCGTCGCTTTGCTTGCGGTCAGACGGCGCAGCCACTTCTCGTCGAACCCGAACTGGGCGCATTTGGATTCCATCTCGGCCAAAGCGCCGTGCCCTGCCGAGGCTTCGACATCGAGAACCGGGACATGGACCAGTTCGACGACAGGGCCGGATCGCCGCTCGGGCGCGCCAAGGATCTTCTCGTCTACTCCGAAGAAGCGGGCGAGCACGGAGCGGTCCTGCTCGTCCAGTTGCCGGGGACTGCCGCGGCGGATGTATTGCTGGATGTAAGCCGCGTTGCGTCCGAGAAGGCGGGAGATCGAGGAGTAATTACATCCTCGTTGCTGGATCAGATCGTCCAGGGCTTTGCGTGCATCTTCCATCGCTGCGGGTCCTATCGCATCCGTCTAGGAAATTCGATCCTAGACTCTAGGAAGCCTCCCTAATAAGAACATAACAAGAACACAAGCGGAAAGCGAGTCGAAGGCGATGGAGCTCCTGGACCAGATTGAGGGCTATATGACGCGTAGCGGTACGAAGGCCAGCACGTTTGGTAGGCAGGCCGTCGGGGACCCACGGTTTGTTCAGGACCTTCGCGAAGGTCGCCGGCCGAGACGTAAGACGCAGGAGCGGGTGAGGCAATTTCTAATGGAGAAGAGCTCTTAATGTCCAAGCCGTTGAGAAGTGAACCGTAGGCGGTCTCGGCTTGTTCTCACCCCCGTTCACGTTCTAGTGATGGCGCATGAATGCAGTTGAGATCGAACAGGCAATTTCGGAGTTAGCGGAGCTTCCCTTTGACCGGGCTGAGTTCCCGTTTGCGTTCCTTGAAGCATTTGGAAATAAAGCCACAACGCTCAAGAAGCTGCGTAGCGGGGCCTCAAACGCGTCCGATCTGCCGAGCGGCGTGCTTCAGCGTAGCAACATCCATATCGCCACCTGCGACGTCGGAGCCGTTGACCAGGCGCTAAAGGCGCTGCGCGAAAGTCCTAAGACCGCCGCGGCTAAGGCCAAGTTTATTCTTGCCACCGATGGAGAGGATTTCCAGGCGGAAGACCTCAATACCGGCGAAACGGTCGCCTGTACCTTTGCCGACTTCCCTAACCACTTTGGCCTGTTCCTGCCCCTTGCCGGCATAACCACGGTCAAACAGATCCGCGAGAGTACGTTCGACATTCGGGCGACGAGCCGGCTGAACAAGCTTTACGTCGAGCTGTTGAAGGACAACCCGGAGTGGGCGACGGCCGAGCGCCGGGCCGACATGAACCACTTCATGGCCCGGCTGATCTTCTGCTTCTTCGCCGAGGATACCGACATCTTCAACGGTGAGGGCCTGTTCACCCGGACTGTCGAGCAGATGAGCGCGCGGGATTCGAGCAACACGCATGACGTCATCAGCCAGATCTTCCAGGCGATGGACACGCCGACGCGGCACGACGGGAAGCTGGACGAGCGCTATCGCAAGGCAGCCGGCACGCCGCGCTGGGCGGACGTGTTCCCCTACGTCAATGGCCAGCTGTTCTCAGGCAACACTGATGTGCCGCGCTTTAGCCGGATCGCGAGGGCTTACCTGATCCAGATCGGCAACCTAAACTGGAAGAAGATCAATCCCGACATTTTCGGCAGCATGATCCAGGCGGTCGCCGACGACGAGGAGCGCGGCGCGCTAGGCATGCATTACACCAGCGTGCCCAACATCCTGAAGGTGCTGAACCCGCTGTTCCTCGACGACCTGCGGGCGGCGCTCGAAGACGCGGGCGACAATGGCCGCAAACTGCTCAATCTGCGCAACCGCATGGCGCACATTCGCGTGTTTGACCCGGCATGCGGATCGGGAAATTTCCTTGTCATTGCCTACAAGCAGATGCGGGAGATCGAGGCCGAGATCAACCTGCGGCGAGGCGACGCCAACCGGAAGTCGGCCATCCCCTTGACCAACTTCAGGGGTATCGAACTCCGTGATTTTCCGGCCGAGATCGCGCGCCTGGCCCTGATTATCGCCGAGTTCCAGTGCGACGTGATTTATCGAGGGCAGAAGGAGGCGCTGGCCGATTTTCTTCCTCTCGACAGCCAGAACTGGATCACGAACGGGAACGCGCTGCGACTTGATTGGCTGGCACTTTGCCCGCCGGCCGGGTCCGGGGTCCGTATGCAGGCCGATGACCTGTTTGGCACACCGCTGGACCAGTCTGAGATCGACTTCGAGAATGAAGGTGGCGAGACCTACATCTGCGGAAACCCACCTTACATCGGAGACAAATACCAGACCAAAGAGCAGAAGGACGATCTGCGGACCTTTAAGTCCGGAAAGCAGGAAGTCCGCGCGGTCGACTATATAGCAGGCTGGTTTTGGAAGGCGTCAGACTACATCAGGCACGGAGGACGCTTCGCCTTCGTGTCAACCAACTCGATCTGCCAAGGGGTTCAGGTCCCGCTGATCTGGCCGAAGATCTTTGCTAATGGTCAGGCCATTTTCTTTGCGCATGAGAACTTCATGTGGGGCAACAACGCGGCGCGAAACGCGCAGGTGACCTGCATCATCGTCGGTGTGGCAGATGCCCAGGAGCGTAGGAAATTCATCTATTCCGACGCAGCTCGAAAAGAAGTTGCCAACATCAACCCTTATCTCTCGCCAGGCGATACAGTCATTGTAGCGAGGGCGTCGGAGCCCATTTCGGAGCTGGGTGTCATGTTCGGAGGCAACATCCCTCGGGACCAAGGCAACCTCTTGCTGTCGACCGACGAGGCCCGCACTCTGCTCGATGACTACCCGCAGGCCAAGCCCCTGATCAGGCCGATCGTAGGCTCGGCTGAGTTCATCAATGGCTTGCAGCGATACTGCCTATGGATCTCGGATGATCAGGCTGACCTTGCCTACGCGATTCCCCCGATCGCGGAACGGCTTTCAAAGATCCGGGAGTATCGGCTGAACGGTAGCGAACGCGGGCGCGCCGGTTTAGACACTCCCTACAAGTTCGAGCGGACGATTATCGGTAACAAGCACACCATCGTGGTGCCAAGCGTCTCGTCCGAACGTCGTGAATATTTGCCGTGTGGGTTGATGCCGCCGGACGTGCGGGTATCTAATCTGGCTCTCGCCATCTACGACGCGCCTCTCTGGAACCTTTCAGTTGTCGCCTCCCGGCTGCACCTCGTTTGGGTCGGCGCCGTCTGCGGAAAGTTGGAAACGCGTTACCGCTACTCCAATACCATGGGATGGAACACTTTCCCGATACCGACCACGTTGACTGAACAAGGCAAGGCCGACCTTACCCGCTGCGCGGAGGACATCCTTCTCGCGCGCGAGGCCCATTTCCCGAAGACGATTGCCGAACTCTACGATCCCGCGAAGATGCCCGACAACCTTCGTCATGCACATGAGCGTAATGACGAAGTGCTGGAGCGGATCTACATTGGACGGAAGTTCCGTAACGACACCGAACGGCTCGAGAAGCTTTTCGAGCTCTATACCAAGATGACCGGCAAGAAGGCGGCCTAAACTGCATGGCAAACGGCGATATCATTCCCACGGTCACCTTCTGCCCCGCCGGCACCGGTGCGACGGCTAAGGCGAACGAACTCGGCATGCGGCCGATGCAGGCCCGCGCCTATGACAAGCGGGGCGAGCAGTACCTGCTGATCAAGTCGCCGCCAGCCTCTGGCAAGTCCCGCGCTCTCATGTTCATCGCGCTCGACAAGCTGACAAACCAGGGCGTGAAGAAGGCGATCGTCTGCGTGCCGGAGCGCTCGATCGGTGCGAGCTTTGCAAGCGAACCGCTCAGCAAGCATGGCTTTTGGGCCGACTGGGTGGTCGCCCCCCAGTGGAACCTGTGCAACACGCCCGGCGCGGACGATCCCAAGGTGGCCAAGTCCAAGGTCAAGGCCGTCGGCGAGTTTCTCGCCGGGGATGATCGGGTGCTGGTCTGCACCCACGCCACGTTCCGCTTCGCATTTGACGAGTTTGGTGTGGAGGCCTTCGACGATACTGTCATTGCCATCGACGAATTTCATCATGTCTCGGCGGATGCTGGCAACCGGCTTGGCGCCCAGCTTGCGCAGCTGATCGGGCGCGACAAGGCTCACATCGTCGCCATGACCGGCAGCTATTTCCGGGGCGATGCCATCCCCGTGCTGGCGCCGGAAGATGAGGCGAAATTCGAGACCGTCACCTACACCTATTACGAGCAGCTCAACGGCTATGAGCATCTGAAGGTGCTCGACATCGGCTACAGCTTTTACATCGGCCGCTACACGGACAAGATCTCAGCGCTTCTGGACCCGACAGTGAAGACCATCGTCCACATTCCATCGGTCAATTCGCGCGAGAGCCTCAAGGACAAGCACCGCGAGGCCGAGGACATCATGAACCACCTCGGTGACTGGCATGGCGTGGATCCAGACACGGGCTTCCATCTGGTGCGCACCGCTTCTGGCGGTACGATCAAGGTGGCCGACCTGGTCGACGACGACGCGGCCAAGCGCGACAAGGTCGTGGCCTCGCTCAAATCGCCTGAAGCCCGGGCCAACCGGGATTTCGTCGACATTATCATTGCGCTTGGCATGGCCAAGGAAGGGTTTGACTGGATCTGGTGCGAGCATGCGCTAACTGTCGGCTATCGCTCCAGCCTGACCGAAATCATCCAGATCATCGGCCGCGCAACCCGCGACGCTCCCGGCAAGACGCGGGCGCGCTTCACCAACCTGATTGCCGAGCCAGCGGCAGACGATCCGCTCGTGGTCGATGCGATCAACGACTACCTCAAGGCAATTGCTGCCAGCCTGCTGATGGAGCAAGTGCTCGCGCCCCGGTTCGAGTTCACGCCGAAGGATGCCGGGTCGAAGGAAGGGTTCGACTACGGCGAAGACGGCTACAAGCTCGGCGAGACCAATATCGGCGTCAACGCCCAGGGCCAGATGCATTTCGAGATCAAGGGCCTGAAGCTGCCGACCAGCATCGAGGCGACGCGGATCTGCCGCGAGGACCTCAACGAGGTGATCGCCAACTTCGTGCAGGACAAGTCGGTGGTAGAACGCGGCATGTTCGATCCTGACGTAGTGCCCGAGGAACTGACCCAACTGAAGATGGGCAAGATCATCCGCGAGAAGTATCCCGAACTGAGCGCCGAAGACCAAGAGGCCGTGCGCCAGCATGCGATCGCGGCGATGAACGTGACGCAGCAGGCCAAGGCCATGATGGGTGGAGACGTCGTTGACGGCGAGATCAAGGCGAACACCGCCTTCATCGACGGCGTCCGCAAGTTCGCGCTCAGCGTAACTGACCTCGACATCGATTTGATCGATCATGTCAATCCGTTCGACGCGACCATAGCGGTGATGGCCAAAGCCATGGACGAGAAGACGCTGCTCCAGGTGCAGGCGGTGATCAATGCCAAGAAGGACAAGCTGACATACGAGGATGCCCGGGCGCTGGCGGAGCGCGCGCTGGAGTTCAAGCGTGAGCGTGGTCGGCTGCCCTCGCTGACCTCGCAGGACGCCTGGGAGCGCAAGATGGCTGAGGGCATTGCCTTCCTTCAGCGCCATGCCGCAAAGGCCAGCGCTGATGGCTGAACTGAGCGACCTCGAACTGCTGGCGGAACTTGGCGTCGACATGACGCCCGAGGTGCAGCGCGCGCTCACGCCGCTGCAAGAGCGGATTGTCGCTGGGTTCGAGGACATTCAGCGCTTCGTTGCCGAGAATGGCCGGTTGCCGCAGCATGGCGATGACCGCGACATCTTTGAGCGGCTCTATGCCGTTCGTCTCGACCAACTTCGCGGCATGCCGGAAGCGCGTGACCTGCTCGCGCCGCTTGATGCCGACGGCATTCTAGACGCAGCGACACTTGCAGCCGCACCTGCTGCGCTCGACGACGAGGCCCTGCTCGCCGAACTCGGCATCGCGAGCGGTTCCGGCAACGACATTACTCGACTTCGCCACGTATCGTCGCGCACGGAGAAGCGGGCGGCCGAGGAGATAGCCAACCGTGAACCTTGCAAGGATTTCGCGGAATTCAAGGGACTGTTCGAGCGGGTGCAAGCGGACCTTAAGGCGGGAGCCCGGCAGGCCAAGGTGCTTGATCAGACCGAGGTCACCTTAGCGGAGATCCAGCCGGGCAACTTCTTCATCGTCGGCGGACAGCTTGCCTACATCGCCGGCTCGACCGAGGATTTCGTTACCCAGTACGAGCGCAAGGACCGCCGTGTCCGCGTCATCTACGACAACGGAACCGAGGCGACAGTCCTGTCCCGATCCTTCCAGAAAGCGCTGTACCGGGACGACACGGCGCGCCGCATCACCGAGTTTAGTGCTGGGCCTTTGTTTGGCAATACTGCCGAGTCGGATGATCTTGCCAGCGGCACGATCTACGTCCTGCGGAGCAAGTCAGCTCACCCTTACGTGGATCAGCACCGCGAGCTGATCCACAAGATCGGGGTCACGGGCCAACCTGTCGCAAGCCGGATCGCCAATGCCCGCAATGACCCGACCTTCCTACTCGCCGATGTCGAAGTCGTTGCCGAGTACAAGCTCTACAACATTAATCGTAGCAAGCTTGAAGGACTGATTCACCGCGCTCTTTCTCCAGCGCGGCTTGATCTGTCTGCTGGGGACCGGTTCGGCAAGACCGTCCAGCCCCGCGAATGGTTTCTCGTGCCGCTAAATGCGATCGACGAACTCGTGGCCCGGATCAGCGACGGGACGGTGACTGATCTTAGATATGATCGGGAGCAAGCACGCTTTATTTCGATCTGACGCTAAGCCAAACTTGGCCAATGTCACGCCATGCTATGGGGCCAGTAAAGCGCCATGCGAAATGGATATCGTCCGACACCGCCGCCATAGCCGTCGTTCAGCCGTTCAAATCGGTTTCACGAAACCTCCCGTTTGTTCATCAAGCTCTCACGGTGGACCGACCGGCCTGATCTGGGGACAAAGCTGTCGTGCCCCACGCCACTATTCATTGCGCAACTTGCGCCGCATCAGGTCGAAGGAATCTTCAACCTCGTCTTCGTCCATCCACGTCCGCTTTTCGGCTCGACCAAGATGCAGCAGCGAGATCGTGAAATCGTAGTGGTCGGAGACGAGGGCGATTTCCTCACATGGCTCGGCCAACCATACGTCTGCGCCATGCTCGATTGCGCCCTTGCTATTCAGAGGATCGGAGCGCGCGGCGAGGGACAGAGCGGGCACCGCAATCGGTGGGCGGCCAACCGTCTTGAAATATGCACCGGTCTTGAGCGCACGATCACTCGATCTTGCCCAAAGAATATAGCCGTCTCGCGAAACGACGAGCACGGACCGGCGCTCGGTGAATTGAAGCCAACGTAACGTCGCCGCTATCAGCGAAACGTCGTATCTCGCAGCGCAAGCGCCGATCTCATCAAGGGTGGGTTTCGCTTTTGGGTCGATTTGTCTGCGGAAATCATCGAGAGGCATAAGCAGGCCGACGGCAAATTCGTTAGCCTGTTGCTCGATCTGTGCGTATTCGCTGTCCCAGCGCACCATGTCCTGGTCGCCGCATTCCATCCCATCGGGATATGCAAGGCGGTGAAGCAGGTAGTGACCGAACTCATGTCCCAGCGTGAAATTGATCCGGCCTGGCGACCTGATCGCATCGTTGTAAACGATCCCCCAACCTTTCTTCGCCGATGGGGCGCGGTAGAGCGCGCCATCGAACCCCGGCAAGGACGCACCCTTCACCAGCGTGATCGGGTCGTCAGGGAAACGCTGCCTTGAATATTCCTTGGCGAGCTGTGGAATGTTGACCGGAAAACGCTCCGGTGCATCGCCGTAGACTGCATTGAGCATTGTCGTGATGGAGTTTGCCCAGCGTTGCGGCGACCAGCTCTTGGTCATGTATCCTCATCCCAAAGCTTTATGATCTGACGCACTTTTGCCTTCGTTGCGGAATCCATCTTTCGATATTGACGATAAAAACGCGCATCGGCCGCATCTTCCTGCGAGAGTTCATCACCTTCGTCGAGTAAAAACTCGATTGTCGTTTCAAGTTGTTCGGCAATTTTTGCGAGTTTTTCCGCAGACGGCCTTGGAGGGTTCTTGTTTTCCAGCTCCCATATATAGCTTTTGCTCGACCCCGTTAAATCGGCGAGCTTGTCCAGCGTCAATCCTTTCTCTTTGCGCAACTTACGAATCTTTTCCCCAAGGATATTTGCCAAAACCGCTTCTCCCGCCTTGCTGCGTTCGGTGTAGAGGTATTTTATAGGCTTGACTGCCGAATAGCAACTGTGCAAGCATGTTCGGAGTAGAGGTATAATGTGTGCCTCGCGAGCTTTACGGAGCGCAGTTCATGGGCAAAGGGCCAAAGTCCCACCACGTCGTACCAAATCCAAACGGCGGATGGGACGTGAAACGGGGTGGAGCAGGACGCGCGAGCGTACATGCGGACACCAAGCGGGAAGCTATCGATCGGGGGCGCGAGATCAGCCGCAATCAGGGCACCGAATTCCGCATCCACAATAAGGATGGCCGCATCGCCAGCAGCGACAGCCATGGCAACGATCCCAATCCGCCAAAGGGCTGATTGCGGTCAACAATGGAAGCGCAGCCTATGATGCTGCGGAGAGTGAGGTAGAATGGCCTGGAATCAGGAACGTGCAGCACTACGCATCCAGCGGTTCAAAGAGACCGTTCCGCAAGGCGAAATTGTCGTCGAGGATTTTGCCCGGTATCTGGGTGAGAGGCGACTCCTGAAGGCGAGCGGTGGGCTTACCGACGATAAGCTCGCAATTCTTCGTGTACCCCGCAACCGCGCCATCACAACGCACGGTGCGCATATCTATGCGAACCTCATCGATTTCAACGGTGTCCTTGAAGACGCTGGCATTGAGACCGAAGCGAGCCATCGGCGCGCTTTGGAATTCCTGCATACACACTACAGTGCCTGCGACAGCCTTATCGATGAATTCGAAATCCAGCGCGTCGATTTCCACGGCTCACGTCTCCATGCTGTCGTGCTCACCCCCGAAGGGCGAGAGAACGAACCGGAGCGCATTCGCAAGGCAATCTCTTTTGCAGCGGCATTTCGCCAGATGGTCGAACGCCTCGGCAACGATTTTCCCGAGTTTCAAACGGCGGTGCGGGTCGGCATAGACAGCGGTCCGGCGGTGGCAATCGATAGCGGCAAGCGTGACGAGCCCGACCCCCTTTTCATCGGTAGCCCTGCAAACCATGCGGCCAAGCTCGCTGACGGAGACGAAGAAGGCATCTTTCTCAGCAATCGTGTGCAGCACGCGAGAGACCAGAACGCGCCAACTTCCTTCACCGCTCTAACAAAGGCCGTGGAAACAGGATTTCTGCAAGAGGGCGTCAGTGCCCGAGGCCAGACATTCGATGCCGACGCGCGTCTGGCGAAAGCCTATATTGATTTTGAAACTCAGATGAAGCGCCGCGAATTTCCCGAGCAGGCTTCAGATGCAGCTTTCCGCTTTCACCATAAGGAACCGCCGCTCAAGGACATCGTGTTTGCCGAGCATCCCCCCAGCAACGCGATACGCATGCCACTGGCCTCGATATTCGCAGACATCGACGGTTTCACTGCCTATGTGGATCACGCCATCCAGACCGGAAATGTAGCTGAAGCCGTTGCCAATCTGCATGTGCTCCGCGCCGAGATGGCGGCTGTGCTGCGGGAAGATTTTGGGGGCCGCAAAGTGCGCTTCGTCGGCGATTGTGTGCACGGACTTCTCGCAGAGGGAAATTCTCGCGAGACCAACGCGATGGATTCCATCCGTGCCTCAGTGAACGCGGCAGGTGGTATTCGTTCCTCCTTCGATCTTTGCAAGATGGCCTTGCCAGGTATCGCGGGCCTCGGCCTTGCCATCGGCATCGACTTCGGCCCGACACCAATCTGCCGCATCGGGCTTCGCGGTGCGGCCAGCGTCAGGACTGCGACAAGCCGCGCCACCTGCGTTTCGGAGAACGAACAGCGCCGGTGCACAGGAACGGAAACCGCGATAGGCGAGAAGGCCTATGCGGTTGCGCCTGCCGTCGTTCGGCAAATCTTTGGGAGTGAGCGCGTCATTTCCAACATGGATTATGATGCGTCGGCAATGCTTCTGGGAACAATGGCATCGCCTTACATTTCGTCTGTGCAGGCGGAGCCGATGCGCGCGCACGCACCCGAGCCAATGAGGGCACATGCGAAGCTGTGAGTGGCCATGCCATCCCGTCATTTAGAAGGCAAATGCCCCGCCTGGTTTTCGATAGAAACATCGTCGCCGCTGTTTCTTGTAGGCACAGCGTATGTGCCCGGCACTCTCTGGTCGGGCTCCGGCGTCAAATTGCACATACAGGGATATTCGACGCTCAGCGTTAGGGAAGAATCTCCCGGCACAAAATTCCCGGCCCGTTGTCCCGAACGCCACATACAACGCGATCAGACCTTTTGTCTGGGCCTGCATACTCTCGAAGTGGTATCGGACGAGACGGCCATTCAATGGTGGGAGCAACTAAGACAGTACCTTTGCTGCCAGTCGATTGCCGAAAAGACAGGTATCTGGCCGCCAGCGCACGCGCTCGACCATGGCGGTGCAGGCGAATGGCACGAAAAGGCGCTCATCGCGGCACGCGAGCTTGGCTTTGAAGAGGAATACGCCGCCGCCTATCTGGGCGAGCCCTCATGGATAACCGATCCCAATCTTCGTTTTTTCGACAAGAAGGGCAACCCGATCAACGGTCGGGCGCCATGCCCAAGAGGGTGCAAGCACAAAAGTCGTCGCAAGTGGCCGATTGTGCGCAAGGATTGCAAGAAGCGGACGCTAATGCTGGAACTTGTCTCTTGTGAGCAGAAGAGGAAGTTTCATCTTGAAAAATACTGGAAGGATGCCCGCGCTTTGGGCGAAACTTGTTGCGGTAAAATGAAGTTGTGCGGATTACGCTGAAAGGATTGGAGAATACTATGGGCGCATTGCTGGATAGATTTAGTGGAGACGAAAAAAAAGTCAGGCTCATAGAAGCGGTTTGCGGCCAGGATTTGGTCGCGAATGACAAGGACCTTGCCGAACAGATCGTTGCCGCCGGGGTGTTGCAGGAAATTGCCGATGGCGATGTCATCATCAAGCAAGGCGACTGGGACGACGACCTGTTTCTCATTCTTGCCGGAAAGATGCAGATCACCATCAACGGGCGTCCGCAGGCGGTACGCGAGGCTGGTACGCATGTAGGGGAGCTTACTGGTACATCCCCAGCGCGGCCACGCACGGCTACCGTTTCGGCGATCGGCGAGGCGCTAGTACTTCGCCTCAAGCGCACTGCGCTGGATGAGATTACACGCGATAGCCCTGCCTATTTGAAGCGGATGCTTGATGTGGTCGCAGGACGGCTTGACGAGCGAAACAAGGGCATTGGGCAAACAAATGACATTCCCAGAATTTTCGTGATTTCGTCATCTGAGAAGATCGGTATCGCGAATGAAATCGTGCGAAATCTCGATTCCAAGGAAATTGCAGTTCAACTGTGGGATAAAGGGACATTCGGCATTTCCGATTATCCCATAAGCTCGCTGATGGACGCGATTGAATCGTCCGACTTCACGATTGCCGTTGTCGGTGCGGATGACACCCTCACCATGCGAGGCGAAACCCATCAAGTTGCTCGCGACAATGTCCACCTCGAATTTGGGATTTCTCTCGGTGTGCTGGGGCGTCGGCGATCAATGCTTCTGGTTTGCGCCGATGACGGCGTTCGTCTGCCGAGCGATGCCGCAGGTTTGACCACGTTGCGATATCGGACCGGCTCCGATGATGAAATGAAGCGCACGGTGCGCAACGCCTGCATTGAAGCGAAGGAGCACATTGAAAAGGAAGGCGTGTTCACCGACAGGCGCGCCTGCTGATTGCTTGATGTGAGGTCCGAATGTCTTCTTTCGTCGATACGTTGAGCGATTCCGTCGATGACATTTTTTCCGTCGCCTGGGATGAGCGCGAGGGTCGTACCGTGCCGGATTCCGACAGCGTGACGCTCCGCAACGGTGCCGTGAAGCTCGATGCTGTGTTCCTCTACGCCGATTTGGCTGGATCGTCTAGCCTTGCCCGCGTTTGCCAATGGCAAACGACGGCGAAGATTATCCGGGCCTATCTTGACGTTGCCACCCGCCTCATCAGGGCCTGGGGCGGAGAGATTCGCAGCTTCGACGGTGATCGCGTGATGGGGGTCTTTATCGGAGACACTCCAAACAGCAACGCTGCGAACTGCGCGAGAGAGATAGACTACGTCGTTGAAAAGATCATCGCGCCGAAAGCACGGGAAAAATTTAAGTCCGTGCGCGACAACGACTTGCAAATCACCCACTGCGTAGGGATCGACGTGGGTGTGGCCCGCGCCGTTCGCGCTGGCATCAGAAATAATAACGATCTCATTTGGATAGGAAAGGCACCGGCATTCTCGGCCAAGCTTTCCGATGTGCGGAACTATCCGTGGTGCGTCTATATTTCCTCGCGTTCGTATAAGAAGCTCACTAATAGCGCGAAATACGATGGCGACGGCAAAGATATGTGGGTCGGTGTCGAACGCACAGTCGGCGACGTTAAAGAAACTGTCTACAAGACCAAGGTGATCAGAAAACCTTGATGCTCGTGGCAGTCCGACTTTTGCCGCATTGCAAATTCCCGTTTCGCCCTCGACTACCTGCCGATTAATGCCGCGCCCTTGCGGGCCGTGCTCTCGTGAACCGCGCCAGCCCTTGGCCGTCACGCCAGTCGAGTGTCCGGACCGTCCCCAACACTCGCCATGCGAGAGGAGAGAGCCCTGCTTATGGTAGGAGCCCACCGGCGTCTGTCGAATTTCCTGTCCCCTGACTCTGTTTCTGCTATGTTCTAAGGAGAGGCGAGATGAATGCGATCATGACTAAATTCGATATCGATGCAGCAGAGTCACGGCGCCCAAAATGTTGGGAGGGCTTCTCGGAACTCGATCAAGCGATCCGTGACAATCGCCTGATGGAGTATCGGATCAAGAAGTCCTGGGCCGACCCTTGGGGGCGGAAGCTCACAATTGTCGGTGTGACCGTTATCTTAGCGGTGTTCTTGTTCCTGGCAGGTGCCTCGTTCGGGCTCTGGTGATTGGGCTGTAGATCACCATTCCTTCACTTCATCGGCAGACTCCGCGCTCGCACCCTGTGCGCCCTTGGTAACCGCATCAAGGCGGCCTCTGGGTCCGCGGATCCGTTGACGACCGGCATCCTGAGCGCGCAGCACTTCGTCGTGAATAGTGCCTGGGTCCACCTGCGGCACGCTTCCTGAACTCCCTCCACCGATTTGGGCTCGACTGCGGACATATCCCAGTCCTGAGACTGTCGGGCGAGAGATTGGTTGCCCTGACGTCAGTACGAGCCTGTCCTCGATCCCGTCGCGCAGCTGTTCCGCGTAGCTTTCGATGAATTTGCCCTGCAGCGCCTGACCTTCCGGACTGAGCTGAAACGTCAGGTCGTCGAACCGGACATTGCCGTAGAAGTCGCGATTGCGTTCGATTTCGACCAAGCCCCATTCGCGGTAGGCCTGTGACAGGTTGAGGCTGCCAGCGGCGCTGTTACCTTCGAAGAACGATGCCTGGCTTTCGAGGCGATTTGCCAGTTCTTCAGCCCGCCGCGCTTCGCGGCTGTAACTCTGCGCCTCGGTTAGCGATGCGTTCATGCCGCTCGCGGTCGACGAAATCGAGGAACTCGACGAGGTGCTGACGCTGCGAACAAACCCGTCGCGCGTGCTCGACCAGTTCCGGCTGTCCGACATCTGTGCGAGGCTGCCGAAGATGCGTGAGCGGTCCTCGGAAGCGATGCCGATATCGCTGTCGGTCCATGTGCGGGTACCGCCAGCTTTCGCTCCTACGTTTGCCGAAAGAACACCATTAGTAACGCCAGCATTTGCGCCAGCTTCGCCCCCAAGGAACCACGCGGTCGAAATGTCGTCAGCGGCCCTTCGTGAGAGGCCGAACTGGCGCTGTAGGTTGGTGGATGCCTGGTCGACTTCGTTGAAGGCGGTCTGGATGCTATCGGAGTTGGATGTGCCGGTTGCGCTCTCGAAAGCCGATCCGCGGCTGAATTGGCTGCGCAGTTCGCGGAACTTTGTGACGGCGCTGGTGGTCGATTCCGTCGCAATGTTCGCATAGCTCTCGCTGTTCGAGCGCGCCTGCGATGCCATTGTCGACAGGCGTGAAGTGAACTCCTGTCCGAGACTGGGCGTGAATGGATAGCTCGAGTTGGGAAGCTGATCGTAGCTGGCTTCGGGGAAACTCGTCGTCATCGAGCCCGTATCGCTGAACGTCCGCGTCTGCGCCGCGCCATAGGTGAAGCTTGGCGCGATCGTCCCTTGTGCGAACTGGCGCGTCAGAACGCTCGAATTCTCAAAGCTCGTATTGCCCAGCGAGACGTTGCCTGTGCTTGCCTCGCGCGCTGCTTCCTCGGCCGCATTCTGGCTCGGATTGAGATAGCTTGTCGCATGGTGCGAAATCGCCATGGCGCCCTTGGCGACGCCGCCAGCCAGAAACGGCACCGACGCGATGAGATAGCCTGCGAGCAGCCCGATATCGCTGTTCACATCGGCCATGCCGGTGAAGCTTGCAAGACTGAGCCCGCTGCTTCCAGCAACCGCGCTCATGTCCGCGGCCCCCTTGTACATCAGCATCATGTGCAGGATCACGAACAGCGGTCCCCATGCCGCCAGGTAGAAGAAACCCGTCACATAGCCTTTGAGTGCCAGCGGCCCGGTCTTGGGCAGCAGGAACAGCGGGAAGAGGACCGGAAACAGGGCGTAGAAAAGCACGGTCAGCACGACATTGAGTAGCGGCACCCATTTCATCGCGTTGCTGGCAATCGAGCCATAGGTCCGCTCAGTCTGAATATCGGCGCGTGTCTGGGCGTAGACATCGACATTGCCCGCGCCGCTCGTTGCCGCCATCGAATGCATGGCCTGGCTCATCGCGTTGATCGTCAGCGTCTGCTTGAATATCTCGGTCGCATTGGCCGAGACCCCGGTGAGGTACTGGTAGGCCACTGGCAGATCGGCAAAGAGCTTGGCCTTGGCGAGGGCGGCGGTCTGGTCGGGATAGAGCTGGCGCCCGAAAACCGTGCCCATGCCGTCGATCAAACCGGCCCACTGCGCGTTCAGGGCGTCATAGGCTTCGCGGCAGGTGATGATATTCGAAGTCACCTGACCGGTCCCCGTGTCGCGGGTCAGGAAGCGCTGGGCCCGCGCCTGGCTCCCAGGCGCAATGGTCGTCCAGATGTCGCTGGTCTCGGCGAGTTCCTTCATCGAATAGCGGCCAAGCAGCACGTCGTAGAAGACGCATTGCCGAAAGTGCTCGTCGAGATTGGCGGCAAACTCCGGGTCGGAAATGCGCAAGGAGCGTGTGGCATCGTAGAGCCGCGCGCCGTAGATCATGCCATTCTTCGAATAGTTGAGATCGCCCGGCAGCCCGAACACGACCTCGGCCGAGCCGGTCAGATAGTCGCCGACCTGGCTCGTGAAGCTCGCCATCAGCGCAAGACCCAGCGGCACATTGCTGACATTGGCCGGAGCAAGACTAGGGTTGAGCCGGTCGGTCACATGGACGTCGAGCCGCGGCACCATCAGGCACGAATAGATCAGCGTCGCGCCGAGGAACCAGTTGATCCAGGCCCGCCAGTCCTGATTGAACGCCAGCGTGATGGCGGACAGGCCAAGCCCCATGACCATGACGACCTGCAGGAGGCTCTTGTAGCCCCCATTGCCTGTCCAGGCGGCGACCGCCTGAAAGACATTAACCAGGTAGTCGCCGCCGCCAACTGTGAAAATCTCGACCATGATGCTGGGCTCCCGCCGCTGTCGGCGCGCTGAAAGGGGTCAGTGGGTAAGGGCGCGCGACTGCACGCCGCGCGACCAGTCGAGCGAGGCGGCCATGCCGGGCGACATCGAGGCGGCGAGCACGTTCTCGATGAATGCGGTTTTCTCGATGATCTGCATGATGGCGTTGACCTTCAGATGCGTGTTTGCCTGCCTGTCGGCGAGTGCCTGCCGGACGACATTCACCTGGCCCTGCCACATCGCGATCTTGGCTTCGTCCGCGCCGATGAAGCTCGACATCGAGCGGCCCGCCTCGCTGACGATCCGGTCGAGGACTGCGAACAGCAGGTCGACGCTGGCGATCTCCGCCAGTGTCTCGCGATCGTCGGTTGGCATACCGCGGCCATAGGCCGCCTGGACCGTCAGGATCTTGTAAAGCGGGATCGAAGCAACCTGGAGCAGCTCCTTCTGCGCGTCGGTGATCGCGGTGTCGTCATGGATCGCCTGGATCATACCGGCAATCAGGGCCGCAACCCGAGGGCGCAGCGCCTTGGATGCGGGAAGGCTGAGCGACTTGAAGCCTGGATCGAGGCACTTGTCCGGCTCGTCACAGTCGAAGATCAGGACGTTTCCGTTGCTCGTCCCATCGAGCAGTGAGGTGACAAGCGTCGAGGACGCTTCCCCGACGATCGGCACGAACTTGCCCGGCTCATCATCCTTGGGCGGGACGTAGATAATCGTGCCCAGCAGCGTCATTGCATATTCGGCGAGTTCTTCGTCGAAGGTACCATTTGGCGAGAAGAACGCGGACTTCTTGAGGATCGTCCAGGTGTAGTTCCTTGCCACGGCGGGATTGACGTCGTCATATTTTCCCGAGCCCTGCGCCGTCGTGCTCGACCGCTGGCCCTTGGTGCCGCATCCATGCTTGGCGGCTGCATAGTCGGTGAAGATGCCTTCCGAATTGCCGATCGCCTCGCAGATCGCCTTGTCGGCCAGATCGCCCTTGGGCCAGATGCCGCCCACCAGCCCCTGCGCCATTTCGCAGGAGTTGATGTTGAGGTTGTTCATGAGCTGAGCCTTCTGGCTGAACTCCTGCATGATCTTCGAGCATTCCGGGCAAACCGTGTCGATCGCCAGGCTGAAAGCAAAGCCCACCGCATTGTTGGCGACAGCCTTCAGCATCGCGACGATCTCGCTCGCGTTGATGAAGCTGAAGGATCCGGCGAAGATGTCGATGCCGCCGCAGCCTGCGCGAGCGCGTGGCAGCTGCAGATTGGCGATGTTGGTCGTCTTCTGCGGGAAACGCGTCCAGACGTTGCCGAGGCTGTAATAGCCTGCCGACTGGCCCTCGAACGCGGTCGGCCCATTGACGTTAGCGGCGCCGCCAACATCGTTGAGGAACGAGTCCATCGAACTGCCGACATCCGCCGATACGCTGGTAAGGGGGAGGGTAGCCGCAAGGATCGCGGCGACGGCACGTTTCATCCTAGTAGTCACGTCCGGCTTCCTTCGATGTGAGGAGATAAATGCGGTCCTGCAGCTCGTCGGCGCTCATTACGCCGTAGCCGATCGGGATGGGCTGGCCCTTGGCGGCATCCCAGAGCACCACCGCCGGCGTGACCTTGGGCTCGAGCCCCATGCGGCTGCGCTGGTTGGTCTCGACCGTGTAATTCGGGAAATGGCGTGAGGGGCCGCCGTCGGTCGAAATCGCGCGCACCGTGATGTGCCAGGTCGAAGCGACGCTCTGGACGATCGGCGACATGACTTCGCAGGCGCCGCAGCTCTGGGCGAAGAAGTAGAACAGCCCGTAGCGTTCAGAGAGCTGCGCCATCACAGCATTGCGCTCGGCATTGCGCGAGTCCTGCCACTGGCGCTTGCCGAGCGTCGAGACTGGCCGCTGGAGCGTGTAGTCGAGATCAGGATCCTGCCAGATCGCCCGCTGCCAGACATCGCTGAACAGCGATGCCCGGTCGAGCTGGGCGCGCTGAAAACGGATGTAGGCCGTCACATTGGCCGGCGTCGGCTCGAGAATCGCCTTGGCTTTCAGTTCGCGCAGATTTGCAGTGATGGCATCGAGCTGGCTCGTCGCACTCGGAGCAGGCTCGGAGGCATCCTCCTGCACTTCGGGCGGCTTGGGCCTGGCGCAATAGAACCAGTACCCAAGGCGCCGCTCCTCGCAGTAGAAGCTGTCCTGGCTGTCGCTGGTCGTGACCAGCGGCGGTTCCTGGCCGTGTGCCGGAACACTGAGCGCGGGCGCAACGGCGGTGAGCGAGAGGCAGGCGGCAAGCAGCCGCCGGGCGGCCTTATTGGCTGGCGCGGGCATAATAGTCCTCGATTTTCTGCTGGATTTCGGTGGCGGCCTGGAGCTCGTCGGGCAGACGCGCGGCGTCGGTGAATTCGGCGTAGACCTCGCTGAAATCCATCTTCGAGAGATCGAGCCGCGAAAACTCGTCGATGGTAAAGCCAGGGCACTGCTCGGTCTTGGGCTTGCCCCAGGGCTTGTTCAGCTGCTGGCGGCCCTGTTCCTGCAGGATCCGCGAGAGCTTGGATTCAAAGCAGCAATAGACCTTCTTCTTGGTCAGGCAGACGCCCAGGAAACTGTCAGAGCAATAGGTCCCGACATAGGCGCATAGGCCCTGCGCATCGCGCTGGTGAAGCAGCATTTCCTCGCGGCTGCAGCCGAGAGCGACAAGCAGCTGGATACCCGGAATGAGCGGGAAACCCTTGCCCTTGCAGCAATTGAGCACGCCGAAGACCTTGGACGAGCAGGTGTTGCGCGTACCCTTGAACAGGGTGAGCGTGTCGGGATCGAACTCGCGCCGTGCCTGGTCCATCGCGTTGAGCGCGACAACCGCGTCCTTGAACTCGTCATTGGCCTCGCGATCGATCGTCTCGCACGAGCCATCGATGCAATAGATGTCGCCGTCGCAGATGAACTGGCTGGTATCAGTAGGCTGGTCCGGGACAGGGCAGTCGTAGACCCGCTCCCAGGTTCGGCAGGGCTCACCCGAAAGGCAGTCCTCACGCACCAGCGAGCAGCCGGACGTGCTTTCCAGCGTCTGGCAGTCCTGGGCTTCGGTAAATTCGGCGCAAGTATAGCTGCGCGACCATGCCCAGCAGGGCTCGGTGACCGCAATGCCGTCGACGATCCGGGTGACAGGATCGCTGTCTGTGCAGGTTTCGGTGTCCTGCTGACATGAATTGTCCGCAGCAAGGCCCGCGCACTGGCTTTCATCACGGCTCGTCGTGACGACATTTTCACCGGTCACGCTGTAGGGCGTCGCGCCATCAACCGGTGCGGTGCAGCTCACGAGATCGACGCGCAGGTCCCCCGAGTTGCAGCCCCAGTAGATACCCAGATAGGGATCGCACAGATTGATCGGATAGGACTGCGTGACCGTGCATTGCGGCGCCGGGTAGCGATTGCAATTGTAGATCGACGCCGGATCGACGCCGCTCCCGCCGACGCAGTAGTAGCCATATACCTGCCGCTGCTCGATCGTCGCATTCAGCGTCACCGGGCAGGTTCTGTTCTCCTGGGTCGCGGTATAGCCGACATTGCAGGTCGCCATGTAGCGCGCTGCCGTGCCGGTTCCCGGAGGCAGGGGGACGCAGCGGCCCTGACTCCCGCTAATGCTCATGCCGCTCGTGTAGGAGAGCGGATCGTCGTTGATGACGTTGCTGCGCGCGACAACCGCGTCGAGGTCCTGGGGCGCGAACTGCGCACGGCGATCCATGGAATCGCGCACGGTCCGGTATCCGGTGTTCGCCGTTGCCTGACTCGCGGCTTCACGCGCCATCCGGTCTGGATCGTCGAAATAGCCCGACTGGTTCGGCACACCCCCGAAATTGGGAATACGGTTTGCGTCCGGGTCGGTTGTCGCCGCGCTCTGTGCTGCGGCCGCCTGGTCGCGCCCGAACGCTTTACCGTCCGCCTTGGCCGCATCGGTCGTGCTTTGGGCCGAGACGCTTGCCGGCAGACAGGCGCAGGCGAGGCAGAGAAGGGGGAGGAGAAGCCGCTTCATGGGTCACTCCGTTGCAGGCGGGCAAGATGCTGGGATGCGAGAAGGGCGCCGGGACCGCCGCCTCGGGCGAAGGTTTCGAGCGCATAAGACACGCTCACATTGCCGCTCATCCGGTCGTGGGGCGGAACCTGGGTCCGGCAATCGAAGCCATCGCAGAGATCGAAATCGCTGCTGGTCACCACATAGGTGGGGACCGTCTCGATTCCGAAGGCGCGAAACAGGCGCGGATCGATGCCGACCGCGTCGAGCTTGCCGCCGTCCTCTGCGACTTTCGCGAGCGCTGCGGTCAGGGTCTTGGCGCTGCCCCCTGGCAGCCCTCGAAGCACGACCACACCGCCTGCACGGGCGACGTCGTCCGCCATGGCGCGCAAGGCCGCCGGCGGCATCGAGAGCGAAGCGAAGGCGATAAAGCGGGGTGCTTCACCCAAGCCCTCGCTGGCCATGGTGCCCGCGTCGGCCACCATCTTGTCGAAGTCGAAGACGTCCTCACTTTCTGGCCGCGCGGATCTTGCCGCCTGCTCGGTGTAGCGCTTGCCGTGCGCCTGGGCTTCGGCGGCGCTGTCATTGGCTTGGCTAAGGACAGCTTCGGCGCGCGCACGGGCACTGGCGGCAAGCGCCTCGGCTTCGCTCGCCTCAACCTTGGCGCGGGCGCGTATCGCTTCGAGATCGAGCTCCTGTTCGCTGGTCTGTGCTGCGGCTCCCGCCATAGCGGCCGCGCCAGTGATCGACGCAATTACAAGAAGATGAGGGAATAGTTTCATAGCGCGCAGCAGTTCCGTTTGCGCCAGACCAGATAGCCCATGTCCTCGCCGATGGCGGGATAGACCTGGCCTGCCGACATGAGGGTGGTGGAGGCGCCAATGGGCGCGCAGGCGTAGCGGCCCTTGGTCTGTGGGTTGGGATTGGTGGCCTGGAAGCGGTATTGCTGCTTCCTCATCACCGGCATCAGATACTTGCCGCAGAGCCCCTTGCTGCCCATCGTGCCCCAGGCGACGAGTTCGCGGTGGAGCTTGTAGGAGAAGCGGGCGAGGGCGAGCCGCGATGCCTGGACATGCCCGATCGTCGCCGAGACATTGCCATTCAAAGGATACATGCTGCCCTGGCATCCCGCGCACCAGAAGAGTTCGTCGGTCGGGAGCTTGGCCGTCGCAGCAACGCAGTCAGCCGCACAGGCCGCAAGCGCGAGCGGGTTGGCGAAGAGCACGGCCTCGGGGTTGATGATCGCGGTGAGCTCGGAATCCTGCCAGAGCGGATCGATCTCGGTGATGTAGAGAATGTCGACCGAGCCCTGCTCGAGGCACAGAAAATCGGCAACGATCTCCATCCAGTAGATCAGGGGATAGGCATACCAGTGGACATGCCACTGCGAATTGTACTGCGTCGCGCCGCCCACCGCCGAAGGACCGGCCATCGACTTGAACCCGATGTCGAAGCCGGGATCGAGTTTCATCCCGCCGAGATTGACGAAGCACCAGGGCTTCATGCTGACGTCGGCAAGTCGCACCGGCTCCCAGAAGCCCATGGCGATGCCCGGCCGCAAACCGCAGAGGCAAACGGGAAGCGTCGGGTTGCTCGTGTCGGGACGGCTCGACGGCCAGATCTTCAGACCGCCAACCGAGATCGGAAACAGGCACGACCAGCAGATGTCGGTGATCGGATTGACGAACTTGCCCGTGCAGCGGCCCGGACCAGCAGATGCCTGCGCTGGCGAAGCCGCAGCAAGGCTGAGACTGCAGGCAAGGAGCGCGCAGCATATCCATGTGAGAAGACGATTTTTTCTGCTCATGACGATGCGCGCTCCTTGGATCGAACCGGCTGCTCGGTGATGATGAGCACGCGGCCCTGCTGTTCGACGGTTGCGGGCACGGCGCGGATGCCGAAATGCTTCACGAAGCTGCCGCCCTGGTCGAAATAGAAGCGGCGCTGGCGGGCCTTCATCAGTTCAAGCGGCGCGCCGCGAACGAGGATGAGTTTGGCCCTGGTGCTGGCATAGCGCCGGGTTGCCCAGGCAAGCTGCTCGGGATCATCGCCGTCGAGGAATACCAGCGGCACACGCAGCGGTACGGTGTCGAGCGGATTGACTCGTGTTCCGGCCGCCACGATCACCCGGCCCTTGTCGTCGGCAATGTCGCGCTCGACGCTGATCGTCGGATCAAACCGCCAGCTACGCGCCGCCGCCGCGGCACTGATCCCCGCGACCGGCTCAGGGCGGTTGACGCGCGCGATCGTTCGCCGCTTCAGTTCCTCGTTGAGCTTGGCGGTCTCGCCGGTCTTCTCGAGATGGGTGAGGCGCGCATGGATTTGCTCGAGCAGGTCAGGCTCGATCACGGACCAGACCGTGCCTTGCTGGCCGTAGTCGCGGGCGCCTGCCGGCGCGGCCATCAGAAGACCGGCTACGAGGAATGGGGCGGCGCGAAGCGGTGTCACAGGATCGGCCTCCCGACCCCGAGAATGCGCCTGGCGCAGATCCACCCGATCGCCGCATAGCGGCTGTCGAAGCCGTCCTTGTGCGCGGTGGTGACGAAAAAGCAGCCTTGAGGCACCACGCCAGTCGGACCGAGCGCCAGCGGCTCGCCGAAACGGCTTGCGCGCTTGGCTACCGCAACCTTGTGGCCATTGACGAAGAAGCTGCGCTCCTTCTCGGTCACGATATCGCCTGGCATGCCGCTCACCTTCTTGCCGAACGGCTTGGGCTTCTTGCCGAAGTGCCTTTCGAGCAGCGGCGAGGCGGGCGGATCGAACAGAACGATCTCGCCGCGCTGTGGCAGCGCGCCGCGATCGAGCCAGATCGCCCAGTATGGCAGGCTCGGACTGGCGTTGATCATCAGCGCATGATCCTTCGAGAAGGCGGCGAGCGAGGTGAGCGCGAGCGCTGCCGCACCAAGCCCTGCCCACAGCGCGAGGCGCCGCCCGGTTGGCGAGTGGAGGACAAGATCAGCGGCGCGCATCGGGAATGGACCTCACGCGGCGCGCGACATCGGCGCGCACGGCTTCGGTGAGATCAGGCGTGCTGCCGGCCACCACCGCTTCGGCGACGAGTACCGTGCGGCCCTCGCGGCCCAGATGTTCGACCGAGGCTTCGACCGCCTGGAGATAGGCCTGGACGCGCATCTTGGTTTCTTCTGGCGGTCGGCCTGCGCGCGCCTCGGCTTCGATGAAGTCGCCCATGATGCGGCTCAGCTGCACGGTCACCACTTCGCGCTTGTCGAGCGCGAGCAGCTTGTCGGTGGCCCAGACGCCCCAGAGCGCCGAGCCGACCATGCTCAAACCGAGCGCGACGGCGGTCCAGTTAACCGCACCCATGCGGCCGCGCAGGGACTGTGTTGCCAATATGTTCTTCACAGCTTTTCTCCCGAAAGCTCGCGCTCGAGATCGTTGATGAAGCGCGGCAGGCGCCAGACCACGACGAGCGTTGCGACACCGATGAGGACGAACTTGAACTCGTCGAGGAAGCCGAACTGGCGGCCTTGCTCGGCGCCGAGAAAACGGTCCGAAATATTGGCGAGATGGGCGAAGAAGACCCCGGCATCTCCGCCGGAAATTAGAAGGAAGAAGAGCAGCGGCAGCCCGAGCGCCATGAGGTAGCTCGAGGCGAGGAAGGTGCTGCCGCGAAGCACGATGTAGCAAAGGTCGGCTGCATGGGAGCGCCAGCACTTTGCCGGCAGATCGAGGCTTTCGCCGTCGGCACGTGCGTCTTGGGCCCGGTCGATCGGCGTGACGAGATGGAGTGGCATCGGTTTTGGGTGTCCTTGGATGGAGGGAGAAGTCAGGTTCGATTGGGAAAGGCGATCCGTTCGATCGCGTCGGCAAGCTGGTGGCCGCGCGCGATTTCGGCATCGATGGCGGCAAAGGTCTGGGGCGAGCTTGAGAACAACGTCGCCGAATAGTCGTCGAGGACGAGCCGGCCGATGGCTTCGGTCTCCGGGCCCTTGATGAAGACTTCCGAATAGTCGCTGCCCGAACGCTTCAGGCTGCGGATCAGGGTCTCGGTGCGGTCGTCCATGTCGAGGCGCTTCGACGCCTTGAAATCGGCGATCGTCTCGGGCTTCTGCTGGAGGATCAGCATCCAGTCGCTGTTTTCCAGCGCAGCGGTCGCCCCATCGGACTTGTAATAGTCGTTGAGTGACTGCGTCGCGGTTGCCAGCGCCCCGCCATATTTGCGGCAGGTGCGGGCATAGGTTTCGACGAACTCGCCCATCGAGCCGCCCTTGAGCATCGACCACGCCTCGTCGATCAAGAGCAGCTTCCTCACCGAGCGCGGGCTGCGGGTCATGGCCTGGCTGGTCATGAACATGATCGCCGAGAGTACGACGCTGCGCAATTCCTCGCGGGCGGCGAGGTCCGACATCTCGAAGACGGTAAAGTCGGTGTCGAGATCGAGGCTCGCATGGCCTTCGAAGAAGGCGCCATAGGTGCCGCCGGCCATGTATGGCGCGAGCGCGGTGGCGAGGTCGCTCGCGGCTTCATTGCCGAGACCGGCCAGTGCTTCGCCGACGCCGGTGATCGAGGCATCGACGCCCCGTTCGCTCCAGACCATGTTGACCGCCCGGTCGATCAGGCCGCGCTCGGTGTCGCTCAGCTTTGCGCTGTGCCGCGCCATCTGGCCGACAATGGCCTTGACCATGCCGAAGCAGTCGAGCCGGTAATCCTCGTCTTCGGCCGCGCGCTCGCCGTCGATCATCGAGAACGGATTGAGGCAGAAGCCCGCCTTCATCGTGAACTCGACGAACCGGCCGCCTTGCAGCTTCACCGAATGCTCGAAACTGCGACCGTCGTCGATGACCACGACCTGCGCGCCAGCGCCGCGCAGCGCCGCGCACATTTCCTGCAGCAGCACAGACTTCCCCGAGCCGGATTTGCCGCAGATCGCGACATTGTGGTTGCCAGCATCGTTCTCGAACGGCGACCAGAAGAAGGGCTGGCCGCGTCGGCCCACGAACAGCAGGTGCGGATGGACGCTGCCGAGATACTCGCCCTGCATGGGAGCGATATTGGCCGCTGTCGTCGACAGCACGGTCTTGAAGCGCTTGAGGCGCTCCATGTCCGCGCCAAGCCCATCGGCCAGCGTCATTGGCATGGCCGCGAGCAGCCCCTGGATCTGCAGGTATCGCTCATCGGCAAGATCCCAGCCCGCCGCCTTGTAGATCGACTTGATCGCGCGTTCGTCGCGGTCCCCGCGGCCGAGCGGGGAGTAGGTCGTCAGACCATAGAAGACCCGCACCAAACGTCGGCCTTCCTGCAGCTCGGATTGCACATGCTGCCACTCGGCTGCCTGCTCGCCGATGCGGGGCAGAAAACGCGCGCTGCGCGTTCCGGCAAGGCTCGTCGTACGCATGAATTTGAAGCCGGCCTTGGCCGAAGCGGCTTCCTGGTCGGGATAGACGAGGCACAGCATCGTCGCCGCCGGGCAGGGGAAGCGCAGCTTGTCGGTGAACATGTCGCCGATGAGCCGCGCGCATTCCCACGGCGCCCAGCGCTGGGGCATGTTGCGCGAGGAAAAATGCCGAACGTCGAACGCGTCGGGATAGACCGTGCCGATCTCGGGAACGCCGTCTTCGATCTTGCCCGTCGCACGAAACCGCTCGGTGACGAGCCGCATCCGGTCTTCATGGATGACGAGCTCGATATCGTGCCGGATCGCCTGGGCCGCGATCGCGTCGTTGGGATTATAGGGTACGGCATCGTCTTGCGGCGCGGTGGTCGGCGAGGTCAGGTCGTCGATGATCGCGATCAGTTGCTGGGGCTCGACTTCGGCCACACCCAGATTGAGCGACTTCAGCATGGCAATAAGGCCGTCGCGGGTCTGCTTGAGATCCTCATTGCTGACCGCCTTGGCGGCAGGCACGCCGACCGAGACGATGACCTGATGATGCCGGGCGTGGAAGGGCGCATCCTGCGAGCCCGATTCCCAGA
Source organism: Erythrobacter sp. SG61-1L (assembly GCF_001305965.1). Taxonomy (NCBI): domain Bacteria; kingdom Pseudomonadati; phylum Pseudomonadota; class Alphaproteobacteria; order Sphingomonadales; family Erythrobacteraceae; genus Erythrobacter; species Erythrobacter sp. SG61-1L. The sequence continues at coordinate 718,143 of NZ_JXQC01000003.1, forward strand.
CAAGGCCGTAGAGCCGCCGTGCGCGGTGGCGGGCAATCGCCTCGTAGACGCCGCCCTGAACATAGCGCGGCGCAAACCAGGGTGCGACGATCCGGCTGATGCGCGGAGAGGCGAGATGCAGGACCTGGAGACAGGCGCCTGCCGGAAGCCCTTCGGAAAAGAATGACCCGAGGATCTCGCCAGTGCGTTCGTCCGCCCCGATCAGAGGAGTGACCGAGAGCACGAAGCCTTTGGAGCGCGCGTTGAAATAGAGCCGGCTCGTCGGATCATAGATCCGGTAGGGGAGCCAGTCCGACAGCAGATCGAGCATCAGGGCAGGCCGGTCCTGTTCAGCGTGCTCGGCATCGCCCAGAAGGCCGGTGAGGAGCCTGTCGACGATCGTCTTGAGTTTCTCGGCCATCACTTGGGCTCCTTTTGTGCCTTGGCGGCGTTCTTGGCGGCCTCGATCGCCTCGATGGTCGGGAAGATTAGCGGGGCTTTGTCGGCAGATGGCCGAGGGGTTCGATCATGCGGGGGCTGCGCCATGTCGAACCCCTCGACCGCCGGTGCGCTCGCACCGGCAACCGCCTCGCGCGCCGTGGAGGGGAGGACCAGCGGCGAGGCAGAGGGGATGTCCTCGAGCGAGGACGAAGGCTGAAAGGGCTGACCGAGATCGAACGTCTCGGCTTCGGACTGTTCGGCCGGGGGAAGGGTAGTGGCTTCGTTCAGGAGATCGCTCTTGGCCTGTGCGGCCTTCAGCTGGCGCCTGAGCTGCCGCATCAGCGGCGGGGCGGTATCCTCGCCTGCCTTGCGGCGCAATTCTGCGGCCCAGCGCGGATTTTCGACGACCGCCCAGGCGACCGCATCGTCGTGCAGCGTCCCGGTTTCATCGATGTGCGCCGGAAAGACGATCCTGAGTGTACGCTCGGAGGTGCGGCCTTGGTCACCGGATGCGACGGGGACAGGAGGACGCAGGCCGTCCTGGACCGGTCCGGTTGCGGACAAATCCTTGGTCGCGCGCGCATCGATCACCTGGCTGGGTGCGCAGTCGCCCTTTGGGGCACGGCAAGTGAAATCGCCTTCGATATTGGTTCCGAAGGTGGCGCAGCCGCTGGTCAGCACGGCAAGGCAGGCAGAGGCGAGAATACGGCGGGAAAATCCCATGACGATTATCCTTTCTTGGCCGGAGCGGGGGCAGCCGCTTTTGCGGGCTTGAGGAATTCGCGGAGCACGGAAGCCGGGCGATACCCTTCAAGGATCGCGCCATCCGACGGGCGTACGATCACCGGCGTTCCGTTGAAGCCATGGGCCTTGGCAAAGGCCTCGTTGGCATCGAGCCCGCTCGTGTCACACGGCTTCGGGTTGGCGAGGGCGAGACCCGAATAGGCCATATGCAGGGACAACTCGGGGCGCGGCGAGCACAGCACCCGTTCGGCATCGCGGCGGCTGTCGGCCCCGAAGATCGAAATGGGCCGCTCCTCGACGCGCGCGCCGATCGCTTTCAGTTCGGCCTCGAGCTTCTTGCAGTAGCCGCAGTGGAAATCGGAGAAGACGACGACCTTGGGGCCGTTGGCTGGTCCCCAGGTGATCGCGCCGTTGGCGGGCAGGCCGGCGAGCGATACCTTCTGCGGGGTGGCGCGCGGAACGGGCTGGCTTTCTTCGTTGGCATTGCTCCGCCGTGCCCCGCCCGCTGCCAGCAAGTCCGGGTTGAGTGCGAGGAGACGGGCTGCCGTCAGGTCCTGACGCGCCTCCATGTCGTAGATGCGCCCGATCACCAGATATTTGGCCGCGCGATCGACATAGAACAGCGTCGATTTTGAGGCGACTTCGCACAAGCCGCCAAGGCCATCGCAGCTAATGGCATCGATCGGCGTCTTCGGGAGGCGCAGCTTGAGCGCGGCGCGCACCTTTGCCGTGTCGGGAGCCTGGGCCGGGGAGGCGAGGCTGGCCACGCCCCAACCCGTTGCGGCTGACAGGGCGACGACGGCAGCAACGGTCGCCACCGGTCGCAGCCAGCGCCGCGGCTTGGTGGGGGTTGGATCGTTTGCGGCAGGGGTCATTGGGAGTTCCTCACGTAGACGCCGTCGAGGAAGACGATCTCGACATCGATGCCGGTCGGCATCTCGACGACGGGTTGGTATTGTTCGGCGCGCTCGATCAGATATTTGCTGACCGTATCGGCGGCATCGGCAGCGCCCTGGCCGAGCCCACCGCCGAGGATGTCGCCGGCAGAGAGCTTCGAGCGAGTGCCGTCGGCATTGGTCGTGACGCCGGAGAAGACGCTGTTGGCGTTCGCCGAAAAGCCGCGCCCGAACCCGCCGACAATCCCGGCAAGCAGAGCCTGGCTGACAAGGCTGCCCTCGCGGCTGACGACACGGCCACGCACGCCCGATTTTCCAGCAAAGCTGATGAAACCTTTGACCTCGCTCACCGCGACGCGCCCGCCGGGCTGGTCGCAGGTCATCCGCGCCAGCTTCACATAGACCTTCTCGGACGAGAGATCGCCGCGCGCTGCGCCATTGACGATGCAGCCCTGAAGCCGCGTGGTCAGAACCTTGCCGTTCTGCATGACCGATCGCGCCGGACCGGTAATGCGCAGCACCACGGGTAGCGGATCGGTCTGGCTCGCGACCCCCGCCGACGCATCGACGCCGACGATGACCTTGGCAGGAGCATAGGAATTGGGCGGGAGATAGTCCGGCGAGTCCTCGACCACGACCGGCGGCGCTTCGGGGCGAGCCGCTCGCAGTCCAATGGCTCCTGCCTTGTCGGAGGTGAAGCTCATGAGTTTGACTTCGCCGGGACCAGGCAGGCCGGTTTCGCTCGCGCCCAACGCGGCACCCGCGGGAGCAGGCTGAAGCGGTCGACCGCGCGCATCGTAGCCACCCGCCTGCGGGCCATAGGCCGGTGGCGGCAGGCTTGCGGCTGCCGGGGCGGACTGGCTGGCAAGGCGCGACTTGAGATCCGCGTTCTCAGCGGAGATCGCATCGATCGCGGCCTGGCCGTCGACTCGCATGGCCTGGTTCTCAGCCTTGAGCGCAGCCAGCTGGGATTCGATTTCCTCGCGCGGGAGGCTCGCGTCCTTCATGGCCTTCTGCTCGCGGGTGACGGCATCGAGACGGTTGCCGTAAGTCGCGACGAACTCGCGCTGCGAAAGGTCGCGATTGATGAGTCCTGCGGTGTCGATGGTCTGCGCGGCGGTGGGATCATCGCTCTTCGCGCCGTCGTCGCCGCCCAGGATGAACCAGCTGCCGCCGACCAGCGCGAGTGCGCCCAAGGAACCAAGCAGAAGCTTTTGCCGCCGCGCGGTCTTCGCGTTGAGGCTGGTCACCGGCGATGGCGATGCCGGATCGGCCTGGACCGGGTTTGAGTTCGTGGGAGCATCAGTCATGGCCCAACCCTCCGTTCGAACCGACGATGAAGGCGACCGTGCTTTCTCCCGATTTGAGAGTGGGCTGAGCGATCGAGATTGCGAGTGTCTGGGATGACGCGAGATCCGCTTCGGCAAGCGTCAGCGGCTTGCGGCCACGGTTCGCCAGGCGGATGACCTTTCCGGCGAGCGCGCTGCCGCGGTAATCGGCGATGAGCTGGATTTCGAGATCGCCGACCCGTGCCGGAAGGGCGGAGGACTGCCTGACTTCGAAGCCATCGACCGTCTGGTCATTGGCCATGGCCTGGATGAGCCGCACTGCGCTCGTCTCCAGCGGCGTTTCGCTTTCCCAGCCAGATGCCTTGTTTGTCGCGATCGCCGGGTTGGTGATGAAGACCTGCACTGCCGGGACAGGCTCGACCTGGCAGGAAACCTTGTAGACGAAGCCCTTCTTGGTCGTGGCGAAGAAGCTGATCGACCGCGCCGAATAGGTCTCGGGCACTGACACGTAGATGTCGCCGCGCAGCGGTTCGTTGGTAACCGCAAAATCGTTGTAGGGCGTGCCGGTCGAGATCTTCGAGACGCTGGCAAACTGGTCGTCGATAAGCGCGAAGCGCGTCAGCTCGCGGGCCGACACGGCGCATTCGATGCTTGCTCCATCTGCAGCCTGTTTGAACTGATCGGCGGCCTGAGCGCCGCTTGCTGAAAATGCGAGGATGGTACTGGCACAAAGAGCCATGCTCCACGCGCGCGTCTTGCGTCGGTAAGCCATTACTGGGCCTCCTTCGTTGGGTCTTTGGGGGGCAACTGGCTGAAGCCTGACAGCGCGAGACGCAGGCCCCGGTAGGTCCAATTGAAGCGGAAACGGCGTTCGTCGCTCGCGATGACCTGGGCGCCGACAAAGGTCTTGAGCGTGCCTGTCACATCGGAAGTCAGCCCCTTGGGGTCGACGGTCATCGACCGGATGACGAAGGCCTGGGTGACATCCGAACCCCGTTGCTCTTCGACAATCCGGACGAGATCGGCCTTGAGGCGCCCGTAGCTTGCCGGATCGGCGAGCTTCAGGATCTCGTCCATCCAGTAGTCGAGGCCCTCGGGGCTGCGATTGAGGAGAACGAGCGCGGCATCGCGGGTCACGAGTTCGAGATAGTCGGCCTCGACCCCCGCGCTGCTGACAGTGAGCTGCTTGGGGAGCGTTGGAAGGAGGACGACTTCGCGGTCGCGGGTGGTAGCAAGGCTGACCGCTACGACGAGCGCAATGCCAAGTCCGGCGCTGGTGAGCGCAAAGAGGTTGCGCTGGCGCAGCAGCGACTGCTGACGCTCGTGTGAAATGTCGGCAAACATGGATATCTCCCCTCAACCGGCAAGCAGGCGGCAGTGGGAAGGCGGCGTCGATTTCAGACCCAATAATCCGGCCGGCAGATACCAATAGGCGGCATGGGCTACCCAGGAGCTGGCGCGTCCTGCTTTTGCCTTTCGCAGCGCGAACCAGGCGCCGAAAGCAACGATGATGCCGACAAAGATATGCTGACTGAGGATGCCCCAAGTGAAGGGGATGAGCATCCCGGCGAACTCGTCGATGGTCCAGAAGCCGATGAGCTCCGGATCGTCGAGCCGACGCGGGATGATATATGGGTCTGCCATGGCGACGCGCCTTCCCGTCCGATGCGTCAGATGACCGCGGTGACGACCGAGGTGACGATCGGAACACCCGTGCCGACGCCGATGCCGACACCGACCGGAACAGCGACCTGTCCGAGCGAGAACCGGCCCGAGGCGAGACCGATGAGGCCGCCTGCAAGACTGAGGACGGTGATGATCTTGCCGCCCGAGCCTTCGAGAAAATCGGTGAATTTCGTCAGGGCAGGGGTGAAGGTCGTGTCGGCGCCAGCGTAGGCGGCGCTCGCGGCCAGTGCTGCGACCGCAAGCGGTACCGCGAATGTCATGGCCCGCCCGAACTTCGAGGGGTTCTGATCAATGGCGCCGGAACGCCGGGGGAGGGTGAGAGACTGCATATGGAGCTCCATCTGGAGGGGGAAACCCAGCGTTCTTTCGTTCGCTGTGTGTTCCACATGCATCTAGGAAATCGATGTAGGAAAGTCGGATTGCCGCTGGGGCTGAAGTGGCGGACGGATATGGACGCATCAATTGGCCGGCGTCGGCGATAATACGCAGAAACAGCGGCTTATCTGGTAATCAACGTCGACGAGTTCCGACAAGCGTGGCGGTGATTGTCGGCGACTCGGGCCTAGGAGATGATTCGCCTAGAAACGAGATGTTCCGTAAATGTTCTTTTCATTTTCCTACATCGATCGCGCGCGATATGGCTACGACTCAGTTCCTCATCGTTGGAGTTTTTGTCGATGCATCAGCCCGCGCCATTCCGAGGCGAAGCCAACACCAGCCTCGCGCACATTCTTGCCCATGCAATCGAGTCGTCTGACAAGCCCAAGCACCAGATCGCTCGAGAAGTCGGGATCCACCGCGAGACCCTGCTTCGTGTCATGCGCGGCGATCGGCCGATCGGCCTTGATGAAGCCGCGCGCGTTCTCGATGTCTGCGGCGCCTTTCCCCGCGCCAGCATGATCCTCGCCCTGGCTGGTCAGGAGGATCTCGCCTGCGAATGGATGCGCAGCGAAATGGGGGAGTTCCTTGAGGACTTCTTTACGGCCTTGCCAGGTCAGCTCGAACGCACGCTTGGGCGACGCGTCGAGGATTTGCGGCCCCGGTGGGCGAACGGCACTTCGCAGCTCGTTGCCCGTATGCTTGCCAAGCATATCGATGATTTTGCCAACCGCGACATTTCGATGGCGCTGCCGCGCTGATCCAATTCACCTCGGAGGGGACCGAGAAATTGACCCGACAGGAGCGATCATGAATGCACATCCCCAGCCTACCGAGGACGGCGCAAGCGCAAACCAGGCGTCGCCACAAGTCCCCCCGCCGGCAAGGCTTTTGCGGCTGCCTGAAGTCATCGACCGCGTTGGCCTGCGTCGTTCGGCTATCTATCAGCGGATGAGCGAAGGCCGCTTTCCGAAATCCCGTTCGCTCGGCCCCAAATGCGCTGTCTGGGTGGAAGCAGAGATCAACGACTGGATCGATGAAATTGCAAGACGCAATACTTGAATATTCAAGGGGGATAGCGAGGCCTTTGGAAATCCCGAGGGCTATAAAGTCGAGCAATGATTTCATCGTGTATGGAGTTTTAAGCCTCTTGCCCGTCCACCCGGGCCTTCAAGACGACCATAGTCGAGAAAGATCGCAGTCGGGTGTTATTACTCGCCCGGGGTGTCGACAGCCTCAACCCAGGCTTGCTTCTCGCCATGCCGGCACAGCGTCGCGAAGGACGCGCCAGGACGATCTGAGAAAGATGAAGGCAATGAGCCCACCCACCACAATGTCGGGCCATACTGAACCACTCATATGGACCAGACCTGCAGCGACAATGACACCGAAGTTGGAAACCACATCGTTCCGCGAGCATTCGAATGTGCTGCTCATATTCACGTTGCGGTTGCGGAAGCGCCACAGTAGCGCAAGGCACACGACATTCGCGGCGAGCGCGGTACCTCCGAACAACAGCATGAGCGACGATGATGGCGGGACACCATTGACGATCTTGTCGGCAATCTCCCAGAGTACTGCTGCGCCAAAGACGAAAATGATGATCCCCTTCACGATTGCCGCGCCAGCCTCCCATTGCGCTCCGCGATGCAACGCGTAGAGGCTCAAGGCGTAAACCACACCATCTCCGAACATGTCGATTGAATCTGCCATGAGCGCAGATGATTGCGCGACCACCCCACCTGAAAACTCGACGATGAACATCGCGAAATTGATCGCCATTACAATAATGAGAACGCGACGCTGATCCCGTTTTGTCGCCATCTCAGCGATCGCTTCGCTCTTCTTCGAGCAGCAGTCATCAGCCATTTGAACCCTCTAATTACGACGGAACGAATGGGATGGCCGATGCCGGTCGCTGTCGTCTCCGTTGATTGATTGCACACTATGAACCTTGTAGGAACTACAAGGTCAAGAGGGCGACGGTCAGGACCAACACGATGAGGATCGGAGAACTTGCTCGCGCAACGGGCGTGAGTGCGGAGACAATTCGCTTCTACGAACGCGAGGGCATTCTAAAGCGGCCGGCTCGCACTGCGAGCAACTATCGCGACTACGGAAAGAATGATCTGGCATTGCTCAAATTCATCCGTTCCGCGCGCGATCTGGGATTCTCGATGGCGCAGGTGCGTGAGCTACTGGATTTAGCAGACGACCGCTCCCGATCGTGCGTCGCAGTAGACGAGTTGGCTCGTGCGCATCTTGCCGACGTTGACCGCAAGATCGCGGAGCTTTCGTCGCTTCGCAACGAACTCGCCCGATTGCTGTCGAAATGTGAGCAAGGCTCTATTGAAGACTGTCTGATAATTGAAGCTCTCGGACAGCAAGGATAGCGCGAGTGAGGCCGCGCTCATTCGGTTCGCTTGAGTTGCCCTATTTGCTAGTCCGTCGGCGAGGAGGGTGAACGGTGAGCAGCGACATGGAGGCACATTGGAACCGGGTCTACCGGCAAAAAGGTAGCAATGGGGTTAGCTGGTATCAGGAGAAGCCCACACTGTCTCTCGCAGCCCTTGATCGCTTCGGTGCGCGGCCCACGGATGCACTCATTGACGTAGGTGGAGGAGCGTCTTCGCTTGTCGACCATCTGCTTGACCGTGGCTGGGAGGATCTTTCTGTACTCGATCTAGCGCAGTCGTCACTTGATGCGGCCCGTTTGCGACTGGGTGATCGTGGCGAACAGATCGTGTGGATTCGTGCGGATATCACGCAGTGGACGCCACCCCGCAGCTATGACGTCTGGCATGATCGGGCTGTTTTTCATTTTCTGACGGAGCCGGCCCAGCGCTCAGCATACAAGGCTGCACTTGCGCAGGGTCTCTTACCGGGAGGATTGGTCATCATGGCAACCTTTGCCCCTGACGGTCCGGAAAAATGCAGCGGTCTGCCTGTCGTACGCTACGACGCGGAAGGTTTGCAGGCGGAACCCGGCGACAGCTTTGAATTGCTGGAGGACTGGCGCGAAGAGCACGTTACCCCGTGGGGCGACAGACAGGCTTTTGTCTGGTGCGTATTTAGAAAACGATCATGAGAGCACGACGAACAAAAGGCTGGCAATAGGTATGCCAGCTTGATCGCATTCGCGGCTACGGGTATCGAAGCCTGGTGACCATCCTGCGCGCCTTTGCCGTATTGTGCATGAGCTTCGGCCTGTTCGTGCAGGTCGCCGCGCATGCGGCTGCAGTCCCGCAACTCCAGGTGGCCGAAATGGATTGCGCGGAAATGCACCAATCGGCTCCCGGTCAGATGAGCATGCAGGATCAGGTTCCCGATGACAGCGGGCCTTGCAAGAACAAGACGCTCGACTGCCTTGTCGCGATGAACTGCATCCCCCCGCTGTTCATGTCGGATACAACGGCCGGTTCGGTCGCTCTTCAGTTCCATCGGCCTCTCTACCAGGCATCGGGCAAGGACTGGCTCCCGGGTTCGTCGTCCGCACCTGAACCACCCCCTCCAGAAACAATTTCCTGATCTTCGCTAGTGCGGGCGCTGCCCGTGCTCCCCGACTCCAGCAAAGCTTCGTGCTGGCCTGGAGTGCGAAGCCGTGGCGGCAGGGCCGCTAACGGCGAGCCAGGAATTCAGACATGAGGTATTTCCTCGCATTCTGCGGGGCTTTGATGTCGGGCATGTCGCCGGTATTGGCCCGGCCGGTCAGCTACGACGAAGCCTTGCGCGGCGCTGTTCTGGGACAGCCGCAAGTAAGATCGCGCGAACTGCAACTCGATGCGCGTCGCAGCGCCGCCGATGCTGCCGACGAACTGCCCGATCCGACACTGCGCGCGGGCATCCGCAATCTTCCCGTTACCGGCCCCGATCTCCTGGACCCGACAATGATGACCATGCTCGAGGTCGGGATCGAACAACAGATACCCAATCTTGCGGAGAGGCGCGCAAGGGCCGGTATCGCCACTGCCGATATCGAAACTGCCAGCGCCGAACTTGCCCGTACCCGATATCTGGCGCGACTGGGGGCAGGCGAATCCTGGGTTCGGCTGGCCTATGCCCAGCGTAGGCTGGTGGTCGCGGATACTGCGCTCGATCAGGTTTACGAACTTGTCCCTGTCTCCCGCAGCGCGGTCTCATCGGGCTCGGCGCGCCCCGCTGAAAGTCTCGAGGTTCGCCGCGCTGTTCTCGAGATCGAGGACGCACGAACTGCCATCGAAGCCGACGAGGCGGCGGCGCAGGCGCAGCTTGCACGATATATCGATGAAACCGATGCGGTCGCGGCAGGCGAACCTCCTTCCGCCGAAATCGATCCCGAAGAATTACGGCGAAGTCTAGCGAACCATCCAGAGATCCTGCTTGCGGGTGCCCAGTTACGCGAGATGCAGGCAAGGGTCGATCTCGCCCGGTCCGACAACCGGCCCGATTTCGGAGTGAGTGCCAGCTACGGGGTTCGCGAACGCCAGTACGGCGATATGTTCACTGTCATGGGGAGCATAACGCTTCCCCTCTTCGGCAAGCATCGCCAGCAACCGCTGATTGCTGCCGCGGACGCAGAAGCCCAGGCCGCAATCGCCAATCGCGAAGACCGGATGCGAGCTCTGAACGCTCGGTTCGAAGCCGATCTTGCCGTTTGGCGAAGCGCTTTTCGCCAATGGCAGAGGGCACGCGAGGAACTGCTGCCATTGGCCAGGGACAGGGTATCCCTCGAAACTGCCAGCTATGCCGCCGGACGTGCCGACCTGATCGACGTCATCGCGGCGATCAAGGCGTTGGCACTCCTCGATATCGAAATCCTGAGGCGTGAGGAGGCCACCGTGGCAGCCGCCACGAGGCTCCGCCTGGCTTACACGGAGGATGTTCAGTGACAAATGCGTGGAGCAGGCTCACCCCGCGTCACAAATCGTGGATGGTCACCGGCGTTATCGTCCTGACGACCTTTGCTGCCGGATACGGAATTGCGCGACTGGGAACGCAGGGCGATTCCACTGTTGCCGTAAGCGCTGATTGCGAGGACGTGCTGTACTGGTACGATCCGATGGTGCCCGGTCAGCATTTCAACGAGCCCGGCAAATCACCGTTCATGGACATGCAACTGGTGCCCAAATGCGCTGGAGAGGAAGCATCGACCGGTGTGCGCATCGATCCGGGACTGGTCCAGAACTTTGGCATTCGCACTTCGGCTGCCGAATATGGCGTCCTTGAACCGGAAATCACGGTCACCGGGGTGCTTGCCTATAACGGCCGTGATGTCGCCATCGTGCAGCCACGTGCGGGGGGATATGTTCAACGCACTTATGGCCGCGCTCCTGATGATGTCGTGGCCCGCGGTGCCCCTATCGCCGACATTCTCGTTCCCGAATGGGGCGGAGCCCAGGAGGAATACCTCGCAGTGGCCCGCACCGGGAACAGCGAACTTGCTGCGGCAGCGCGTGAACGGATGCGGTTGCAGGGCATGTCCGACTCCCTGATTTCTTCGGTCGCGCGCAGCGGACGCCCTCATTCCACTATTACGGTTACAGCTCCTATCAGCGGTGCAATCACCGCGTTGGGAGTGCGCTCGGGAATGACGGTCGCCTCGGGCCAGACGCTGGCCGAGATCAGCGGGTTCTCACCCATCTGGCTCGAGGCCAATGTTCCGGAGGCGCATGCTAGCTCCGTGAGGGTTGGCCAGCCAATCGAAGCGAGCCTGACCGCCTTTCCAGAAGACCGCTTCAGCGGCCGTATTGTCGCCATCTTGGCGACCGCGCAGGCTGCGAGCCGGACGATCACCGTTCGCGCGGAACTCTCCAACCCCGGCGGGCGGCTGAAACCGGGGATGTTTGCGCAGGTCACGCTCCTACCCGAACGGCGCGAAGCGCTGCTGATCCCGTCGGAGGCGGTAATCCGTACCGGCCGGCGCACTATCGTCATGCTGAAGCAGGATGCCGGGGGATTTGCGCCGGCGGAGGTTCGGATCGGCCGGGAAGCGAACGGTCGGACCGAGGTTCTCGCCGGACTCGCCCCCGGCGAGGAAGTGGTAACTTCCGGGCAATTCCTGCTCGATTCCGAAGCCAGCCTGACTGGCCTCGATATCCGGCCAGTCGACGCGGCTAGCGGGGACACAGGCAGTGGCGGCGGCGCGCGCACTCAAGGTGCCGGTAACGCGACCCTTAGCGCAACGGGGACGATCGAGAAGATCGGTGAGCGCTCAATCACGCTTAGGCATGGACCGGTACCGCGACTCGATTGGCCGGCAATGACAATGGCATTCGCCGTTGAGGGCAGCGCGCAGCTACGCGGACTGAAACGTGGCGACCACGTTCGCTTCACCTTTACGCAGAGCGAGGCCGGACCACGCATCGCGTCGATCACGAAGGTGGATCAATGATCGGCCGGCTTATCGACTGGTCGATAGCGAACCGGCTGTTCGTAGTCCTCACAGCGATTGCCGTTACGCTTGGCGGGCTTTGGGCTGTCCGGACTACGCCGGTGGATGCCATTCCAGACCTGTCAGATGTGCAGGTGGTGGTTCGATCCAACTATCCCGGCCAGGCACCGCGGATCGTCGAGGACCAGGTTACCTATCCGCTTGCCACGACAATGCTGTCGGTGCCCGGCGCCAAGACCGTGCGCGGTTACTCAATGTTCGGCGACAGCTATGTCTACATCATCTTCGAGGATGGCACCGACCTCTACTGGGCGCGTTCGCGCGTCCTCGAATACCTCAACCAGGTGCAGAACCGGCTTCCCGACGGCGTAACCAGCACATTGGGACCAGATGCCACCGGCGTAGGATGGATCTATGAATACGCAATAGTCGACCGGTCCGGAGGGCATGACCTTGCAGGCCTGAGATCGCTCCAGGACTGGTTCCTACGATACGAGCTCAAGACCATTCCGGGCATCGCCGAAGTCGCCAGTGTCGGGGGCATGGTCAGGCAGTACCAGATCGTGCTCGATCCCTATCGTATGGCCTCCTTCGGGGTGACCCATGCCGAGATTGTGAGGGCGATCCAGGCCTCCAACCAGGAAACCGGCGGGTCGGTGGTCGAGATGGGCGAAGCCGAATACATGGTTCGGGCGTCAGGATATCTTACTTCGCTTGACGACTTCAGGCAGATCCCACTTAGGACCGTTGGTGTCGGCGTCCCGGTCACGCTCGGTGATGTCGCGACGATCCAGGTCGGGCCGGAAATGCGTCGGGGCATCGCCGAACTCGACGGCCAGGGCGAAGTTGCCGGCGGGATCGTGGTCCTGCGCCAGGGCGCCGATGCGCGTAGCGCGATCGCAGCAGTCGAGCAGAGGCTCGCCAGCCTACAGGCCAGCCTGCCGCAGGGTGTCGAAATCGTCACGACCTACGACCGGTCACGGCTGATCGATGCCTCGGTCGAGAACCTGACACACAAGCTCATCGAGGAGTTCATCGTCGTGGCGCTCGTGTGCGCCCTGTTCCTGTGGCACGCGCGCTCGGCTCTCGTCGCCATAGTGACCCTGCCGTTAGGCGTCCTTGCCGCCTTCGTAGTCATGCGGTTTCAGGGCGTGAACGCGAACATCATGTCGCTCGGCGGCATTGCCATCGCCATAGGCGCGATGGTCGATGCGGCGGTGGTGATGATCGAGAACGCCCACAAGCATTTGGAACGCTGGGAGCAGGAAAATCCTGATGTGCTTCTGTCGGTCAAAGAGCGCTGGCGTATCATCGCCGATGCCTCCAAGGAAGTAGGCCCGGCACTGTTTTTCAGCCTGCTTATTATCACGCTGTCGTTCCTTCCCGTTTTCACCCTGCAGGCGCAGGAAGGACGGCTGTTTGCACCACTCGCCTTCACCAAGACCTATGCGATGGCGGCGGCTGCGATCCTCTCGGTCACGCTGGTGCCGGTGCTCATGGGCTGGCTGATCCGGGGCAAGATTCCCTCGGAAGACAGCAACTTTATCAATCGCGGGCTGACCCGGGCTTACCGGCCCGGCCTCGACTGGGTCATGCGACGACCGAAGCTGACACTTGCCATCGCGGGAGCCATTTTCCTCACCACGGCCATACCTTTCACCCGGCTCGGCGGCGAATTTCTGCCCCCGCTCGACGAAGGGGACCTGCTTTACATGCCGAGCGCCCTGCCTGGCCTGTCTCCGGCGGAAGCCTCCGCGCTCCTCCAGCGAACGGACCGGCTGATCAAATCAGTGCCGGAAGTCGAGACGGTGTTCGGAAAGGCGGGGCGGGCGGACACGGCGACCGATCCTGCTCCCCTGACGATGTTCGAGACCACCATCCGCTTCAAGCCGCGCGACGAGTGGCGTGCCGGAATGACACCCGACAAGCTCGTCGAGGAACTCGACAGGGTGGTCCAGGTGCCCGGTCTGGCCAACGTTTGGGTCCCTCCGATCCGCAACCGGATCGATATGCTGGCTACCGGCATCAAGAGTCCGATCGGCGTCAAGGTGTCCGGCGAGGATCTGGGCGAGATCGAACGGGTAGCGCTGAGAATAGAAGATATCGCCGGAGATATACCGGGTGTCAGCTCGGCGCTCGCCGAGCGGTTGTCGGGCGGGCGCTATGTCGATGTCGACATCGACCGGGCAGCGGCCGCCCGCTATGGCCTCAACATTGCCGACGTGCAGCAGATCGTCTCGGGCGCGATCGGCGGTGCAAATGTTGCCCGGACCGTCGAGGGGCTGGCGCGCTATCCGATCAATGTTCGCTATCCGCGCGAAATCCGCGACAGCATCGACGAATTGCGGGCGCTCCCGGTGCTCACGCCTTCGGGTCAGCAGATTACCCTTGGCACTATAGCGACTTTGCGCGTGAGCGACGGGCCACCGATGCTCAAGAGCGAACAGGGCCGTCTGACCAGCTATGTCTACGTCGATGTGCGCGGCCGCGACCTTGCTGCTGTGGTTGCGGATCTCCAGCAGGCAGTAGCGAACAAACTCGAAGTGCCCCCGGGTGTCAGCCTGTCCTACGCGGGGCAATTTGAATACCTTACGCGCGCCTACGAGCGGCTGCAGGTCGTGGTGCCCGCAACGCTCGCGATCATCTTCCTGCTACTTTATCTTATATTCCGGCGGGTCGATGAGGCACTGCTGATCATGGGAACGCTGCCGTTCGCCCTGACAGGCGGATTCTGGCTTCTTTATCTGATGGGCTACAATCAGTCCGTCGCAACTGCGGTCGGTTTTATCGCGCTCGCCGGGGTCTCGGCAGAATTTGGCGTGGTCATGCTCATCTATCTGAAAGCTGCGCTGCAACGGCGTGGCGAAGACCCCGCCGGCAATGAAGTCGGAGAAGCGATCCGAGAAGGGGCCCTGCTGCGCGTGCGGCCCAAGGCGATGACCGTGGCGGTTATCCTCGCCGGCCTTTTCCCGATCCTCATCGGGAGCGGAGCCGGCGCAGAAGTCATGAGCCGCATTGCCGCGCCCATGGTGGGCGGGATGATCACCGCGCCGCTGCTCTCAATGTTTCTGCTGCCCGCAGCCTACCTGCTGATGCGGCAGCCGAAAGCTAATCCCACGAAAGACAAAGGAGATGAAGAATGCGTACCCCAACCAGGTTGATGATTGCCATCATCCCATTCGCACTTGCTGCCTGCAGCGAACAAAGCGAGCCGGAGCAAAGCGAGAATATGCCCATGGCGTCCCAGGATATGCCTATGAACGGCGCCATGCCGATGGGCGGGCAGATGGGCGAGGCGATGGGACAGATGGCTAATGCGCAAGGCACCGTTACAGCTATCGACGATGAGGCCGGAACGATCACGATTGATCACGGCCCGGTTGAAGCAGTCGACTGGCCTGCCATGACGATGGCCTTTGAAGCGGACGAAAGCGAACGGATGAAGGTCAAGGTGGGCGACGAGGTCACCTTCGGCTTTCGCATGGCCGACTCAGGAAGCGAGATAACCTCGATAGAAAAGAAGTGATGCTGGTGGGGAACGGCCAAGCATCCAACGCCGCCGTTCGCTGCAACTCCTGCTTTCACTTTTCAGCGGTCGATAGGAGCCGACAGGAGCAACTCGGCTCACAGCCGATCGATTGCCGCTTCAAGCTTATTCTTGACCTGGTTCGCAGCCTTTTTCAGTTCTTCGTTGTCGATCGCACTCATCGAGGCGACCGGGTTGATGGCAGCAACTTCGATCTCTCCGGAGGGCAGCTGCTGGACGATCACGTTGCATGGCAACATCGTGCCAACCTTATCCTCAATCTGCAGTGCTTCGTAGGCGAGAGCCGGATTGCAGGCGCCAAGAATTCGGTAGGGACGGAAATCGGCCCCGATCTTTTGCTTCAATGTCTTGGACATATCGATTTCGTTGATGATCCCGAATCCTTCGGTTCCGAGCGCGGAGCGAACACGTTCGAGTGCCGCTTCGATCGGGCCATCGAGTATTTTTGAATAGTAGTAGCTCATATCTAATACCAACCTGCATTGATCATGACCCACGGGCCCATTTGCGGCGGCCGATGGTCATGATGCGCCATGGCTGATCGGTGAGCTTGTTCCACGCCTCGCAGCAGTGATCGACGATGTTATCGTGGGAGGTGAACACGCGGTTGGAGAGCCAGTTGTCGCGCATAAACTGCCAGATGTTCTCGACGGGGTTGAGCTCTGGGCACTTGGCTGGCAGCGCGATGATGCTGATGTTGTCGGGCACGATGAGCTTTCCGGTCATGTGCCAACCGGCCTGATCCATCAGCACGACCGCGTGAGCGCCGGGGGCGACGGCGAGGGAGATTTCGGCAAGATGCAGGGACATCATCTCTGTATTGCAGAAGGGCAGAACAAGGCCGGCACCCTTGCCCTGCTCGGGGCAGATCGCGCCGAAGATGTAGGCCGATTTCGTCCGCTGATCCTTGGGCGCTGATGGCCGGGTCCCGCGTCTGGCCCAGCGCCGCGTGATCTTGTTCTTTTGGCCGATCCGCGCTTCGTCCTGGAACCATATCTCTATGGGCGTGCCCTTGGGGAGGGTTGCTCTGACCTTTGCCAGCTCGGCGGCAAAACCCCCTTTTTGAAGGCCTCCGCGGCGAGTTCGTTCTGGGCATGGTGGCGAGGCCGAGCCGTGAGCTTGACGTAGCCCAGCTTCTTCAGTTCGCGCGACACGGTGCTCACATCGAGCGAAACCGCAAACTCATCATGAAGCCACTGCACCAGATCGATCAGCCGCCAGCGCACGACGCCATGCACCGCCGGGATCGGACCACGCTCGACAACCTCCAGAAGCGCGCGGCGCTGAATATCATTGAGCCGGGATCGAGGACCGGGTGCCTTGCCATCCAGAAGGCCATCCGGGCCACGGGTATTGAACCGGACCACCCAGTCTCGCACGATCTGCAGACCCACCCCGCCGATCCGCGCCGCCGCAGTCCGGCTGCCACCGTCGTAGATCTCGGCCAAGGCTAAAAGCCGCCGCGTCTGGTTCGCGCTCTTCGACGCACGCGCCAATCGCCTCAAGGCAGCGCCATCATAATCATCACGCAAGCCGATCGCTGAACCCATCAAACTACCCTCCAGAACAGGGCGTCATAGATTCAGACTTTCAGGCTCTTGGGAATCCCCATCGTGAGTCAGCGGCCGCACAAGTTGGTATAATTTCCATCTCCACGACGCTCCGCCCGTTCGAGAAGCCGGAGCATTTCTGCGCGGGCCAACTCGGTGAGCGGATGATCGACTGCGTCTGGTCTCGGCCGGATCTCGTCCGCCCGCTCTCGTACGCGCCTACGGGTTTCCTGGTCCGATCCGGCAAGGACGGCGAGCAGAAGGTTCTCCATCGCGATCATGCGAATGCGCATCTGGACGAGCTCCGCATGTCCGGGCTCGCTCGCATCCCAGTGACCATCAACGCCCGGTGTTTCGTTCCCGTCGCTATCCATCATCATCTCCGCAGTTGTTTCCGGAAACAACACCGGGCACCCCGGGTCGTCCGGTGCCACAAGTCACATTATGCCGGACATTTGACATAGCCACGGTAGCCGATCTCGTCGTTCGCCTCTGGAGGAACGACGATCACTTCCATTGCTTGCATTCCAGCGTTGCCTGTTTCGTCAACGGCGCGTGTCGCGACGAGAAGATTGTCGCTGGTGAAGCGATCCTTTCCAGCTGCCTGCAAAGGAATGAGCTTGCCGTTGAGTTTGATGAACCCCTCGCCCCCGGCCTCGTAAATGAAACTGGGAAACCCGACCTCGGTGAGCCGGAAGACGCAGCGGTCATCGGTGCCGCCGATCGCCTTGACGTCGGCCGGGGTCATTGTTTCGGGTTTGATGATCGCTGTTGCGACATTGGCGAGCGCGACTGAAGCGGGTTCGATCGCGGCAGGACTGGCCGGAGGTTCGAGTTCGGCTTCCCGGTCGTTGCCCGGGGCGGTGTTCTGGTTGCAGCCCGCAACACCGAGCGCCAGCGCGGAGGCCGCGAAAATGATCCTGTTCACTGGACGTCTCCTTCCTGTGGTGCCGGCGAAGAGACCGCTGCTGCGGGGGCCTCGAGCCACTCCGGCAGACGCTCAGACGTGCGTTCGCCATTCTCGCGTATATCGGCGATCAGGTATTTCATCTGCGCAATTTCACGCCGCTGCGCGACGATGATGTCGTGTGCCAATTTACGGGTACGCGGATCGCGGAGGTGCGCACGTTCGCTGGTCATGATCGCGATCGAGTGGTGCGGGATCATGGCCGACATGTAGTCCACATCGTCGATCGTGCTCTGACTGCGCACCAGCCACAGAGCGAGCGTAAAGACGAGTGCGCCCACTCCGATGATGATCATGTTCCTCTTCCGGTCTTTGTACATGCCCCACATAAAGAGAAGCATGACCACCATCATCATCGCGCCCATAACAAACATCATCCAGAAGCGTGTTTCGCTCCAGAAGAAATGATCGGCATCATAGGTGTTCGCGTACATGAGGAAAAACATGATGACGGTCGACGTTGCGACCATCGCCATGAAGCGCCAGTAATTGCTGCCGCCTCCGCCCTCCTTTTTGTGTTCCGCGTGATCCATCCTAGGCCTCCTGTTTTTTCATTGTCGAGAACACGAATTGCGCGGTGCAGCTGATCAGAAGGAATCCGGTCAGCGACTCGATCCCCGCCAGAGCGCTCAGATGCCCGGTCGGATAGATATCTCCGAGACCGAGCGTCGTGATGTTGATGAGCGAGAAATAGAAGAGGTCCATCGCACTCATGGCAGGCTCCTTGTCGAAACCGCCGAGGCCCATTCTCGCAGCACCCGCGAAGCCGAGGGCGAAAAGACCGGTCACAAGCAGATGACTGGCCAGCACGACGAGATAGGCGAGGCTCAGTCGCAGAGAATTAACCGAGGTAGGCTGGACGGCCCGCCTTGCCAGGCGGATCATGCCAAGGTGCAGCCACAGAGCCGCTAGGAACAAGACAATACCTATGACTATCGCAAGCGATATAGTTCTATCTCCGGTTTGCAGGTTCCCTTTCTAACTCGGTTCGCCTTCGTTCTGTTCCCTTCGCTGCAGGAAGAGATGTTCACCTGCAAAGACCAGAACGATGCCGATCGCCGCGTAGATGACTATCATTGGATCGCTTTTCAGCTTTACCCAGGAGAAAGCGGCAAGGACGACGCCGTCAGCAGCTATGGCTGCCAACAGGATTGCCGCCTTTGCTCCCACGTCGCGGCGCAGATACCGGAAGACGCCCCAGTGCACCAGCATGTCCATGACGAGATAGAAGAACGCTCCCAGCGCCGCGATCCGCGTCAGGTCGAAGAGAACTGCGAGCGTGCCGGCCAACACGACCGTATAAACAAGCAGATGGCTTCGCAGGGGACCCGTCATGCCGAAATGACTATGCGGAATGAGCTTCATCTCGGTCAGCATCGTCAGCATACGCGAAACCGCGAAAACGCTTGCCACTACGCCTGAAGCCGTGGCCGTGATCGCGATCACCACCGTGAACCAGAACCCTGCAGGTCCGAGGGCAGGCTCTGCTGCTGCGGCCAGAGAATAGTCTCGGGCCTCAACAATTCCCTCGATACTGAGACTCGATCCTACCGCGACCGCCACCAGCAGATAGGTCACGACGCAAATGCCGATCGCGATCATGATCGTCCGACCGACATTGCGGTGTGGATCGACGATCTCCCCTCCACTGTTCGTGATGGTTGTGAACCCTTTGAATGCGAGGATCGAGAAGGCGATCGAGGCGACAAAGCCCATGCCTTCGAAGCCCGATTCCGCCTGGCCAAAGGCTCCGCCGCCGAAGCCGCTGACCCAAAGCGCAGCGATTGCGAAGATCGCGATGCCCCCGATCTTGATTCCGGACATGACGAGCGAAGCGGTGCTGACAGAACGGTTGCCCGCCGCGTTCACGACGTAGGCGAACACGATCAGGCAAAGCGCTAGTATGGACAGCAAAAGCCCGTTGGTTTCCTGCCCGAACGGTCGCAGCGCGTAGGTCGCGAAGGTCCGGGCCACCAAGCTTTCGTTGATGACCATCGAAAGCGCCATGAGCACCGAAGCTGATGCCGCGACTGTTCCCGGGCCATAGGCTTTCTGAAGGATCATCGCGATACCACCAGAGGACGGCCAGGCGTTTGACATCTTGATGTAGCTGTAGGCGGCCAGCGCCGTGACGAGCGCTCCGGCGATGAACGAGAGCGGAAAGAGTGGCCCGGCGAGTTCGGCAATCTGGCCGGTCAAAGCAAAGATACCAGCGCCGATCATGACACCGGTGCCCATCGCCACCGCACCGCTCAGGCTTATAGAGCCCTCTCGGTCGCCGCCTCCACCATCGCCATGACTGTGAATGTGCCCGTTCTGCAATTATAACTCCCGTGTGTCCTAGGCGGTCGCGGCTGAGCTCCGTGGAAAGAAAGCCGGCACCTTCGACCGGTACTCTTCAAATTCCACAGGAAATTTCTCGCGGGTTTCGGCTTCCTCTATCCGGGCCAGCCGCACATACATCGAGACCAGAACAGGGAACATCGCCAGGGTCAGGAGCGTAGGCCACTGGAACAGGAATCCCAGCATGACGAGGATGAAACCGAGATATTGCGGATGCCTGACGCGGACGTACGGACCGGTAACGGCCATTTGCCCTTCCTTCTGTGCCTTCCACAGCACGTGCCAGGACACAGAGATCAGCCAGAAGCCGCCACCGATCAATGCAAAACTGAGCAGGTGGAAAGGCCCCCAGTGTGGATTGGTTTTCCAACCGAACATCATTTCGAGAAGATGCCCGGCATCATGAGTGAACCAGTCGACGCCCGGATAATGAGACTGGAGCCAGCCGGACAGAAAATAGATCGTCAGGGGGAAACCATACATCTCCGCGAAAAGCGCAACGATGAAGGCGCTAAAAGCGCCGAAGCTGCGCCAATCCCGCTTGGTACGAGGCTTGAAGAAGCTAAATGCGAAGAAGATGAAGATCGCCGCATTAACGAAGGCGAGGAGCCACAGACCATAGCCAGACATATGCGCGCTCATTTCCCGTGCCCGCCATGGCCATGATGCATGAACAGATGCATCGCAGGGCAAAGCAGGAGCAGCACGAGCAACAGGCCATTGCCGGCAAATATGTGCGCTCGATGCTCGTAAGCCAGCAGGAAGGCAATCACGCCCAAGAAGACGAGGAACACCGCACCTGCGCGTGATTTCCAGAAACTTGTGCCGGAACGCCCGGGCGGCGTTTCACGATTTCTGTGTTCATCATGCTGATGCATCGCAGTCACCTTTCATTTGAGCGAGCGTCTTTCCTTCATCAGATCTTCGCACCTCGGAGACGCAGCGAGTTGGTAACGACCGATATCGACGATGCGCTCATGGCAAAAGCGGCAAACATCGGACTGATCAGGATGCCGAAGAACGGGAACAGCACGCCTGCTGCCACCGGCACGCCGGCAGCATTGTATATGAGGGCAAAGAACAGGTTCTGGCGGATGTTGCGCATGGTCGCGCGGGCCAGTCGGCGCGCGCGGACAATACCGTCGAGATTCCCTTTCACCAGCGTGATGCCGGCACTTTCGATGGCGACGTCCGCTCCCGTGCCCATGGCGATGCCGACATCGGCCTGCGCAAGCGCGGGGGCGTCGTTAACGCCATCACCGGCCATCGCGACCTTGCGCCCTTCGGCCTGAAGCTCCTGGATGATGCGCGCCTTGTCCTCGGGCAGCACGTCGGCGCGGATCTCGTCGATGCCGAGCCGGGCGGCCACCGCCCTGGCGGTGCGCTCATTGTCACCCGTTGCCATGATGATGCGAAAGCCCAGCTCATGGAGCGCCTTCAAGGCATCCGGCGTGGTTTCCTTCACTGGGTCAGCAACGCTGACAAGACCGGCTACGGCACCATCCAGCATCACGAACATTACCGTTTCGCCCTGGTCGCGGTAACTATTGGCCTTCTCCGTCAGTTCGGCCGCTTCGAGACCGAGGTCGGTGACGAGCTTGAGGTTGCCGAGCGCGACGCTCTTGCCATCGACTGTACCTTTGACACCTTTGCCTGTGACGGCTTCGAAGTCGGTAGCTTCACCGAGCGCCACGCCGCGTTCCTCCGCGCCCGCGACGATCGCTTCGGCGAGCGGATGTTCGGAACCCCTTTCAAGGGTTGCGGCAAGGCGCAGCACTTCGGCTTCATCGTGACCTGGTTCGGGCAAGACGGACACCAGTCGCGGCTTGCCTTCGGTCAGTGTTCCGGTTTTGTCGACCATCAGCGTGTCGATCTTCTCGAAGCGTTCGAGTGCTTCCGCGTTCTTGATCAGAACGCCTGCCTGCGCGCCGCGCCCGGTCGCCGTCATGATCGACATCGGCGTGGCGAGGCCAAGCGCACATGGGCAGGCGATGATGAGGACGGCAACGGCGGCGATCAGCGCGTAGGACAGCGCCGGAGCCGGACCCCAGAAGGCCCAGCCGATGAAGGACAGGATAGCAATGCCGATGACAACCGGCACGAACCATCCCGAAACCTTGTCGGCGTATTTCTGGATCGGCGCGCGCGAGCGCTGCGCATTGGCGACCATCTCGACGATCTGGGAGAGCATGGTGTCGGCGCCGACGCGGGTTGCTTCGATAACCAGACTGCCGGTTCCGTTGATCGTCGCGCCCGTCACGGGATCGCCCGCGACCTTTTCAACCGGGACAGGCTCGCCGGTGATCATGCTCTCATCAACCGACGAGCGCCCGTCCGTCACGACGCCATCAACCGGCACCTTGTCGCCCGGCCGCACGCGCACCCGGTCCCCGACCAGCACGTCTTCGAGCGGGATTTCCTCTTCGCTGCCATCCTCGCGGATCACTCGGGCGGTCTTGGCCGCAAGATCGAGCAGCGCGCGGATCGCCTTGCCCGTGCCTTCACGAGCACGCAGCTCCATCACCTGGCCCAGCAGCACCAGCGTGACGATGACAGCTGCCGCCTCGAAATAGACGCCGACATGGCCCTCGGCATCGCGGAAGCCGTCGGGGAATATGCCCGGCGCAAGCACAGCCACAATGCTGAAGGCCCAGGCGGCCATCACCCCCATCCCGATCAGCGAGAACATGTTAAGGTTCATCGTGCGGAAGGAATTCCATCCCCGCACGAGGAATGGCCAGCCACACCACAGGACGACGGGTGTGCCGAGTGCCAGCTCGATCCAGAGCGTGTTGCGTTCCCCGAAGATATCCCTGACGCCGCCAAGGCCGAGGAACGGCCCCATGGTCAAGACCAGCAGCGGGAGGGTGAGGACGGCGCCGATCCAGAAGCGCCGTGTGAAATCTACCAGTTCGGGGTTCGGTCCCTCTTCGGCCATTGTAGCAGATTCGAGTTCCAGCCCCATGCCGCAGATCGGGCAGGAACCGGGCTTCGTTTGCCGAACCTGCGGATGCATCGGGCAGGTGTAGACCGTTCCGGAATATCCGGCCGGCACCTTGTCGTAGCGCTTGTCGTCCGCTCCGATTTTGGCGTCTGCGGGGTGACCATGGTGGCCATGACAGCAAGCGTGGCCGTCCTTCGCCTGCTCGCTGCCTTCAGGCACGAGATGCATCCCGCACTTGGGGCAATCTCCCGGCCCCTCCTGCCGCACTTCGGGGTGCATCGGGCAAGTGTAGATCGTGTGATAGCTTGCCTCGTGGTGCTCGTGATGGGTGTGGTCGTTCATGGCGTCACCGTGTCGTTCTTGCTGTGGCTCGACTGATCGATTGATTCCTGGGCTTGCAGGTCGCGGCATGCGTCGGCCAGCGCCTGCGCGAGCGAGATTGCATTGCTGACATGCGGTATGGAGTCCGTCGTCACGACCCGTGATGCGCCCGCCGCAAGAATATCGTCGTGGGCATCGCCGGCAAACACCGCATGGATCACGACGCAGATGGGCGGCTTCGTTCCTGCTGCGAGTAGTCGCTCGATCGCCTCGATCAGTGTCCGTCCCGATGAGGCAATGTCATCGACGATCACGGGCGTTCCGTCGAGAAGCGCTTCGCTATGCGGCACGCTGACTTCGACACTGCGATCGCCGCTACGGTGCTTTTCGAGCACTTCATAGGGCCGGTCCGCCAGTCGGGCGACTTCAGCGACCCATTGCCGGCTCTCGCTGTCGGGACCGAGTAGCACCGCATCGGGTACGTTTGCGGCGATCCATTCGCCCAGCAGGGGTGCGGTTTCGATCCGGCGGACCGGAATGTCGAACAGGTCTTCGAGTGCATGGATCCGGTGCAGATGCGGATCTGCGGTCACCAGCCAGTCGAAGCTTTCCTCCAGGAAGCGGGCAAACAAGGGAGCGCTGACCGCCTGGCCTTCGGCAAATCGCCTGTCCTGCCGCATGTAGGCGAGATAGGGCGCGATCAGTCCGACGCGGCGAGCACCCATTTCTCTGGCTGTCTCTGCTGCAAAGCGCAGGGACAACGCAAGCGGATCGGGCTCACGCAAGGTGGCGAGAATTGCGACATCCTTGCCTGCAAGGTCGCCAGGCAAGGTCACGAGGCTCTCGCCATCCGGAAATCGGTGGACATCGACCTCCCCGCTCTGCGCTCCGACTAGCGCGGCGATGGCTTCGCCCAGGGGCAGCATGCCGGGAAAGGCAAGGATACGGTTCACGGCGCTTCTCCAACCACGAAGGGAGAAACGCCTGAGCGGGCATAGTCCTGCGCCCAAACAAGTTCACCCTGCGTTTCCGCGTGAATCTCGTAGAGCGGCTGGCCTGCATCGATCACATCGCCCGGCCTTGCGTGCAGACGTACACCGGCGTGCTTGCGGCCCGGAGCCCCGGCCAGTTTCGCGATTTTGGCGATGCGGCGGTTATCGATCTCCCTGATCGCGCCGCCAACATCAGCTGTTTCGATGGAGTGGTAAGGTGCGCTGCCCGGTTCGCGAAACCCGCCCTGTGCCTCGCAGATCGACAGAAATTTCGCTTCGGCCGCACCGCTATCGAGCAGGTTCCTCGCCGTCTCGCGGCCCTGTCCGCCGTTCGCTTCCGCCAGGTCAAGCAGGGCGCCCGCCAGGTCTAGTGCCCTCTCTCGCAGGTCCATCGGGGCATTGGGGGCACGCCTCAGGACCGCAAGCAGGTCGTGTGCCTCGAGCGCCGGGCCGATACCGCGTCCCACCGGGGCCAATCCGTCACTGACATGGATCCGCAGGGACAGGCCGATCGCCTTGCCGACGGCATGCAGACGCTCGGACAGGGTTCGCGCAGCCGCCTCCGTTCGGACCTTGGCCGTGGGTCCGACCGGCATGTCGATCAGCACATGGGTTGAACCCGCTGCCGCCTTCTTGGAGAGCACGCTGGCGACGAGCTGGCCGTCGCTGTCGAAATCGAGCGGCCGCTCGATCCGGATCAGCAAATCGTCGGCGGGGCTGAGATCGAGGCCACCGCCCCACACGACGCAACCACCCTCACTTTCGACCACGCGGCGCATGGCGGCGATGTCGAGCGCGACCGGCGCCAGGACTTCCATCGTGTCGGCGGTGCCCGCTGGCGAGGTAATCGCGCGGCTTGAGGTTTTGGGTATGCGAAATCCCGCGGCAGCAAGGATGGCCACGACAATGGGAGTGGTCCGGTTGCCCGGCAGTCCGCCTACGCAATGCTTGTCGAGGACCAGCCCCGCACCCCAATCAAGCGTCTTGCCCGCGCCGTGCATCGCCCGCGTGAGGGCGATCGTTTCGGCAATATCGAGGCGGTCACCAGCACAAGCCGTGATGAAGGCGGCAAGATCGAGATCGGACAGGCGGTGCGCCACCGTATCGCTGATGATGGCCTGGCATCCAGCCGCATCGAGGCGCTGGCCGTAGACCTTCGAACGGATCGCGGAAGCCGAGGCCGGCGGCTCCGGATGAGAGAAGGTGACAAACTCGCCGTCGTCGGCCTTGAGCGCGGTCCAGGCGGCTTCACTGAGGCCTGCAGTATCGGGCGGCAGCCAGTCCGCATCGGTAACAACATTGAGCGCGGCAACGATTGACCGCTGGCCGTGCGTTATCTCGACCTGGGTCAGAACCGAGAAGCCCTCCGCCCGGCACAGGTGGCAATCTTCGCGCATATAAACGACAGGCTGCCGGTACGTGTCGATGCCGGCGCGCATGACGGGTATTGAGTGAATATCACCGGTCATTTCGGACGTTCCAGACTAATCCGTTCGAGGTGTTCCGGAACGCGAACTCTCCAGCCAAGCTCGTGGTCGATCCGGTAGCGCAGGGCATCCGCGCTGTCGGGTTCGCCGTGAGTGACATAGGTCATTTCCGGCGGCTTGGCCTGTCCCATCCAAGCCAGCAGTTCGTCAGCGTCCGCATGGCCGGACATGCCTTCGAGTTGGATCACTTCGGCGCGGATGTCGATCTCGCGCCCGAAGAGCCGCAGATGCTGCTCGCCTCGGGCGAGGACGGCCCCCCTCGTGCCTCCTGCCTGGAAGCCGCTCAGCACGATCGCGTTCTTGGGATCGGGGCCAAAACTGACCAGGTGGTGCAGGACGCGGCCGCCTGCGAGCATGCCGCTTGCGGAAATGATGATCATAGGTCCGACACGACGGTTGAGCTCCTTCGATTCCTCGACCGTGCGCACGCGTTCGGCGAGATCGAACATGGCCTTGCAGTCGTCCCAGCTGACGTGATGCTCATCATGGTGATTGTGGTAGATTGCGGTCGCGTCCACGCCCATCGGACTGTTGAGGTAGACCGGCACGTAGGGAATGGCGCCCCGCTCCCGCAGTTGCGCGATCTGGAGCATCACGCCCTGGATCCGGCCAACGGCAAAAGCCGGAATGACAATCGCGCCACCGCGCCGTGTGACCCGGTTGATGACGTCGGCCAGCTCCTGCTCCGGATCGACATGGCCGTGCGTACGATTGCCGTAGGTGGATTCGGTCACGAGAATGTCGGCACCTTCGAACGGGCGAGGGCCACGCATCAACGGGTCGGCCTCACGACCGACATCGCCGCTGAAATGGACCGTCCGCCCATCGACGGTCACCTGGATCTGCGCCGCGCCGAGCAGGTGTCCCGCCGGAATGAAACGCGCTGTAATGCCCTCTCCGAGGTCGAGTATCTTGTCGAAAGGCGTTTGCCGGAAATGTTCCAGCGCCGCGCGGGCATCTTCAAGCGTGTAGAGCGGCTTCGGGTTTGCGTGCCTGGAATAGCCCTTGCGCTTCGCATAGCGGGCCTCTTCTTCCTGCAGATGCCCGCTGTCGGGGAGCAGCAGGCCGCAGAGTTCGGCCGTAGCCGGCGTGCAATGGATATGGCCCTGAAAGCCGTTTCGGACCAGCGCGGGCAGATAGCCGGAATGGTCAAGGTGAGCATGCGTAAGCAGCACGCAGTCGATGGATTTCGGCGGCACCGGGAACGGCTTCCAGTTTCGTTCGCGAAGCTGTTTATACCCCTGGAAGAGCCCGCAATCGATTAGGATCCGGCGACCCCTAGCCTCGATCAGGTAACGCGAACCCGTTACGGTTCCCGTCGCGCCAAGGAATCTGAGCGAAGGCTTCTCCGAGATGCTCATTTTATCTGCCCTTTCCTAGGCACTGGCCGATCAGAGTTGAGGTTGCCGCGCGTTCGCACTCACTTCGAGCTGAAGAAGCGATGCAGTGGCACCAGCAAAACCGCCGCGTACCAGCCGTAAAGGAAACTTCCGACAGCGCCCGCGATAAAGCCTGGCCACGTCAGCCATTCAAAGCCCGGCAGGAGCGGTGCCCACGCATCGAGCATATGAAATTTGGCCGGGACGAGCAGGCCATAGCCCACGCACAGGAGATACGTGATGAGCAGGAACAGACTGAGCGTCCAGCCCCAGATGCGAATCCCTTGCTTCAAGGTTGTATCGGTCATTACAGGCCTCCTGTTGCTCACAATACATAAGGGGAGTATAGTATATACGCTTTCCTGTTTCAAGAGTTGCTGATTTGGCGAATGATTGGCTCAACCTCGAAAAGCTGGCATGGGAGAGACGATGAGCGATAAATTCTCACGAGAAATCGCGCGCATGCGCAGGATCGAAGGCCAGGCGCGCGGCATTGCCAAAATGATGGAAGAGGACCGGTATTGCATCGATATCCTCCAGCAGTTCGCGGCAATGGAGGCTGCCTTGCGTTCGGCGCGCATGGAGGTGCTCAAGATCCATGCGAGCCATTGTCTCGAAGAGGCTATCGAACTGGGGTCGAAGGGCGACCAACGAGCTAAAATCGCTGAACTTATCGCCCTTCTGGAAAAGCAGGCGCGCTGATCCCGTCGCCCATCGGGGCGATCATTCATTGCCAGGTCTGGCGACCTAACCGGGGCCATGGCCAGGATGCGCCGCATGATCCTGTGCGGCGGGATCGGCAGGCGGAGCCTCGCTATCCGGTGCGCTATTGGATTCCGGCTTGCCCATTTGTCCGTGGCCCATTTGCGAGTGGTCCATCGTTCCGTGATCCATCTTAGAATGATCCATCATGCCGTGGTCCATTTGCGAGTGGTCCATCATCCGGCACATCATCTTGCCGTCTTCACCTTTGGCCATCATGCCCTGCATCATTTTGCCATTGTGCATCATTTCGCACTTCTGCGGCATTTCAGCTGGAGGCGAGGGCTGATCTGGCGCGGCCTGTTCAGACTGTGCCATCACCGGACCGGCAAGTAGTAGGCCTGCCAGGAAAATTGTCTGCTTTTTCATGTTGGTTCTCCTCGTCTTGTTCAGTTGTAGCTATTGAACACCGTGCGCCCCGTCTTGCCGAAGGCAATGACCTGGTATGGCTGGGTGCGCCCGCTCATTTCCATACCCGGTGAGCCGACCGGCATTCCGGCGACTGCCAGCCCCTCGACGCCTGCGGGGCGTTCACGCAGAAGGCGCGCAACATCGCCGGCTGGCACATGACCTTCGATGACATAGCCATCGACGATCATCGTGTGGCACGAGCGAAGCTCGTCGGGGACGCCTTCGCGGTCCTTTATCGCGCCCATGTCGGCGCTGTCCTGCACCGCAACGTCGGCGTGCAGGCCCTCGCGGATATGTGCGGCCCAGGCCTCACAGCAACCGCAGTTTGGATCGCGGAACATGGTATAGTTCGCCGCCTGTGCGGCACCGCTGCATGCGGTAAGGAACATGGTTCCAAGCAGCGCTATTAGCCCCGTACGGGACGTTCCCGGATCAAATACCTTCATTTGTGTTCCATTCCTTCCATCGCGTGATTGGACATGGTCGACATGTCGTGACCTGCGTGCGGATCGACTGGCTGTGCCTCCTGCGGCGCAGCTGACTGGGGTGCTTTTGACACTGAGCCTGCATCATCTTCCTGTGCACCGCTGTTTCGGCCAGGTCTGGGCTCAATCGGCGATCGCAAAGGGACGTCAGCCGCCGCCGTCTCGGACTGTTCAGGTTCGCCGGGCTCCAAACTCTCTGCGATCGTCTCATTCTTGGGCGCTGCAGATTCCGAGAGCGCCGGGACGCTGGCCTGCGATGCTTCCTCCGGCTTTCTATCACATCCCGCGAGCAAAAGGGCTGCTGTCAGCATCAGTCCGCAGAGAGCCGCGCGGGTCACAGTGAATTTTCGCATCGTGCTTACTCCAGACCAAGATGGTTGGGGCCGAAGACCATCTCACCGCCGAGATAACCCTGAATGACGAGGGCGACTGCAAGGATCGCGAGCGTGACGCGGAGGCCTGATCGCCGGTTCGAGCGGAATGCGAACCACGCAGCTAGGATTGCCACCCCCGCGACCGCCGATCCGTTCCAGCGATGAATCCCAAGCGTTTGCGACCTGTCCGAAAGCCGCCAGCCCGCAGCAAACCAGCCAAGCAATGCGGCGACCAAGGCACCTATCGCGCCACCGGCAACAAGGAACCGCACGGTCGTCTCGAGACCAAGCGCAGGCCGCAGCGCCAGAAGGAGCTCGGCAAGGGCGGCCATGAGCAGCAGAGCAACAGGGAAGTGCGCCGCGATGGGATGAAGCCGTCCAAGAAAGTCGCCTGTCGACGTCAGCCGGTTCTCTGCAATCGCTGCCTCGAGCGCCTGTTCAGGCGTCTGCCGCTCGACAACACCATCCGCGGATGGGTGCGACTGCGCCAAGATCTCGGGGTCGTGCATCGCGCCTGCCGCTTCTTCATGCTTGGCGGTTGCCTCGTGCATCTCCATCTGCACCATCTCGGCATCGCTCATATCGTCCTTGTGCCCTTCATGCGCATGGACGGCGATTGGCACCGCGAAGACCGTAACGGCCAGCAAGACCATGACTTGGCGAAAGACAGGAGTTTGCTTCATGCTCGTTTTACGCTCTCACTTGCCGCACCCCTCAGAATTATTTTGAGGGGCAATGACACCGGAGGCGTATAGAAAGCGAGCAGACAGGAACGAGACAGGATGCGAAACGAACAACGACTGGACAATGCTCTGGCACGCCTAAGATCCTCAGCTGATCCGGCGCTGCCGGACGGCTTCATGGACGGCGTCTGGATGCGAGCGGGCCAAATGGAGGCCCTATCCGCGCAGCGCACACGTTTTGTGCTCTTCGCGGCCATGGCTTTCATCGGGCTTGGCGCGGGATTCGGAACAACGCAGACGCCAGCCCATGCCGAGCCTGCAGGCTATCAGCTAGTAGAAGGCGCGAATATGTCACCTGCCGCCCTGCTTCACGTCGAACCATGAAAATCGGTGGTTTTCAGCTACTGCTGGCTATTTTGCTGGCGGTGGCAGCGGGGTGCATCGGTGCATTTGCGGCAAACGAATGGCGCCAATCGAGCCACCCGCAAACCCTTCATGATTTTGTCCATGATGAACTCGACCTCGATGCCGCGCAGAACAGCAGGCTCGAGCAACTCGAAACGCGTTTTGCTGTCGAGAGGAAGGAACTCGACCTGTCGCTGCGTGCGGCCAATGTCCGGCTGGCCGCGGCGATGGATGAGGAGCACGACTACGGCCCCAAGGTCGCCGCAGCGATCGACGATGTTCACGCGCGAATGGGGGATCTCCAGAAGGTGACGGTAAGGCATGTCTTTGCCATGCGTGCGCTGCTCGATCCGGAGCAGCAGAGGCGCTTCGATCACCAGGTGGCTTTGTCTCTCACCGGCGAACCCGGCGAATGACCGGCAGTGCGGGGGCCGGAAGACACGCTTGAGAGGGACCTGGTTGAGAAGGTCAGGGCCGGAAATAGAGCGGCCTTCGATCAACTCGCGGCAATCCACCTGCCGCGCCTGCTGAGCCTGTCCCGCCGTATGCTCGGGTCGGGCGATGAGGCTCAGGACGCCCTACAAAATGCACTCGCTTCGACCTGGATCGCGCGCGCCAAACTGGACCCATCCAAGCCGATTGCGGCCTACCTGACGACGGTGACTCTCAACAAATGTAGGGACCGGTTGCGGAGACGAAAGGCGGCAATGCTCCTGGGCCTTGGTGCGTTCGATCCGGACCTGCCGGTAGCATCGGACGCGCCGGACGCGGAATCCGAGATCGCCGATCGGCAGGCGCTGCGACAAGTCTCCCGCGAAATTGAGCACCTGCCGATACGGTTGCGCGAAGCGCTCGTCCTGGTTGCCATAGACGGACGCAGTCAGCGAGAAGCCGCCGAACTTCTCGGCGTAACCGAGAAAACAATCGAGACCCGCGTTTACCGCGCGCGGCAGCGGCTGCGCGAGAAAGTCGATTTTGTTTGAGGGGTAATCCCGCTCCCGGCGTAAGCGGTAATATGAGCACTACACCTCTAAGCGACAGGTTCGCGATCGATCGCCGGAAATTTCTTACGCGCAGCTCCTTGGCAGCGAGCCTGCTAGGGCTTGGTCATGCCCTGCCGGCCTGGGCACGCGGGAGCCACGGCGGGACGATGGCGCGCAAAGGCAGCGACGTTCTTTCGGGTGAGCATCTGACGATGACCGTTGCGGACTCAAGCTTCGCCACCGCCAGTCGCCACGGTCCGGCAGTGACAGTCAATGGAACGCTGCCCGGTCCCTTGCTGCGTCTTCGTGAGGGCCAGAATCTTGTGGTCGACCTCGAGAATAACAGCTCTATGGGAACCTCGATCCACTGGCACGGTCTGCTCGTCCCATTTCTGATGGACGGCGTCCCAGGCGTGACCATGGCCGCTGTCGAGCCGGGTGAACGGTTCCGCTACGAATTTCCGATCCGGCAGGCCGGGACCTACTGGTGGCACGCGCACACCTTGCAGGAGCCGATGGGTCATTATGGCCCGATCATTATCGACCCGGCGAACGGTGACCCCCACCAGGTCGATCGCGATTATGTCGTGATGCTCTCCGACTGGTCGCCGATGGACCCGCATGTGCTGATGAAGAAGCTGAAGGTCGGAGAAGCACCCTTCAACTTCCAGAAGACCACGGCGACTGACGACTATCCCCTCTCGGGCGCTGAACGCCGGATGTGGGCCCGCATGCGCATGATGCCGACCGATATCTCGGACGTTTCCGCGCCGCTCTACAGCTACCTCCTCAACGGTCATGGACCCGAAGACGGACTGGAATTTGCTTTCAATCCGGGTGAGCGGGTTCGCCTGCGTTTCATCAACGGCGCGGCGATGACGTTCTTCAATGTGCGCATTCCCGGCCTGCCGATGAAGGTCATCGCCGCCGACGGGCAGGACGTTCGTCCGATCGAAGTCGACGAGTTCCAGATCGGCAACGCCGAGACCTACGATGTCATCGTCGAGCCGACCGGCGCAGACGCTTTCGCGATCGTCGCCGAGGCGATGGACCGTTCAGGCATGGGTGTCGGCATGCTGGCGAGCCGCCCCGGCGCGCGTGCCGACGTTCCTCTGCTGCGCGATCCCCCTCTTCTGACTATGGCCGATATGGGCATGAATCACGGTTCGACTGCCGACAGCATGGACCACGGCGGGATGGATCATGGCGCAATGGAGGGAATGGATACCGGTTCATCCGGCGCCGCTTCGGGTACCATGGACAGATCGATGGACATGGACTCGATGTCGATGCGCGACACGTCACTGCTTCCGCCAAGCGTGAAGGTTGGACCCGGCGTCGACATGGTTTCCATGAACCCAGTCGACCGCATGGGCGATCCCGGTATCGGTCTTGCCGACGTTGGCCACCGCGTCCTCAACTACAGGCAGCTTGTCTCGGCAAATATGAACCCGGACATGCGCCGGCCGACGCGGCTGAAGGAAATCCACCTGACCGGTAATATGGAACGATACATGTGGTCGTTCGACGGCCAGAAGTTCTCCGCCGTCAC
Organism: Erythrobacter sp. SG61-1L; assembly: GCF_001305965.1. Lineage (NCBI taxonomy): Bacteria > Pseudomonadati > Pseudomonadota > Alphaproteobacteria > Sphingomonadales > Erythrobacteraceae > Erythrobacter > Erythrobacter sp. SG61-1L. Next base: position 751,111 of record NZ_JXQC01000003.1, read on the forward strand.
CGACGATCCGATCCGTTTCGCCTTCAACGAACGGGTCCGGGTCAAGCTCGTCAACGACACGATGATGGCTCACCCGATCCACCTGCACGGGCATTTCTTCGAGCTGGTGAACGGTGCGCCGCATGGACATCAGCCATTGAAACACACGGTCATCGTCCAGCCGGGTGGCAGCGCGCAATTCGATCTGACGGCGAACGAGCCAGGCGACTGGGCGTTTCACTGCCATCTCATCTACCACATGCACAACGGGATGTTTCAGGTCGTGACGGTCCGCCCGTTGCAGGGGGGAGAAGGCTGATGCGAGCTGCAACTCTCCTCCTTTTCCCGCTCGCGGTGTTGCCCAGCATGGCAATCGCGCAAGACCACCAGCATGGCGCGCAAGCTCCCAAAGAAAGCGAGGCCACAGCTCCTTCGCACACGCCTACGGAGCCTTCCGCCGGAGACGGCAGCGGCATGGACCATGACACGATGGATCATGGGACCATGGACCATTCTGCAATGAACCACGGGACGATGGGCCACGGCACGCCAGATCGTGGGATGATGGAACATGGGCCGATGGGGCATTCCGGTATGGAGCACTCTGCGATGCCAGATGATACGCCGATACCGCAGGGGCCGCCTCCGCCGGATGCCTTCGAAGGCCCGGCCTTCGCCGCCGATGCTTTCGTCGGAGCTGAGAAAATGGCCGCGTCGCGCGCTTCGGTTGTCCGCGAAGTGAGTGGTCTGCCCGTATTCTGGTTCCAGGCCGATCGTGCCGAATATCGCGCGCGCGAAGGCAAGGACGGCTACCTCTGGGATGTTCAGGGCTATTACGGCGGTGATCTAGACAAGTTCTGGTTCAAGAGCGAAGGGGAAGGCAGCTTCGGCGAGAAGCCTGAAGCGGCTGAAGTACAGGGCCTTTGGAGCCATGCGATTGGCCCTTGGTGGGACCTTCAGGTAGGCGCCCGACAGGACCTGGCCGGCCCCGAACGCACCTATGCTGTTGTTGGCGTGCAGGGGCTCGCGCCTTACCTGTTCGAAGTCGATACCGCAGCGTTTCTCTCGACAAAGGGCGATCTCACCGCACGCATCGAGGCTGAGCTTGACCAGCGTATTACCCAGCGCCTGATCCTCCAGCCGCGTGTCGAACTGAATCTGTCGGCGCAGGATATTCCCGAACTCGGGATCGGGGCCGGACTCGACACTGCCGAGGTCGGCCTGCGTCTGCGCTACGAATTTGCTCGCGAGTTCGCGCCATACCTAGGCATCGAGCAGGAGTGGAAGCTGGGAGGAAGTGCGGACTATGCTCGTCTGCTTGGAGAAGGCACATCTGCGACCAATTTTGTCATTGGTGTCAGATTCTGGTTCTAGGTGCTCTGGCTCAAGGCGCAAGCAAGCCTGATGCTCCCATTCCTCGGTTTCGAAAATGACGACTTGCACAAGGTAGCTCCATTGACCGGTCCACCGTATTGGCTCTTCAACGGCCGGAGGTCCCGATAAATCTGAAGCTGGTCTGCGTCCGCGCACCGAGTTTTTCGGTGAATTTATCTCACATATCACTGGTGCATAGGGCCAGGCAAATATGCTGCGGTAGTTTCGCTGGTTGCCGATGAGCCTCTGGAGCCTGCGGAAAATGCTCGCGTTATCGTCGAGGCTCGTCGTTGCCGTGCCCAGCATCCTGAACTCCGTGCGGCTTGATGAAGCCTGGATAATCCTTCGATCAATTCCAGTTGTCGCGCGCATAGCGCATGCCATCGCATTTCCGAAATGGTGGGGGTATCAATGGGGGTATTTTGCTGCTTTCGATATAAAATACGTTGTAAAATCAGCGTCATAATGGAATTGTAAATATCCCTCCTCCGCTACCATCCCTTATCATTTTCAGTTTGCTGCCGTGTTCAGGCAGAGCGCATCTGCGCAGCCCGGCGGCGTTGCCGTTGCCGCAGGCGCTCGGTGAGTTCCTTCGCCACTGTCTGGCGCGGGATGCGACCCATGGCGTTGCGGGGGATGAAGCGCACGTTGAACAATGCGAACAGGAACTGCTGGGGGAGCATGGGGCGGATCTTCAGCCGGACTGCGGACATGTCCTTGCCCGGTTGCAGCACCGCAGCAACGCCGATGACATCGCCCTGATCAAGCTGCAGCGCCACCACGCACACGTCTTCGAGCTCTGGCAGGGCGCTCAGCCGTTCCTCCAGTGCAACCGGAGAGAGCTTGGCGCCCGCGATATTGATGGTTTCCGAGGTGCGCCCAGTGATGGCGAACAGGCCGTCTTCAAAAAGGATGCCGATGTCGCCGGGATAGAACCAGCCGTCGCGGAAGGGCGCGCGCGGGCCATTATTGACGGGAATGCCTAGATAACCGTCGCACATGTAGTTGGACTTGATGCGCACAGCACCCGGCTTGCCGGCGGGGCGAACCTCGCCCTCTGCATCCACGATCTCGACCGTAATGCCAGGTTCGACCATGCCGACCGCGCCTGGATTGCGGCTGACCAGGGAACTGTCGCCAGCGGCGATGCGGCCCACTTCGGTGGCGCCATAACTCATCCGCACGGGCGAGCCGCAGCGTGCCAGAACGCGCTGACGCAGCAATGGCGCGACTCTGCCGCCGAACAGTTCGACAACCCGCTTTTCGCGGTCCGGCCATTGGCCCGGAACGAATTTGAGGATTTCCTGCATGCGGAACGGCGAGGCGGCTATGAAGGTCGAGGGGGCTACGAAAGATGCGAAGTCGGGCTGTTCGTCGCCCATCGCGGCCAGCAGGACAGTCGCGCCGATTTGCCAGGCGGCAATAGGATAACGCAGCCCGGTAGTGGTAATGAGGCCCAGCAGAGTAAGCAGCACTGTATCGGGAGTGATGTCGCCGGTCTCACGCACCTGTGTCAGGCGGCCGGCAAACAGCTTTGCGTCCCACCTGACGACCTTTGGAGTGCCGGTGGTGCCCGAAGTGGAGAGCAGGCGCACCGATTGGGCTTCAAGGCCCGTCAGATCACGCAAGCTGGCAGGCAGTTCGACCTGCTCGGCCAGGGGCTGCGTGCCTTGGGGAGAGAAGGGCAGCTTGTGTGTCGGATGGGCGGAGGCAGGCAGTCCGTCTATCTTGCCGATGGCCGCCGCATAGGGTCCGATTGCGCCGCTCGCGGCAACCTGAGGGGGCATTCCGCCGGTGGAGCAGACAAGCCCGGCCCGGATCGCGCCGAGCTGCATGATCCAGTCCCAATAGCTGGTATTGGCGAGATGATTGGGATGCAAGGTCACCCGGTCCCCCGGTTCCAGCCCCTGGGCAAGCAGCCACTGCGCCATGGTGTCGATATCGGCGCACAGGCGGCCGTAAGTGATCAGGGCGCTGCCTGCGCGTACGGCAATACGCTCGCGGTCATGCGTGTAGATCGGTTCAAGAATTGGCATTGCCTGGCACTTTCCCTGTCATTCGCTTTCTTGCCCTGACCTGTGCGCAATCGCGCCAGCGGAGACAAGGGCAAGCAGCCGCCGCACTGCGGATAAGGACAGGTGAGCTTTCCCCAGCCCAAGCCTGCTTGCGATTGTCGTGGGCCGAGTGAAACACTACATGCCCGGCAGGAAACAGGCACACGGATTTACAGGCACCATGGCAACCCACACCACTCGCATGCTGATTATCGGTTCCGGCCCGGCAGGTCTTTCCGCGGCCATTTATGGCGCGCGTGCGGGGATGGAGCCGATCGTGGTGCAGGGCCTCCAGCCCGGCGGTCAGCTGACCATTACGACCGATGTGGAGAACTATCCGGGCTTCCGTGAAGTGATCCAGGGGCCGTGGCTGATGCAGGAAATGCAGGCTCAGGCCGAACATGTCGGCACGCGGATGCTGTGGGACACGATTGTGGACATCGACATTGCCGGCGGTTCGCCCTTCAAGGCCATTGGCGACAGCGGCGATGAATATGTCGGCGATGTGCTGGTGATCGCCACGGGCGCTCAGGCCAAGTGGCTGGGCGTGGAAGGCGAACAGGCGCTGTCGGGCAAGGGCGTGTCTGCCTGCGCGACTTGCGACGGGTTCTTCTATCGCGGCAAGAAGGTGGCTGTGATCGGTGGCGGCAACACCGCCGTGGAAGAGGCGCTGTACCTCACCAACCATTCCGATGACGTGACCCTGATCCATCGCCGTGACGAATTGCGCAGCGAAAAGATTCTGCAGGATCGCCTGTTTGCCAATCCGAAGATCTCCACCCTCTGGAACAAGGCCGTCACCCGCTTCGTCGCGGGCGACAACGGCACGCTGAATCATGTGGAACTGACCGACACCGTCACCGGCGAGACGAGCACGCTGGAAGTGGACGGGGCCTTCGTTGCCATCGGCCATGCGCCTGCCACGGAACTGTTCAAGGGCAAGCTGCCGATGGATGAAAGCGGCTATTTGCTGGTGGAACCGGGTACGCCCAAGACCTCCGTGCCCGGCGTGTTCGCCTGCGGTGACGTGATGGACCACACCTATCGTCAGGCAATCACGGCGGCGGGCACGGGCTGCATGGCCGCGCTGGATGCGGAACGCTTCCTTGCCCAGCGTGATTTCGAGGCGGCGAAGACGGAGGCCTGAGGCCTCCGCCACCCGGTCAGAATACGGCCATCGCTGCGTGCAGGATCAGCGCCGCCAGCGCGAGGCTGGAGGCGACGAACAGCGCAAAGCGCAGGATCACCCGGTTGATCGTCACCTGCACCAGCGAGTGGACGATTCTCAGGCCGACATAGACCCAGCCGAGATAGGCGTTCCAGCCGTCGCCCTGTCCAGTGATGGCAAGCACGATAGCAATCGCATAAAACACCGTAGGTGCTTCATGCAGGTGATTGTAATTATGCGCCTTCCACTGAACTTGCGGCGGCAGTAGCCGGTCAAGATCGGCTTCGGGATCGGTCGCAAGGCTGTTCGGATCGACCTTTGCCGCAGTCATGGCAGGGATGCGGGTGGCGTACATCCACACCCAGATCACCATGGTCCATGCGGCCAGCACCACTACGGGTTGAAGGATCGCTGCCCCTACCATCGCATCGTCTCCTTCAGGCGAACAGGGCGAGTTTAATCGCCCGCGCGGCCAGATAGATCAGCGGCAGGTTGGAGAGCGTGAACAGCAGCAGCCGCACCGGAATGCGGTTCACCATGGACTGCCACAGCGAATGGGCGATCCGCAGCGCCACATAGATCCACGCGGCCAGCACATCCGTGCCACTGGCGCCCAGCAGGGCGACGATCACCGCCACGGCGTAGAACAGCGTGGGGGTTTCCGTCAGATGCGTGTAATTATGGGCTTTCCAGTTGACCGGATCGGGCAGCACGCCGTTGAGATCCTGTCCGCGTGCGCCGGGCTTGGCCTCGCTCGCCTTCGATCCCAGCTTCGCCAGTGAGCGCAGCCTGACTGCGGTCATCCACAGCAGCATGAAGAGCGACCACGCCACCAGTACGGCAGCAGGCGCGAGCATCTTCGCTTCCATATCTCTCCCCCTCCTGTCTCCAGGAAGAGGTGAGACTGCCTGCCACCCGATAGATTGTCAAACGCAACTAATCCTGCGTTTCCAGCACTCTGGCAAAGCTTGCCGGATCGACATTGCCGCCGGTCAGCATGATCACCGTGCCCGGATCGAGCGCCACCTTGCCCGCCAGCGCGGCGGCAAGGGCGACCGAACCGCCCGGTTCCAGCACCAGCCGCAGATGGGAGAAGGCGAAGCGTTGCGCCGCACGCACTTCCGCCTCGCTCACGGCAAGGCCGGGGGAGGCGCGCTGTTGCAGCACGGCGAAGTTGATCGGCCACGTTGCCGGCGTCTGCAGCGCGTCGCAGGCCGTAGGGGGAGGGTTGGGGCCAACAGGCTGGATTTCGCCGGAAGCGAGGCTGCGCGCCACATCGTCCCACCCTTCCGGCTCCACAGGCACGATCGCGGCATCAGGGCAGGCGAGGGCGAGTCCTGCGGTCAGCCCGCCACCGCCACAGGGCGCAACGATCCGGCTCGGGCCGCCGATCCCGCGCTCGGCCATTTGCGCTGCGATCTCGATCCCGGCGCTGCCCTGTCCCTCGATTACCCAGGCATCGCCATAGGCGTGGACGTAAGTGGCGCCGCGCTCGTCGCACAGGGCGCGGGCGATGGCATCGCGGTCTTCGCCGCCGGGGCGGTCATAGAGAACGATTTCCGCACCCAGAGCGCGGACATTGGCGAGCTTAACCTTCGGCGCATCATTGGGCATCACGATGGTGGCGGGAATGCCCAGCCGCCGCGCCGCCCATGCCACGCCTTGGGCATGATTACCGCTGGATACGCCGACTACCCCGCGTGCGGCTTCCTCGGGCGTCAGCGTGCTCAGCCGGTTCCAGCCGCCGCGAATCTTGAATGCGCCGATGGGCTGGAGGCATTCGGCCTTCACCCACAGCGCAACGCCCCCGATTTCCACCGGAAGAAGCGGCGAAGGAGGCAGGATCGCGGCGATCCGGGCTGCTGCGGAGACGGTTCCTTCATGCGAAGGTGCGCGCATTGGTTGTGCTGTCATGCCAGCGATCTATATGCGCAATCACGCTTCGGCAAAGGAGATAGGTTTTGAGCAAGGTCCTGGTGATCGGCGCGGGCGGTGTCAGCTCGGTCGCGGTGCACAAGATGGCGATGAATCCCGGCATCTTTCCGGAAATCCATCTGGCCAGCCGCACGAAGTCCAAATGCGACGCCATCGCGCAAAGCGTGAAGGAACGAACGGGCGAGACGGTGGCCACTTACGCGATCGACGCGGAAGACGTTCCGGCGCTGGCGGCGCTGATCCGGCAGATCGGGCCCAGCCTGGTAGTGAACCTGGCGCTGCCCTATCAGGATCTGACCATCATGGACGCCTGCCTCGAAACCGGCGTCGATTATCTCGACACCGCCAATTACGAGCCGAAGGAAGAGGCGAAGTTCGAATATAGCTGGCAGTGGGCCTATCACGACCGCTTCAAGCAGGCCGGGATCATGGCGCTGCTGGGCAGCGGCTTCGATCCGGGCGTGACCAGCGTTTTCACCATGTGGCTCAAGAAGCACAAGCTGAAGACGATCCGCACGCTCGACATTCTGGACTGCAACGGCGGCGATCACGGCCAGGCCTTTGCCACCAATTTCAACCCGGAAATCAACATCCGCGAAGTGACTGCGCCTGCCCGCCACTGGGAAGGTGGCGAGTTCGTGGAAACGCCGGCCATGTCCAACAAGGTGCAGTTCGATTTCGAGGGCGTCGGCCCCAAGAACATGTATCTGATGTATCACGAGGAACTGGAAAGCCTCGCCAAGTTCGTTCCCGAGATGGAGCGTGCGCGCTTCTGGATGACCTTCGGCGACGAATACATCAAGCACCTGACCGTGTTGCAGAATGTCGGCATGACCCGGATCGATCCGGTGATCTATGAGGGCAAGGAGATCATTCCGCTCCAGTTCCTCAAGGCCGTGCTGCCCGAACCCGCCAGCCTTGGTTCCACCACCAAGGGCAAGACCAATATCGGCTGCATCGCCACTGGCGAAGCGCTGGACGGGTCGGGCGAGAAGACGTTCTACATCAAGAACATCTGCGACCATGAAGATGCCTTTGCCGAAACCGGCAATCAGGCCGTCAGCTACACAACCGGCGTCCCCGCCATGATCGGCAGCGCCATGGTGCTGCAGGGCATCTGGAAGGGAGATGGCGTGTTCAACATGGAAGAGATGGATCCCGATCCCTTCATGGATATGCTGAACAAGCACGGCCTTCCCTGGACCGTCGAGGAACTCGACGGGCCGGTGACCTTCTGACCGACTCCTTCACCCTCGCAACTGGCGGGGATGAAGGCCTTACCGGGCAAGCACATGAACTGGAATTTCCTTGCGCCCCTTGGGTTGCTGGCAGGCTCCAACATCATGATGAATCTTGCCTGGTATGGGCACCTCAAGTTCCCGAACAAGGCGCTGTGGGCCGTCGTTCTGGCAAGCTGGGGCATCGCCTTCTTCGAATATTGCCTCGCCGTTCCGGCCAACCGGATCGGCTCCAGGGTCTATTCGCTGGCCGAACTCAAGACGATGCAGGAAGTCATGTCGCTGACGGCCTTTGTGCTGGTGGCCTGGCTGTTGTTCGACCAGCGGCCGGGGCCGAGCCAGATCGTCGGCTTCCTGCTGATCGCGGGCGGTGCGTTCTTCGTGTTCAAATCCCCGCTGGGGTAAGGAAAGACTATGGAAACCAGAGCTGGTGATCCCGGAGCCTTCGCTCATTTCGACCTGACCCGCGTGGACAGCCCCGCTTTTGTGGTCGATCTGGCGCGGCTGCGGCAGAATCTGCAGGTGATCGCAGATATTCGCGACGCTTCGGGCGCCAAGGTGCTGGCGGCGCTGAAGGCCTTCAGCATGTGGTCTGTCGCGCCGGTAATCGGTGAATATCTGGACGGGGTCTGCACATCCGGCCTGTGGGAGGCCATGCTTGCCGCCGAGCATTACGATGGCGAGATCGCCACCTATTGCGCGGCATACAAGCCGGAAGACCTGAACGAGATATGCCGCCTGTCGGACCATGTGATCTTCAATTCGCCGATGCAGATCGAACGCTGTTCCGCCATCCTCGATGCGGCGCGGATGCGGGGCGATTCCTTCGACATCGGCCTGCGGATCAATCCGCTGCACCCTGAAGGCGAAGTGCCGCGCTACGATCCCTGTGCGCCCCATTCCCGGCTCGGCTTCCCGATCGACCAGCTGACGGACGAGCATATGGAGATGGTGGACGGCATCCATATGCACACTCTGTGCGAACAGGATCTCGCCCCGCTCAAGCGTACCTGGGACAAGGCCTTCGATTATCTCGAGCCCTATTTCGGCCAGTTCAAATGGATCAATTTCGGCGGAGGGCACCACATCACCCGCGCCGATTACCAGCGCGAGGAGCTGGTGGAATTCCTGAAGGACGTTCAGGAAGATACCGGCGCGGAAGTCTATCTGGAACCGGGCGAGGCTATCGCGCTTGATGCCGGAATTCTCGTCGGGACCATCCTCGATACGCATTGGAACGGGATGCAACTGGCCATCACCGATATTTCCGCCACCTGCCACATGCCCGATGTGCTGGAGGCGCCTTACCGCCCGGCCATGCTTGGCGAGGACGAAGGCTCGGAGGAAACGGTGCGCCTTGGCGGGCCGTCCTGCCTCGCGGGCGATGTGATCGGCGATTACCGCCTGCCGGTGCCCTGCAAGCCGGGTGAGCGAATCGCTTTCCTCGACCAGGCGCATTATTCGATGGTGAAGACCACCACCTTCAACGGCGTGCCGCTCCCCAGCATCTGGCTATGGGATTCCGAGACCGATTCCCTGGAGCAGGTGCGCAAGTTCGGCTACGAAGACTTCAGAGATCGTCTGTCTTGATGGTGTAATGGGCTGAAAAACAGAGGTTTTCAGTTTCATTGCATTTGTGTGACACGTGCTGGTCACATTGCGATTTTCACTTGCAGTTCAGCGAGGGGGTCCTATATCCGCCCCTCGCTGCCCCAAGGGGACTTCCTAACCGCAAGGCAGCCTTGTCTGAAACGAACCGTTTTGGGGGTCCCTTGAGTTGCACATCTATCCTTGCGCATCGGCTGTAGTCCGCGACCTCGCTCCGGACGAACCCGTTATCCTCAATCGCCCGCACGCTGCTGCGCGCGCTGCCCGCTTCTTTGCACAGAAGTTTCCGGGCACGTCGCTCTATGCGGTGAAGGCCAATCCTTCGCCTGAGCTGCTGCAGATCCTGTGGGATTCGGGGATTACCCATTTCGACGTCGCCTCGATTGCCGAGGTGCGGCTCGTGCGTTCGGTCCTGCCTGAAGCCAGCCTGTGCTTCATGCATCCGGTGAAGACCGGCAGTGCCATTCGCGAAGCCTATCACGTCCATGGCGTGCGGACCTTCAGCCTCGATACGATCGAGGAACTGGAAAAGATCGTTGCTGCCACCACCAGCGATGCTGGTGAAGCGGCTACCGATCTCTCCCTGCTGGTGCGCCTGCGCGTCTCGTCCGACTATTCGGAACTGAGCCTTGCGTCCAAGTTCGGTGTTGATCTGGCCGATGCCGCTCCGCTGCTGCAGGCCACTCGCCAACACTGCGACGCGCTGGGCATCTGCTTCCATGTCGGTAGCCAGGCGATGACGCCTTTTGCCTATGTGCAGGCGCTGGAACGCGTCCGCGCGGCGATTGCCGAAGCGGCCGTGACTGTCGACATCGTGGATGTCGGTGGTGGGTTTCCCAGCCAGTATCCGGGCATGGAACCGCCGCCGCTGGAAGATTTCTTCGCCATCATCGACCGCTATTTCGAGGCGCTGCCCATCTCCTACAATGCGGAGCTGTGGTGCGAACCGGGCCGTGCCCTGTGCGCGGAATACAGCTCGATGATCGTGAAGGTCGAAAAGCGCCGGGGCGACGAACTCTACATCAACGATGGCGCTTATGGCGCCCTGTTCGATGCCGCGCATATCGACTGGCGTTTCCCCGTCAGCGCGCTGGGTGAGAAGCTGCATGGCGGCGAAGTGGAATTCGCCTTCTACGGCCCCACTTGCGACGATGCCGATTACATGAAGGGGCCCTTCATGCTCCCGGCCGATATCGGCCCGGGCGACTATATCGAAATCGGCATGCTGGGTGCCTATGGCAGCGCGATGAAAACTGCTTTCAACGGCTTCGGCCAGGCGGTTGCCGTCAACGTCGCGGATGAACCGATGGCCAGCCTCTATCGCGGGGACCGTCCGGTTCTTTCCAGCGACAACGTCGTCAGCCTGCGCTGATCCCGCGTTAACTGGTCTTCTTCCTCTTTCGTGCTATCCTGAGCACGGAAGAGGATTGGAGGCGGTTAATGAAGCGCCTTATCGTAATTATCGCGCTGGGCGTATGCGTCACTGCGGCCCTCCCGATTTTTGCTGCAATCAAGCTCGCCGGTCAGCAGCAGACGGATAGCGAGCAACGCTATGCCCTCAGCCTCGCGCGCAATGCCCTCGTCCATTCGGAGATAAGCGGGGACCAGCTTTACACGGCTGCCGGGGCGATCAACGCCTTGCCGTCCGAAAAGGCCTGCACGCCCGAAGGGCTGGCGGTGATGCGCAAGATCGATCTTGAATCGAGCATGCTGCAGGCGGTGGGCTGGGTGGAAGGCAACGTGATGCGTTGTTCTTCCTTTGCTGGAAACCAGCCTTTCGATCTGGGGCCGCCCGATGCGGTTTCGCAATCGCACACGCGGTTCCGCAACAATGTGACCCTGATTGACCCCCAGCAGCCCTATATGGTCACGCAGATCGGCGCTGCGGCAGGAGTGCTGCACAAGAACCTTCTGTTGAGCTTCATTGACGAGATTCCCGGCCTTTCGGTTGGGGTGTTTTCATGGTCCAGCCGCGCGCCGGGCGCTTTGCGCGGGACGGTGCCGGACATCGTTCGGCGGCCGGACTTGATGGCCGATACCGTTTACAGAGTGGGCGATCTGCAAGTGGCGATCGTTCGTTCGGAGAAATACGATATCGGCGCATTCGCGGCGCTGCCAGTGGGCGGCAGCGCCAGCTATGCAAGCAGGATCGCGGGCATTCTCGTGCCGCTTGGCGTGATAGTCGGCCTGATCCTGTCGGCCTTGCTGATCCATATCGTCCGCATTCGCGCATCCATGCCCATGATGATCCGCACCGCGCTGAAGCAGGACAGGTTCCATTTGCTTTACCAGCCGGTGGTTGACCTTGCGAATGGCAGGCTCGTCGGTGCGGAGGCGTTGATCCGGTGGGACAGGGGAAGCGGCAACCCGATTCCTCCGGACAGGTTCATCGCTGCGGCCGAGGAAGCCGGAGTGATCCATCTGGTGACGTCACGCATGCTTGAACTGCTGGCGGCTGATGCACCCGATGTTCTGAACATCGCGCCCGATTTCCGGTTTGCGGTCAATTTTTCGGCGCTCGACATGCATCGGCCGGAAGTTCTGGAAGAAGTTACCGGTGTGCTGCAGCAGGCTGGCATTGCGGCCCATAATCTTGTGATCGAGGCTACCGAGCGAAGCCTCGTCGATGTGGATCGCGCGCGGGAAACGATGCGCCAGTTCCGCGCCGCCGGGATAGGGGTGGCAATTGACGATTTCGGCACGGGCTATTCAAGCCTCAGCTACCTCGCCCGGCTGGAGATCGATTATCTCAAGATCGACAAATTGTTCGTCCAGTCGCTCGGGACGGATTCAGCCACCAGCCAGGTGGCGGGCCGGATCATCGACATGGCGCAGGATCTCAATCTCATGATCGTGGCCGAGGGAATCGAAACAGCGGAGCAGGAACGGCTGCTCAAGGCGCTGAAGGTCGATTACGGGCAGGGTTATTATTACGGGCGGCCAATGCCTGTCGACGATCTGATGCAGTTGCTGCGGCGCCAGCGGGATGGAGAGAATGTGCGCCTGAAGCTCGTCGCGGCCTGAAGGCGGTGCGGGCTGAAAGGGGCGTAAAGCCGGCCCGCCCGGTTGCGCATCCGGGCGGGCCGTCCCCACATGAGATCAGTCGAAGATGCTTTCGCCCAGCGATTCACGCTTGGTCGCTTCATGGAGAATGCCCTGCGAGGGCGTCTCGGGCTTGAATTTCTCGTGGCAGGCAAGGCAGTTCTGAACCAGCTTGTCGCCCAGCGCCTGCCATTTGGCCTGATCGGTGGACTTCTCGGTCGCGAGGTTCACAGCCTCTTCGCCAAGGCCGGTCAGTTCTTGCGCCAGCGTTTTCCATTCCGGATTGGCGACCCATGCGGCGTCTTCTGCGCCCGTGCCTTCGATCTGCAGCACCGTGCCGGCCAATGCCATGTCATAGGCGGAACTGCGGACCAGATCCCAGTCGTGATCGTCACGCGGCATGTCGCCATTGCCGGGGGCGAAGAGGTAATCCGCGGAATGGTCGGTCAGCGCGACCATCGCAGCATTGATGCTGATCGGCAGCTTGAGCGTTTCTGCGGCAGGCGCAGTATCCTCGGCCTTGTTCTGGCATCCGGCCAGAGCAAGAATGGCAAAGCCAGCAATAGCTGCATGTGCAATTCCGGAACGAGACATCACGGCAGTTCTCCCCTTTGATTGGCTGTGACGAAGTTAGAACAGCTTAATTGGGCAGGGGAAATAAACTACTTCAATTATTAGTACCTATTTGGATTGACGGCCTGCCAGTCGAACGGCGGGCTAATGATTAATGGTGAATTTCCGGAAATAACCGCGTTCGCCACCAGGGCTTGACTGTTTCGAGCAGTAGCAGGGTGGCGAAGCTGGTGCCGGCGACCAGCGCCAGATCGCTCCAGCTCGCTTTGGCGAAGCGGAACAGCTCTGTCACGGGCGGCGCGAATTGTGACAGGGCCAGGATCGCGAACACCGCCAGCGCCACAGTGGCCAGTGGTCGATTGGGCCGGATCACGGCGCGGATCACCGACGCGCTGTAGGACCGGTTGACCAGAATCAGGCCCAGAATGCCCAGCACGAGGCTCAGGAAGGCGATGGTGCGCACCCGCTCCTCTCCAAGGCCGGCACTCCATGCGTAGAGCGTGACACCGCCAATAACGGCCATGGCGACGATGCCCTGCAGGGCGGCCCAGGCGACCATCCAGCGCGGGAATAGCGGCGCATCCGGTGCGCGGGGAGGGCGCTGCATCAGGCGACGTTCTTCCTTCTCTGCCTCGAAGGCGAGCGAGCAGACCGGGTCGATGATCATTTCGATAAAGGCGATGTGGATCGGGGCGAGCATCAGCGGCATGCCCGCGAACAGCGGCAGCAGTGCCAGCCCGGCGATGGGGATATGCACGGCCACGATGAAGGCCAGCGCCTTGCGCAGATTGTCGTTGATCTTGCGGCCGATGCGAATGCCAGTCACGATCGATCCGAAATCATCGTCCAACAGCACGATGGACGCCGCCTCCCGCGCGACATCGGTGCCGCGCTTGCCCATGGCGATGCCGATATGTGCGCTCTTGAGCGAAGGCGCGTCGTTCACGCCGTCGCCTGTCATGGCCACGATCTCGCCCCGCGCCTTGAGGGCATCGACCAGCCGGAGCTTCTGTTCCGGCATGATCCGGGCGAACACGTTCACCTTGCCGATGCGGGCGGCAAGTTCGGCATCGCTCATGGCGGCAAGCTCCTCGCCGCTCAGCACATCGCCGGTCTCGATCCCGGCCTGCTGGGCAATGGCACTGGCCGTGCTGGGATAATCGCCGGTGATCATCACCACACGGATGCCGGCTTCCCTGCACTGGCGAACCGCGCCCGGAACCGAGGCTCGCAGTGGATCGGCCAGGCCGGCAAGGCCGAGGAAACGGAATTCGAAGCGACGCTGGTCGGCGGGCAACTCGCTGCCGCTCCAGCTGGCTTCAGCCACGCCCAGTACGCGCAGGCCTTTTTCGGCCATGGCATCTGCCTGAGCGCGCATCTTTGCCTTGTCGTCATCCAGCATGCCGCAAAGCTCGGCAATCGCTTCAGGCGCGCCTTTGGAGGCAATGACGAGGCCATCGGAACCGTTGCCGCGCCATGCATGCGACATGGCGAGCAGTGACGGATCGAGCGGGTAATGGCGCTGGAGAGACCAGCCATTGTCGCGGTGGTCCATCAGGCCGTTGCCGCCATTTGTCCCGGCCAGCTCGTGGAAGGCGACTTCCATCGGATCGACCGGCTGTTCTGCGCTGGCGAGAATGCCGAAGCGGGCCAGCAGGGCGAAATCGCTTTCCATCAGCGGATCGCCGGGAAAATCGAGCGTGCGCCCGTCAGGCAGGCGCAATTCTGCCACCTGCATCCGATTTTCGGTGAGTGTGCCGGTCTTGTCCGTGCAGAGTGTGGTTGCAGAGCCAAGCGTTTCGATGGCAGCCGCGCGCCGGGTGAGCACATTGACGCGGGAAAGCCGCATGGCCCCCATCGCCATGAAGACCGTGAGCACCACCGGAAATTCTTCCGGCAACATCGACATGCCCAGAGCAATCCCGGCCAGCGCTGCGTCGAGCCAGCTTCCGCGCAGGAAGCCGTAGAGCAGGATGGCCAGCACACAGGCCGAAGCGCCCAGTGCGCCGAACCAGAAGACCAGCCTTTGCGTTTGCCGCCTGAGGCGCGGCACTTCCGGTTCCAGCGCGTGGAGCGCCATGCCGATGCGGCCCATCTCGCTGCGCGGGCCGGTCGCGGTGATCCGGGCGATGCCGCTGCCGCGCACCACAAGCGTTCCGGACCAGACGAAGGGCAACCCGTCACCGCCCGGACGCGGGGTTTCAGCGGTGTCGGTTGTTGCGCTTTTCGCGACTGGAACAGATTCGCCGGTCAGCAGGGATTCGTCGGCAGTCAGCCCGTCACAGCGCAACAAATGGCCATCGGCAGGAACACGGTCCCCTTCGTTGAGGACTACCAGATCGCCGCGCACCACATCGCGCCCGGCGATGCGAATACGTTCCCCATCGCGGATGACCAGCGCGCGGGGGCTACCCAGATCGCGCAGGGCGGCCAGCGCCTTTTCGGATCGTGCCTCCTGCAGGGTGGTGACGACGATGGAGAAGCCAGCAAAGGCGATCAGCAGCAATGCCTCTTGCAGATCGCCGAGCGCCAGATAGATCAGCCCGCCGGTCAGCAGCAGGGCGAGCATCGGCTCACGCAGCACTTCGCCAATGATCTGTCGCAGCCCGCGCTGGCGGTCCGCCGGGAGTTCGTTCGGGCCTTCTGTGGCCAGCGTAGCGGCGGCTTCTGTCGCGCTCAGGCCAAGTTGAGGGGCGTTCTCGCCGGAATAGGCTGCGCGGTCAGTCACCTGCGCATGCTAGCACGGATTGTGTGACGGGCGAGCGGAAGCTCGCCCAAAATCACGCAGCCTTGAGCAGTTCCAGTTCCAGACGGTCCCAGATTTCCACCAGCGCCTCGGTCAACTCACGCATCATTTCTTCGGTATGAGCGGGGCCGGGGGTGAAGCGCAGGCGTTCCGTACCGCGCGGCACGGTGGGGAAATTGATCGGCTGAACATAGACGCCATATTCGGCGAGCAGGATGTCGCTGATCTTCTTTGCACGCACCGGATCGCCCACCATCAGCGGAACGATATGGGTGGTGGAATCCATCACCGGCAGGCCTGCATCGCGGAAGGACTGCTTCAGGAAGGCAGCGGCGGCCTGCTGGCCATCGCGTTCCACACTGGAAGCCTTGAGGTGCTTCACGGCCGCCAGCACACCGGCGACCAGCACCGGGCTGAGCGAGGTGGTGAAGATGAAGCCGGGAGCATAGCTGCGGATGCAGTCGATGATCTTCTTGTCGGCCGCGATATAGCCGCCCATCACGCCGAATGCCTTGCCAAGCGTGCCTTCGATGATGTCGATGCGGTGGGCCGCTTCGTCACGATCGGTGATGCCGCCGCCGCGCGGGCCATACATGCCTACAGCATGGACCTCGTCGATATAGGTCAGCGCGTTATACTTTTCCGCAAGGTCGCAGATTGCGTGGATCGGCGCGATATCGCCATCCATCGAATAGACGCTTTCGAAGGCGATCAGCTTGGGTGTTTCCGGATCGGCTTCGGCCAGCAGTTCTTCCAGATGGGCCACGTCATTGTGGCGGAACACGCGCTTGTCGCAGCCCGAATTGCGGATACCCGCGATCATGCTGGCGTGGTTCAGCTCATCCGAGAAGATGATGCAGCCCGGCAGCAGGCGGGCAAGAGTGGAAAGCGTGGCGTCGTTCGAGACATAGCCCGAAGTAAACAGCAGTGCGGATTCCTTGCCGTGCAGGTCCGCCAGCTCGTTTTCCAGCTCGATATGATAATGGGTGTTGCCGCCGATATTGCGGGTGCCACCCGAACCGGCGCCGACATCGTGCAGCGCCTCTTCCATGGCTTCGATCACCTTGGGGTGCTGGCCCATGGCGAGATAGTCGTTGGAACACCAGACCGTGATCGGCTTCGGGCCGTTATGGCCGGCAAAGCAGCGCGCGTTGGGGTAGGCACCCTTGTTGCGCAGAATGTCGATGAAAACGCGATAGCGGCCTTCAGAATGAAGCCTGTCAATCGCCTGGTCGAAGATCTGGTCGTAATTCAACGGATCCACCCGTTCCTAGCGCTGCAATCGAACCCTCGTGCGGGACTCGCTGGGCAGCCAGAGCAATTCCGGGCGCCTTACGCCATGACCCATGTCAATAAAAGCACGGAGTTTGCGACGGGTTCGCATTAAAGGTGCTCAATGTGATCGAGCCCGTAACTCGCAAGGGCCGGCCGCAATTTTTCCAGTCCGCCATTCGTCCCGGTGAACACGGCAATGTCTGGCCCCTTGCGCTCGAAACTCTGGCCTTGGGTCAGATATGCGATGCGTCGCGCAATGCCCGCCGCGCCATCGACGAATTGCACTTCAGGGCCGAGCGCTTTGCCCAGTTCTTCTTCCAGCAGCGGAAAATGGGTGCAGGCCAGCACGACCGTGTCGATCTTCTCGCCGCCGGGCTGGCTGCGCAGGCCCTGTGCCGCGGCCTGATAGACCGCTGGATCGACAGGCTCCCCGCGCAATTTCGCTTCCGCAGCCTTCACCAGATCGGGCGCGGGATGGCGCAGCAGCAGCTTGTCCTGCGCGAATTCGCGTTCGAGATTATCGACATAGGCCTGGCGGATGGTGGCGGCAGTGCCCAGCAGGCCGATTGCGCCGGTCCTTGTCATGGCTGCGGCGGGTTTGATCGCGGGGACAGTGCCTACCACCGGCAGGTCCAGCGCCTCGCGCACGGCGGCAAGGGCAATCGTGCTGGCCGTATTGCAGGCAATGGTGACGAGACGTGGGCGATAGCGTTCTACAAGCCGCCCGAGCAGGGCAGGGACGCGCGCGGCAATCTGTGCCTCCGTCTTCTCGCCATAGGGAAGGGCGGCATAGTCCGCGACGTAGATCACCGGCGCCTGGGGCAGCAATTTGCGGACTTCCGCCAACACGGTCAGCCCGCCGACTCCGGAATCGAACAACAGGATCGGAGAACTGGGGTCCATCGGCGCGGGATGGCCAATGGCGTGACAGGCGTCAACTGGTCGGGGCGGACTACCCACTTCGCAGCAGGCCACTTTCGCAGCGGGAACGGATTGTTTTCATGCCGCTGAAGTGCAAGGCGTCGGCTATAGAGTGCGGACGGGAAGGGGCGATTCATGGGCAGTTGGCAGGCAATTCTGGCGGCGGCGGGGCTGGCTTATCTGCTTGGCTCGATCCCGTTCGGCCTGTTGCTGACGCGCCTCGCCGGGCTGGGCGATGTGCGTCAGATCGGCTCCGGCAATATCGGCGCCACCAATGTGCTGCGCACCGGTAACAAGGGGCTGGCGGCGCTTACCCTGTTGCTCGATCTGGCCAAGGGTGCGGCGGCCGTGTTGATCGTGGCGCGCCTGTTTCCGGGGCTGCAGGGCCTCGCCGCGCTGGGCGTAGTGCTGGGGCACTGTTTCCCGGTCTGGCTGAAGTTCAAGGGTGGCAAGGGCGTGGCGACTGCTGCGGGCGTGTGCTTCGGCATCGGTTGGCCGGTTGGGCTGGCCTATGCAGTGGTGTGGATCGGCATGCTGGCGCTCACGCGCATCAGTTCGCTGAGCGGGATGAGCGCTGCGATTGCCGCCCCGGTCGCGGCCTATGCGCTGGGCTATCAGGCCGAATTTCCCTGGCTGGTGGCGATCTCTGCGCTGGTGATCTGGCTGCATCGTGCGAACATCGCCCGGCTGAAGAACGGCACGGAACCCAGGGTCGGCTCGAAGAAGTGAGCGCATCGGCCCAGCCGCAGGCGGAGCTTTCGCAGCAGGAGGCCTTTGCCCGCATCCGCTTGCTGCGTTCGCCCAATGTCGGGCCGGTCAGCTTTCGCCAACTCATGCGCCGTTTCGGTACGGCGGCCGCCGCATTGGATGCCTTGCCTGATCTGGCGGCCAAGGGTGGCGGCAAATATCGCGCTGCACCGCGCGAGCGTGTGGAGGCGGAGATCGCGGCAGTGCGCCGCGCTGGCGCCCGGTATCTATTCCATGATTCCGCCGATTACCCCGCGTTGCTGGCCGAGATCGAAAGTGCGCCGCCCGTCCTGACCGTTCGGGGTGATGCGACGCTGGCGGCCCGGCCCTGCGTCGCCATGGTCGGCGCGCGCAACGCCTCTGCCGCCGCCATGCGCCTCGCACGGGATCTGGCTGCCGAGCTTGCGGGGGAGGGCTATACGATCGTCTCCGGCCTCGCCCGGGGGATCGACGGGGCAGCGCACCGGGGCGCCATACCTGCCACCATCGGCGTGATCGCCAGCGGGATCGACATCACCTATCCGCCCCAGCACGTGGAATTGCAGGAAGAGATCGCGCAGACCGGCCTGCTGCTTGCCGAACAGCCTGCCGGGACAGAACCGCGCGGCAGCCATTTCCCCAGCCGCAACCGCATCATCGCAGGGCTCTCGCTGGGAACCCTGGTGGTCGAGGCTGCGCCCAAGTCAGGCTCGCTCATCACCGCGCGGCTGGCGGGCGAATTCGGGCGCGAGGTGATGGCTATTCCCGGTTCCCCGCTCGATGCGCGCAGCCATGGCTGCAACCAGCTGATCCGCGAGGGAGCCGTGCTGGTCCAGTCGGCGGCGGACGTGATCGAACTGGTTTCCGGCTTTGGCGGAATGCCCCGCGCGCGTCTGCGTTCGGCCCCGCAGGATTTGTTCGAGGCGCCGTTGACTGGCGAGCCGGAAAACACGGAAGAAACGGCCGATATCGCGGGTCTGCTCACCACGGCGCCGGTGGCGGTCGACGAACTGATCCGGCAGTCGGGCACGAGTCCATCGGCCGTGCAGATGGCGTTGCTGGAACTGGAGCTGGCAGGCAGAATCGAACGGCACGCCGGGGGGCGGGTCAGCGCAATAATGGGGGGATAGGATGGGGTGGGGCGATCCGGCGGAATTGCGAACTCAAGATATCCATGCCGAAATGAAACGGCTGGCGCGGAACGCGCCGGTTGAGATCGCAATTGTCATTGCAGGCATGACTGCGATGGGGATCGCGACGGATTTCAGCAGCAATTCGGGTGGGATGACCTTCGGTCTCTCCATACTCAATCTCGCCGCAGGATATGGGCTGACAATCAGGCTCATGGAGAAGGGAGGCCTGTTGCCGGGCGGGAAAGACCGGGGCTTTGGTTCCTATTTCGGTCTCGGGTTGTTGTCAGGGTTGGGAATTATCATCGGGTTGCTCCTGCTGGTGATACCGGGCGTGATCCTTCTCGTACGCTGGTTACCCGCGTACGGCTTCATGTATGGAGAAAGGCTGAGCGCCACGCAGGCATTGGAGCGAAGCTGGCAGGCCACCGGCCCGCATTTCCCAGCATTGCTCGTGGCTGCTCTGCTGCCCATCGCGGTCGACGTCATTTCGATCGCGGTCTACGAATTTCCGCAATATCTGCCAAGCATGCCATTTCTTGCTCTCTCCCTGGTCGGCAATCTCACAGCTTTTCTGAACCTGGTGTTATGGAGTCTGCTCGGGCTGGCCAGTTATTCATTGCTGGGCGCGGATCAGGGCGAGGCAGCCGAAGTATTCGCCTGACCATCACCCCTTGACTGTGCCGCATTTTACACCAGCTTAAATTCGGGACTGGATGAAAGAGGGGAAAACATGGCTACTTTGCCAAGCCGGGATTTGAAGACCGGCCTCATTATCGACAAGACGATTGATGTGCTGGGCCGGAATGTCGGGCCGGCACTGGCCTTTGTCGCCGTGCTGGTCGTGCTGGGTACGGGTGTGGATTATCTCGCGGTGCAGGCGCAGCAGAACGTTTCTGCGTCTGCCATGCTGCAGGCTGCGGCATTGTCGCTGGCGCTTGTGGTGGTCAGCATCGTTGGTTCCTACCTGCTGATCGAAGCGATGCTGAAGCGCACCGGCCTGATGAGCTATCAGGGGGAACGTCGTTTCTTCGCCTATCTTGGCATGTCGCTTCTTATCGGATTGGCCGTCGTATGCGGGCTGGTGTTCCTGATCATTCCCGGTCTCGTCTTCATGGCTCGGTGGAGCGTCGCGCAGGCGCTGCTGATCGGGCGTGGCACGGGTGCCATGGATTCGATGGGGAAAAGCTGGGAGGCGACCAAGGGCAATGAGTTCGCCATCATTCTGGCTGCCTTGGCGATGATGGTGCTGTTCTATGCCCTGGCATTCCTGCCCGCCATCCTGTTCCCCGATCTGGGTATGGCGGCGGCGGTTATCGGGCGGGTGGGCAGCAGTGCCGCCAGCGTGATTTCCACTGCCATGGGCGTTGCGCTTTATGGCCTTATCAGCGCCCGCGACGTAGTGGGTGTGTTCGACTGAGCAAAAAGGGGGCAACTCCTTCGCGCTGCAAATGGCGGCTTGACGAAAGGGTCGGGCCGCCACCACCCTCGCGCGTACGTACGTGTAGAAGTCTTTCGGGATACCCATGCAGCTTGTGATCGTAGAGTCGCCCGCCAAGGCGAAGACCATCGAGAAATATCTCGGCAAGGACTTCAAGGTCCTGGCCTCCTACGGTCATATCCGCGACCTTCCGCCCAAGGACGGCTCGGTTCGTCCGGACGAGGATTTCGCGATGGATTGGGAAACCTATCGCGACAAGGTTTCGCGGGTGAAAGAAATTGCGGATGCAGCCAAGACTGCCGACCGCCTGATCCTCGCGACTGACCCTGATCGCGAGGGCGAGGCGATCTCGTGGCACGTCAGGGAACTGCTGGCCAAGCGCAAGGCGCTGCCCAAGGAGGTTGAACGCGTTACCTTTAACGCCATCACCAAGCAGGCCGTGACGGAAGCGATGAAGCATCCGCGCGAACTGGATGCCGACCTGATCGACGCCTATCTGGCCCGCCGCGCGCTGGATTATCTGTTCGGCTTCACGCTCTCCCCGGTGTTGTGGCGCAAGCTGCCCGGCGCCAAGAGCGCGGGCCGCGTGCAGTCGGTCGCCCTGCGCCTGATCTGCCAGCGCGAGCATGAGATCGAGATATTCAAGCCGCAGGAATATTGGCAAGTTCTTGCCCGGATGGAGCAGGACGGGACGGAATTCGAAGCGCGCCTCGTGCGTTTCGATGGCGAGAAGCTGGAACGCCTTTCGCTGGGCGATCAGGGAATTGCGTTGAAGGCCAAGGCCGCGGTCGAAGCCGGGCGCTTCACCGTGGAAGATGTGGAGACGAAGCCGCTGCGCCGCAATCCGGCGCCGCCGTTCACCACCTCCACCCTGCAGCAGGAAGCCGCGCGCAAGCTGGGCTTTTCCGCCAGCCACACCATGCGTTGCGCTCAGCATCTCTACGAGCAGGGCGCGATCACCTATATGCGTACCGACGGCGTGCAGATGGACCCGAGCGCCATTGCTGCGGCACGCCGGGCCATTGCCGATCGCTACGATGGGCATTTCCTGCCGGAAAAGCCGCGTCATTACGAAACCAAGGCCAAGAACGCGCAGGAAGCCCACGAGGCGATCCGCCCGACCGATTTCACGCGCGACCATGCCGGTTCGGCTGATGAGGCGCGCCTCTACGAGTTGATCTTCAAGCGCGCCATGGCGAGCCAGATGGCCTCCGCCAGCCTTGAACGCACCACCGTCACCATGCGCGACCCCACCGGCCGTCACGAATTGCGCGCCACCGGGCAGGTGGTGAAGTTCCCCGGCTTCCTTGCCGTCTACGAGGAAGGCCGCGACCAGAAGGGTGACGATGAAGAGGGCGAAGGCCTGCTGCCCGTGATGCACAAGGGCGATAGCCCGGCCAAGAAGGCCGTGGACGCCACGCAGCACTTCACCCAGCCGCCGCCGCGCTATTCCGAAGCCAGCCTGGTCAAGCGGCTGGAGGAACTCGGCATCGGCCGTCCTTCCACCTATGCCTCGATCATTCAGGTGCTGAAGGACCGCAATTACGTCCGCACCGAGCGGAACCGCTTCTTCGCCGAGGAAAGCGGACGCCTGCTGACGGCCTTCCTCGAACGCTTCTTCCCGCGTTATGTCGGCTATGATTTCACCGCCGAGATGGAGGATGAACTCGACGACGTTTCGGGCGGCCGCGCAGAGTGGAAGAAGGTGCTGGAAGAGTTCTGGCGCGACTTCAAGCCGAAGAGCGACGAAGTCATGGAGCGCAAGCCGAGCGAGGTGACGCAGGAACTGGACGCGTTCCTTTCCGACTACCTCTTCCCGCCGAAGGATGACGGCAGCGATCCCCGCCTGTGCCCCAAGTGCGGCGAGGGCAAGCTCGCTCTGCGCGGCGGTCGTTTTGGCGCTTTCGTGGCCTGCTCGAACTATCCCGAGTGCAAATATACCCGCCGCTTCGCCCAGCCGGGTGGGGAAGGCAGCGAGGGCGGTGAGGATGGCACTCTGGGCACCGATCCGGTGACCGGGCTGGAAGTTCTGCGCAAGGTTGGCCGCTTCGGCCCCTATATCCAGCTGGGCGAGGAGAAGGACGCGAAGCGCGCCTCCATCCCCAAGGACATCCCGGAACTCGATCTGGAATGGGCGCTCAAGCTGCTCAGCCTGCCGCGTGAAGTGGGCACCCATCCGGAAAGCGGGGAGCCGATCACGGCCAGCATCGGGCGCTATGGCCCCTATCTGGCGCATAATGGCAAATATGCGAAGCTCTCCTCCACTCGCGACGTGTTCGAAACGGGCATGAATGCGGCCGTCTCGCTGTTGGCCGAAGCGGCCAACCGCGGGCCGGGGCGTTCCTCCGGCGCCAAGGCGGAGCCGATCAAGATGCTGGGCGCACACCCCACCAGCGGCAGCGAGATGAAGGTGATGCCCGGCCGCTATGGCCCCTATGTTACCGATGGCACGACCAATGCGACCATCCCCAAGGATGTGAAGCCGGAAGACCTGACCGAAGAACAGGCGATTGCCCTGATCGACGCGCGAGTGGCCAAGGGGCCTGCCAAGAAAAAGGGCGGGGCGAAGAAAGCTCCGGCGAAGAAGGCCCCCGCGAAAAAGGCTGCCGCCAAGAAGGCTCCAGCAAAGAAGAAGGCTCCGGCAAAGAAGAAGGCGGCGGCCGACAGCGAGGCAGAGTAACAGTCATTCCGGCATGAACGATCCGGCGGTTGAATATTATCGCCGCCGGGTTAGTCTTCTCCTTGGGTAAAGGAGAGGATTTGTCATGCTGGAATTGATCGCAGCCGCCGTTGCCATGACGCTTCCCGTCGCAGACGGCAGGCTGGAACGCTCCATCCAGAGCGACCTGCCACGCGAAGTGATCGAGAGCGATATAGCAGGTGTCGTTTACGAGGCCTATGTCGACCCGAAGGGCAGGATCACCCAATGCAAGGTTGCCGGCGTGCTTGGCAATGAGCGTGAGGAGGGCCTGGCGAAGGGCATTTGCGCGGCGGTAAAGGGCAAGTCAGTCAAGTCCCCGGCACGCGATGCGGATGGCATGCGGATGCCTGCCGTGTTCCGGGGCGTTGTATCGCTCGCCAATAATTCCATCGCGCTGGACCGTTTCCCGATTGAACCCGATGTCCGCTATCAGGTGGATCAGCTTCCCGATGGCGCGAAAAGCGCGGTCAGGCGCAATCTGGTGGTGCAGGTTGACGGGCAAGGGCAGATCACGGCCTGCGGGGCAGCAGGCGGCAAGGAGACGCCCGATACGGCAACGGCCTGCGACATTGTCCAATCCGTCACCCTGCCGATCCGCAAGGGGGCTGACGGGCAGGGCGAGAGCTACCTCTATCCGCTGCTGTTTGAATTTACGGACAAGCCGTTAGTGGCGCTGGCCGACTGAGCGATCTGAGTTGCTGGGCCCCGTGAACAGGACGGGGTGTGAACAGGCCGGGGGAAGGTAAGTGCTTGCATTGATTATGGCTGCGGCCGCTACGATTGTTGTGCCCATGCCGACAGGCAAAGATGCACAACACGTTATGTGGCACGCAGGAAAAGGTGTCGACACTCATAACCGCTGGGCTGCGGCGGTGCTCGACATGTGGGTAGGGCCGGATGGCAAAGTGGTATCATGTGGCATTTCCCGCTTCCTAGGCAGCGAAGGCGTAGCCGACGGCATGTGTGCAGCCATGATAGGCAGAAAGCTTGGCGGCCCGAAAGATATCGACGGAAACAAGAGCTATGCCCTGGTGAGGTCCAGCTTCGCCATTTTTCCTGATTCGCAGAGGCACAAACTGTCTGAATTCAATGCGAAGGTGGTCGACCTGATGGCTGAGGGTAACCGTAAAGCCGTTTCGCCAGGGCAACACTCGCCGGGCCCGGTCTACCTCAGGCTGATGATCGGCAAGGACGGTAAACTCGCGGCATGTCAGGCGGACAAGGACGTGGCCACGGATGCGGCGGGCGACGCATGCGCGGCGATCTCGTCTATTGAGTTCGAGCCAAGGGTCGATGAGGCTGGAAACCCGGTTTCATACGTCGGGAGTGAGACTGTTGAATTCGTGACCAACGCCGATCCGGCCCCGGCCAACTAGCGCTCACTTCACCCAGTCCAGCCCCATTTCCTCGAAGATTTCGCGGCTTTCGGCCCAGTTTTCTTCCACCTTCACGTGGAGGAACAGGTGGACTTTCACGCCCAGCAATTCGGCCAGTTCCTTGCGCGCGGCCTCGCCGATGGCCTTGATCTTCGCGCCGCGCTTGCCCAGCACGATGGGCTTCTGGCTTTCACGGCCGATCACGATCTGCTGGTGAATTTCCAGGCTGCCATCGCCAAGGGTCTTGTAGCTTTCCGGGCGGACAGCCGAGTCATAGGGCAATTCGTCATGCAGCTGGCGATAGAGCTGTTCGCGCGTGATCTCGCAGGCCAGCAGCCTTTCGGAGGCGTCGCTTACCTGATCTTCGGGATAGTGCCATTCGCCTTCGGGCATCAGCCCGGCCAGATGGGCCTTGAGTTCCGGCACGCCATCGCCGCTCATGGCGGAAACGAAGAACACTTCCGAGAATTCCGCCTTGACCGAAAGCTCCTGCGCCAGCACCAGCAGCGGTTCCTTGGCGCTGGCATCGACCTTGTTGAGCACCAGCAGCTTGCGTTCCGGCCGGTCTTTCAGGGATTCCAGCAGCGGTTCCAGCTCGTGTCGGCGCTGCTTGATGGGGTCCACCACCAGCAGGATCGCATCGGCCTCCTGCGCGCCTTCCCACGCGGCGCTGACCATTGCGCGGTCCAGCCGGCGCTTGGGGGCGAAGATGCCGGGCGTATCGGCCAGGATGATCTGCGTATCGCCTTCAAGCGCAATGCCCAGCAGGCGGGCGCGAGTGGTCTGTGCCTTGGCGCTGACGATGGCGACCTTCTGGCCGACCAGCGCATTGACCAGTGTGGACTTGCCCGCATTGGGGGCGCCGATCACGGCCACTACGCCGCAATGAGTCGCTTTTTCGCTCATGCGAACTTCTCCATGAATTCCTTGGCGGCCTGCTTTTCGGCTTCGCCCTTGCTCGATGCGGTGGCCTGCGCGGCGCCCACGCCTTTGACGCTCACCTCCACGGTGAAGCGCGCGGCATGGTCCGGCCCCTGCCGGTCCACCAGTGTATATTCCGGCATGCGCCGCCCGCTGCCCGCCGCCCATTCCTGCAGCGCGCTCTTGGGATGCTTGGACTGGCCGACTTCGCCCTTCACCGCGTGTGACCACAGCTTGCGAACCAGAACGCGCATTGCATCGAAGCCGTGTTCGACGAAACCGGCGCCCAGCAGGGCCTCCATCACGTCGCCCAGAATGTTATCGCTGTCGGCGCCGCCATCGGCGCGCGCCTGCGATCCCAGCCGGATATGGTCGGGCAGGCCGATCCGGCGCGCGACGGAGGCGCACATCTGGCGGCTGACCAGCGCGTTGAGCCGCTGGGACAGCTTGCCTTCGGCATGGCTTTCCCGCTCGTGCAGCCAGTCCGCGATGACGAGGCCCAGAACGCGGTCGCCCAGGAATTCAAGTCGCTGATAATCGCGCGGATCGCCGGTGCTGCCATGGGTCAGCGCCTCAACCCACACATCGTCCTTCTTGACCGGCCCGAAACCCAGCTCCTCAAGGAAAGTTCGGGCTTCGGCGGTCAGCGTCAGCTTGCCGCTCAAAACGTGCCCCCCAGGCGATCCCATCGGGCGGCCGTGAACCAGGTCCACGGCAGCGGCCAGGAAGAGGAACCGTCGGTAGACCACATCATGATGGAAGCCTTGCCCACCAGATTATCCTGCGGGACAAGGCCCACGCCCTGTCCGGGCACGGCGGGGAAGCGGCTGTCCAGCGAATTGTCGCGATTGTCGCCCATCATGAACAGCATGCCGTCCGGCACCACCACGGCGGGCGTATTGTCCTGCGGGGTCTGGCCGTAATCCAGCACGTTGTAGCTTACCCCGTTGGGCAGCGTTTCGCGGAACTGGGGATAGCGGCAGACGGACTGGCCATCCTCGCTGGTGGCCGCGAATTGCGCGGAATAGCAGCGCGTGTTGGGCGAAATGGCGATTTCGAAATCTTCGATGCGCTGCTTCTTCACAGGAATGCCGTTGATGTGCAGCACGCCGCCGATCATCTGGATCTGGTCGCCCGGCAGGCCGATCACGCGCTTGATGTAATCCTCGCGGTTCAGCGGCGGGGCCTTGAAGATCGCGATGTCTCCCCGTTCCGGCTGGCTCGCCAGAATGCGACCGTTGGGGAAGGGGTGGATGCCGAAGGGCAGCGAATTGTTCGAGAACCCGTAATTCCATTTGGAAGCAAGCAGATAGTCGCCATTCTGCAGACGCGGCAACATGCTCTCGCTCGGGATGCTGAACGGCGCAAAGGCCAGCGTGCGGAAGGCCAGCATGATGACGATCAGCTTCAGCAGGAAGATGAAGAAGTTGCCTTCCTCTTTCTTCTTTTCCTGCTCTGCTGGCATCGTGCCGGGTGCCTCGATGGAGGCAGGCTGGGCGGCGGACTGTCCGGCCGCTGGAGTTGCGTTTTCTGTCATTGGGCCTGCACTTGTGGGCCGCGCTGCCTGCCGTCAAGTGGGCAGCGGATTTCCGCCGAAGTTGACAATGTTGACACTGTGCTGAAGCCAAAACTCCGCACCGGTCCATCTGCCCGGAAATCGGGCGCCTTCAGAGGGGTTTGGGCCTTTCCAATCATCGCTGCAGGCCTTACCCCTAAAGGCCTGTTGTAGGAAAGGGGCAGCTATGAGCGAGAACAACTCAGCGATCTGGGAGAGGCTGTCCGCATATCAGGTTGGCAGCCTGAAGGATCTGTTTGCCGATGAAGGCCGTGTTGCGGCGCTTTCGGCACGGCTGGAACTGCCTGCGGGCGGCGGCATCCTGTTCGACTGGTCGAAGACCCATCTGGACGAAGGGCTGATTGCCCTGTTCGGCGAACTGGCAGAGGCTGCCGGCTTTGCCGAAATGCGCGCGAAGATGTTCGCGGGCGAAGTGGTGAACCCCACGGAGAATCGCGCGGCGGAACATACCGCCCTGCGCGGCGTGGGCGATCCGGCCAGCGTTGAGGAAGCGCAGGCCCTGCTGGCGCGCATGGGCATGCTGGTGGGCGCCATCCATGAAGGCGCGATGGGCGATGTGAAGCATCTGATCCATGTCGGCATCGGCGGCTCGGCGCTCGGCCCTGCGCTGGCGGTGGACGCGCTGGCACGCGAAATGCCGCTGGTGGACGTCCATGTCGTCTCCAATATCGATGGCTGCGCATTGGAAGAGGCCTTTGCCGCCTGCGATCCGCAGACCACGATCCTGGCGATCGCTTCAAAGACTTTCACCACGATCGAAACCATGACCAACGCGGTCAGCGTGCTGGAATGGATGACGCAGAATGGCGTGGGCGATCCATCCGGCCGGGTCGTGGCACTGACTGCCTATCCCGAGAAGGCGGTCGAGTGGGGTGTGGACGAAACCCGCATCCTGCCTTTCCCGGAAAGCGTGGGCGGGCGCTATTCGCTGTGGTCATCCATCGGCTTTCCCATCGCCATGGCTGTGGGAATGGACGAATTCCTGGAGATGCTGGATGGCGCCGCGGCAATGGACCGGCATTTCGCGGAGACGGACGGCGCAGCCAACCTGCCTTTGCGCGCGGCCTTTGCCGATCTTTATTACACCCGCATTCGCGGCTGCCAGACGCGGGCGTGCTTCGCCTATGACGAGCGGTTGCGCCTGCTGCCCTCCTACCTCCAGCAGCTGGAAATGGAGAGCAACGGCAAGAGCGTGACCGCCGATGGCCAGCCCGTTTCCGGCCCGACCGCGCCGATCACCTGGGGCGGAGTGGGCACCGATGCCCAGCATGCGGTGTTCCAGCTGCTCCATCAGGGCACCAATCTGGTGCCGGTGGACTTCATCGCCAGCATCGCGGCGGGCGACGTGCTGGACCCGGCGCATCACCGCATCCTGCTGATGAACTGCTTCGCGCAAGGGGCGGCGCTGATGGCCGGCAGGGCGAGCAGCGATCCCGCGCGCTCCTATCCGGGCGACCGGCCGAGCGCGACGATCCTGTGCGACGATTTCGATGCGGGCACTTTGGGCGCGCTGATCGCGTTCCACGAACACCGCACTTTCGCCAATGCCGTGCTGATGGGGATCAATCCCTTCGACCAGTTCGGCGTGGAACTGGGCAAGGAAATTGCCCGGCAGATCGAAGCGGGCGGGGCTAAGTTCGATGCCAGCACCACGGCGCTGCTGCAGGCTGCGGGGCTGGGGTGATGTTGGGTCATTTTCGTCATTGCGAGCGGCAAGGCCGCGACGCAATCCAAGGCTCCAAGCGCGAAGCCCTGGATTGCCGCGCAGCCTCCGGCTGCTCGCAATGACGCGAATGAGCTAGCCATGTCCAAAGCCACACCTGCCACCCGCGCGCTGGAGCAATCCGGCGCTGTCTTTACTGTCCACACTTATGATTACGATCCCGATGCGGATCGCATAGGCTTGCAGGCGGCGGAAGCCTTGGGGGAAGACCCGGCGCGCGTGCTCAAGACGCTGCTGGCGCTGGTGGACGGCAAGCCCGCCTGCGTGATCCTGCCTTCGGACAGGGAAGTGGCAATGAAGAAGCTTGCCGCCGCTTTGGGCGGCAAGTCCGCCCAGATGATGAAGCCCGCCGATGCAGAGCGGGCGACCGGTTACAAGGTCGGCGGGATCAGCCCCTTCGGGCAGCGGCGCAAGGTGCCCGTCGCCATCGAGGAGGCCGCGCTGGTGCACGATCTGGTGTTTATCAATGGCGGCCAGCGTGGATTGCAGGTGCGGCTGGACCCGAAGGATGCCCAGCGCGTGCTGGGAGCCGTTGCGGCCAGCGTGGTGGCCTAGATTGCCTCGACAAATTCCAGCCTGAGTGGCCGTCCGCTTTTAGTGAGCCGTATTCCGGACGGCGCGACTGGAATCGGGGAACGCGGACGTCAGACCAATTGGGTAAAAGTTTTTAGCACAATATCGACCTGTTCCTTCGAAGAGATGCCATGGTCAACGGCTATGAACGCAATCAGAGTAAGTTCTCGATCAGCTCGGGCGGCTGCGGCGACCTTATGGTGACCGTCAATCACATAATGAGCGAGGCACCAATGCTCCGTCCCAGAACAGGCCGGTCCTTTCACATCAAGTAGCGACAAAGCGACCGCTGTTGGGGCAAAATCATCATTCAGTGATCGCTCGTAAAAGCCGATACGTTCACGGTCGAGCATCGATTCAGGAATCATCGGGACGATGAAGTCAAAAGCTTCTCCCTGCGGCACTTTGACGCTCGAGCGACTGACTACGCGGTAGTAAGGAACCTTCGGATTGTGAGGCAATCCCCAAAAGGGGTCCACACCATCCTCGTTTTCAACCTGCTCGACCGCAAAATAATCGCTCTCCCCACCAAGTTGAACAACTTTTGGCTTCAGACGCAGGAGCGCAACAATATAGTTTGACGCGGGGACGAGTTGAGCAAGCTTATCGACGACCTCCTCCGTTAGGTTATTCACACCCGCTGCAAGTAGCGCCGTAAGCTCGTCAACTTCGATGCCCGTGTTGGCACCCTCCATTCGTTCAAACAAAAACCGGCATGTGCCGCAGACGTTTCCCAAGTGATACGCCTGTTTGCCGTTTACGGTGAGGTATCTATCCCAGATCTTCCAGTCACCGCCTCCCGAGGTGGAGAATTCCAGTGGGGATTGAGACAGCGCTATGTTGCGCGTCGTAACGTCTAAAAGGTCCGGCATGGCGCACTGGTAACAGGCATAAGACGGCATCGCCAATGTCAGCTTGGTCGTCGTGTCCGGAATGGCAGCTTCCGGTCGAATTCTGCGATCAGCTGCCGAATTTTCCCACGAACCCTAGAACACTGCTTGGCGGGCGTAACGCAGGAGCATCAAGGCGAGCGCTACACCCAGCATCAGCAGCAGGCGCAATAATCCGGAAACCAAATCGCCATCTTCGATCGAATGGCCTTCGGAATGCGCCACATCGTCGTCGATCCAGCGGCTGCGCAGGCCTCTGCGGATGAACCAGAAGACCCCCAGCGCACCGGGCAGCGGCACCAGCGGGGCGTAGATCCAATAACCTTCGGGCGCTCCGAAGATCAGGGCGCCGGCTGAAATCAGATATGCGATGCCGACCGTCCAGCCCGCCCTGTTCGTCGGCGTGGCCTTCAGCGCGACGAAGAAGCCAAGTATCTTGCTGAGGATCATCACCATGACGAGCCCGACGCCGAACACGGCTACAGCAAAGAGTGCGATTTCCTTGAAAGATTCACCCATCCCGGCCCCCAGTTCCCCGCCACGAAATCTAGCGGCGGGGAACTGGGTGGGCCAGCGGAAATAGCTCTATATCGGTTTTGTGAGCCCAGGGGCCTCAGGCCTCTCAGGCCGCTTCCAGCGCCGCAGCCTCGCGCACGGCGGCAAGGGCATCATTGTCCATGCCCATGGCGTAGGACGTCATGGACACGGCGCCCAGCGCGTGGCCTTCGTTCCACACCTTGAGCGGCTCGTTCTCCGCGGCGGCAAGCCCGGCGATGTAGAGCATCGGGATGTAGTGATCGGGCGCGGGCACGGCCATCGCATAGTCCGGGTGATCGGCCAGCGAGAGAATGTCGCCCGGATCGCTTTCCAGCTTCTCGATCGCGGCCTTGTCGAAGCGGATGCCCCAGTCATGGCCGAAATCCGGCTCGTTGCGGCACATGGTCGAAAGATTGTGCACCACATTGCCGCTGGCCATGATCAGCACGCCTTCATCGCGCAGCGAAGCGAACTGCGCGCCGAGTTGCATGTGGTAATCCAGCGGGCGCACGCCGTTGAGCGAAAGCTGCATCACCGGCACATCGGCATCGGGATACATATGGGCCAGGACGGACCATGTGCCGTGGTCGATCCCCCACTGGTCCCGATCCAGCCCAACCCAGATCGGCTTGGCCGCTTCGGCCACCATCGCCGCCACATCCGGCGCGCCGGGGGCGGGATATTGGAAATCGAAATAGCTCTGCGGGAAGCCGTAGAAATCGTGGATCGTGCGCGGATGTTCCATCGCCGTCACGGCCGAGGTGCTGAAATACCAGTGGGCCGAGATGGACAGGATCGCGCGCGGGCGGGGCAGCACTTCGCCCATCTTTCGCCATGCGCGGGCATAGCGGCTATCTTCGAAAGTATTGGCCGGGCTGCCGTGGCCGACGAACAATGCGGGCATCTTGCTCAAAGGGAATCTCCATCGCGGGCGCCGGCTGGGCGTTTGATCCTATGTCGGTATGATAGTGCCCGATTGCCAGAGCGCACGCTTGTCCGCAGCCGAAGATTGATTTGCATGGCCGCGCTCTCCATATCGCTCGGCCCAGAGGAGCCCTGCGAATGTCTGATTTCGACTATGATCTGTTCATCATCGGTGCCGGTTCGGGCGGGGTGCGCGCCAGCCGCATTGCCTCCAGCCACGGCGCCCGCGTTGCCGTGGCCGAGGAATATCGCGTGGGCGGCACCTGCGTGATCCGCGGGTGCGTGCCCAAGAAGATGCTGGTCTATGGATCGATGTTCGCGGAAGAACTTTCCCACGCCGGGAATTACGGCTTCACGATCGAAGGCAAGAGCTTCGACTGGAAGGTGCTGCGCGATTTCGTGAATGCCGATGTGGACCGGCTGGAAGGGCTTTACGGAAAGACGCTGGAGAACAA
The DNA here is from genome assembly GCF_001305965.1 of Erythrobacter sp. SG61-1L. Taxonomy (NCBI): domain Bacteria; kingdom Pseudomonadati; phylum Pseudomonadota; class Alphaproteobacteria; order Sphingomonadales; family Erythrobacteraceae; genus Erythrobacter; species Erythrobacter sp. SG61-1L. The sequence goes on from NZ_JXQC01000003.1 coordinate 783,997, forward strand.
CAAGGTCGAGAAATATCTCGAACGCGCCACCGTGACCGGGCCGAACAGCGTGAAGCTGGCTTCGGGCAAGGAAATCACCGCGAAATATATCCTCGTCGCCGTGGGCGGCTGGCCCGCCATGCCGGAAATTCCGGGCGTGGAACATTGCATCAGTTCCAACGAAGTGTTCCATCTGGACGAACAGCCCAAACGCCTACTGGTGGTGGGCGGCGGTTATATCGCCATGGAATTTGCGGGCGTATTCAATGCACTGGGCAGTGAAGTTACAGTAATTAATCGCTCCGACACGATCCTGCGCGGTTATGACCGGGTGATCGTGGAACGCCTGACCGAGATCGTCCAGGCGCGCGGCATCCAGTTCAAGCTCAACGCCAATATCCGCTCGGTCACGAAGCAGGCAGGCGGTTCTCTGCTGGCCGATCTGGGCGGTGAGACGATCGAGGCGGACCAGATCCTGATCGCCACGGGGCGCAAGCCCAATACGGCGGGGCTGGGCCTTGAAACGGCCGGCATCAAGCTGGGCGTGAAGGGCGAGGTTCCGGTGGACGAGTATAACCGCACCTCCTGCACCAGCATCTATGCCGTGGGCGACGTGACGGATCGCGTGCAGCTGACCCCGGTGGCGATCCGCGAAGGCCATGCCTTTGCCGATACGGTGTTCGGCAACAATCCGCGCACCATCCAGTACGATCACATTCCCAGCGCCGTGTTCAGCCAGCCGCCCATTGCGGGCGTGGGGCTGACCGAGGAACAGGCCCGGCGGGAATATCCCGATGTGAGGGTCTACAAGTCCGATTTCCGGCCGATGAAGAACATCTTCTCGCCCAAGGCCGAGCGCGGACTCTATCGGATGATCGTGGACGAGCAGACGGGCAAGGTGCTGGGCCTGCACATGATCGGCCCGGAAGCGCCGGAAATCCTGCAGGCGGCGGCGATTGCGGTGAAGGCCGGCCTGACCAAGGCCGATTTCGACGCAACCGTGGCGCTGCACCCCTCCATGGCGGAAGAGCTGGTTCTGCTGAACTGACATCGTCATTGCGAGCATAGCGAAGCAATCCAGGGAGCTTGAGCACCGTGCCTTGGATTGCTTCGGGGCTCTGCCCCTCGCAATGACGAAAATCTCAGTGCCCCTCCAGCCACTTGCCCCTGTCTCCCCCGCACGTTAGGCCTCTGGTCAACAAAACGCGGGGGAGCCGAAGGCACGCATGTCCGCCAATATTGCCGAAATGGAACGCCGCCGCGCCGCTGCCTCTCTGGGTGGCGGGCAGGATAGGATCGATGCACAGCACAAGCGCGGCAAGCTGACCGCGCGCGAGCGGGTGGATGTGCTGCTGGATGCCGGATCGTTCGAAGAACTCGACATGTATGTCGAGCATAATTGCACCGATTTCGGGATGCAGGCGCAGACCGTTCCCGGCGACGGGGTGGTGACCGGCAGCGGCACGATCAACGGCCGGCTGGTTTTCGTCTATGCGCAGGATTTCACTGTGTTCGGTGGTTCCCTGTCGGAACGGCATGCGCAGAAGATCTGCAAGATCATGGATATGGCGCTGAAGGTCGGCGCGCCGGTGATCGGCCTCAGCGATTCAGGCGGTGCGCGCATTCAGGAAGGCGTTGCCAGCCTTGGCGGCTATGCCGAAGTGTTCCAGCGCAATGTGCTGGCCAGCGGCGTGGTGCCGCAGCTTTCGCTCATCATGGGGCCATGCGCGGGCGGGGCGGTCTATTCTCCGGCGATGACGGACTTCATCTTCATGGTGAAGGGCACCAGCTACATGTTCGTCACCGGGCCGGATGTGGTGAAGACGGTTACCAACGAAGTCGTGACGCAGGAAGAACTGGGCGGGGCGACCACGCATACCACCAGAACCGGCGTTGCCGATCTGGCGCTGGAGAATGATCTGGAAGCGCTGGTCGCGGCGCGCAATTTCTTCGATTTCCTGCCGCTTTCCAACCGGTCCGACCTGCCCGAGCGGCCGACTGCCGATCCGTGGGACAGGATCGAGGACAGCCTCGACACTCTGGTGCCGGACAATCCCAACCATCCCTATGACATGCACGAACTGGTGCGGAAGGTGGTGGATGAGGGGGACTTCTTCGAAATCCAGCCCGATCACGCGGCCAATATCATCATCGGCTTCGGAAGGGTGGAAGGGCGCACGGTGGGCGTGGTGGCGAACCAGCCGATGGTGCTGGCTGGCTGCCTCGACATCAACAGTTCGAAGAAGGCCGCGCGTTTCGTGCGCTTCTGCGACTGTTTCAATATCCCCATCCTCACGTTCGTGGATGTGCCGGGCTTCCTGCCGGGCACCGCGCAGGAGCATAACGGGATCATCAAGCATGGCGCCAAGCTGCTCTATGCCTATGCTGAGGCGACCGTGCCCAAGATCACTGTCATCACCCGCAAGGCCTATGGCGGCGCCTATGACGTGATGGCATCAAAGCATTTGCGCGGCGATCTCAACTATGCCTGGCCCACGGCGGAAATCGCGGTGATGGGGGCAAAGGGCGCGGTGGAGATCATCTTCCGCAAGGATGCTGGCGATCCGGAAAAGCTGGCCCAGCGCACGAAGGAATATGAAGACCGTTTCGCCAATCCCTTCGTGGCGGCGAGCAAAGGTTTCATCGACGAGGTGATCCATCCGCATTCGACAAGAAAGAGGGTTGCTCTGGGGTTAAGGAAGCTTCGCAACAAGCAGTTGGAGAACCCGTGGAAGAAGCACGGGAACCCACCGCTCTGAGGACCAATCGATGGAAGCGAGCGCTCCGCCAGTTTGCGGCGATTATGACAAGAAGCTGGTAGAGAAGGTCGAATGGATCCGCTCACTGCCCAGAGAGGGCAATGAGGAAAGTGAGGGTGCAACATTTCTCACTTGGTTGAGGGAGGAGTCTACACCGGCGGATTGGCACCACATCGCGCATTGCGCGAATTGGGATTTTGTCGAGCCGGTTGCCTTTCAGTGGATTGCCTCCCGAGAAGACTGTGACCTTTCGACTGCACTCATCCTGTTTTGGAAAGCGTCTCCGGAATATTTCCTGAAGGCCGGTCGTGATCGGATGGTGCTTAATGGATCAGGTGATCCCAACAGTCGCAGTGATACTCTCGAGCATTTCGATATGATCGAATATATTCGCGAACGCTGGGAGAACGGCGGCTATAAGCGGAGCGAGTTCTCCTTTGATTATGACGACGACATTTGGGCCAATCAGTTTGCCGAAATCGATGCCAAATATGGCGATGATGCCAGGAAATATCTTCCTCAGGGCATGCGCACCAGAATCGACGGCAAGCAGCTCAGCGAAATCGCGCCAAGCGAAGGGTACGATCAGACCCAGATCGATTGAGGAAGCCATTGGCCAAACCTGATATGAACTACACCTCCATCAAATTCGACGCTTCCGGCCCCGTCGCTGTGCTCAGCATGGCCCGCCCGGGCAAGCTCAATGCTCTGACGCCCGACATGGCCGACGAGATGCGCCATGCGCTGGCCCATACGGAAGAGGCGCGTTCCGTGCTGATCCGGGGGGAAGGGCGCGCATTCTGTTCCGGCGCGGATCTGGCCGCCATTGTGGGCGAAGGCGATCCGGGCGAGGGCGCCTATCGCTCACTGGTGGATCACTACAATCCGCTGGTGATGGATATAGCCGATCACCGCCTGCCCATCGTGGCGGAAGTGATGGGCGCGGCGGCGGGAATCGGGTGCAGCATCGCGCTGGCCTGCGATTTCTGCGTCGCGGGGCAGAGCGCCTATTTCCTGCAGGCCTTCGTCAATATCGGGCTGGTGCCTGATGGCGGGGCAAGCTGGATATTGCCTCGTCTGATCGGCAAGGCCCGCGCGGCGGAAATGCTGATGCTGGGCGAGAAGGTCCATGGCAGGCGCGCTGCCGAATGGGGCCTGATCCATCGCTGCGTGGAAGATCATATCGTCGCCAATGAAGCGCGGGCGCTGGCATCGCGGCTGGCTGCGGGGCCTACCGTCGCGCTGGGGTTGATGAAGGCGAATCTCTCCTCTGCGCTCCACCATTCCTATGGCACGGCCATGGACCGCGAAGCGCAGGCCCAGCGGGAGGCCGCCGGAACGGACGACGCGCAGGAAGGGATCGGCGCGTTTCTCTCCAAGCGTGCGCCGCACTTCAAGGGGAAGTAGGCCGCGCTAATTCGTCCTTGCGAGGAGGCTATGCCGACGAAACAATCCAGTGCGGCTTTGCGCAAAGCCCTTGGATTGCTTCGCCTTTCAGGCTCGCAACGACGATAGGACAGGTTCGCACTTGAACCCGGCCGCCGAGAGGAGGATAGCCGCGCCATGACCCCTATCCGCACTGACTGGACGCGCGAGGAAATCGCCGCCCTCTTCGATCTTCCCTTCACCGAACTGGTGTTCCGCGCGGCCGAAGTGCATCGCGCGCATCATCGGCCGGACGAGGTGCAACTCTGCACGCTGCTTTCGATCAAGACCGGCGGCTGCCCGGAGGATTGCGGCTATTGCTCGCAAAGCGTGAAGGCCGACAGCGGGGTTGAGGCGTCCAAGCTGATGGATGTGCGCGAAGTGCTGCAATCGGCGGCCCGCGCGAAGGATGCCGGAAGCCAGCGTTTCTGCATGGGTGCCGCCTGGCGCAATCCCAAGGATCGGGACATGCCCGCGATCGTGGAAATCGTGCAGGGCGTGCGTGCCATGGGGCTGGAAACCTGCATGACTCTGGGCATGCTCAGCCCGAAACAGGCCGCAATGCTGGCCGAGGCGGGCCTCGATTATTACAACCACAATATCGACAGCAGCCCCGAATATTACGAGCGGGTCATCACCACGCGCACCATGCAGGACCGGCTGAATACGCTGGACAATGTCCGCTCTGCCGGGATCAATGTCTGTTCCGGCGGGATCGTGGGCATGGGCGAAACGCGCGAGGATCGCGTGGGCTTCATCCACACGCTCAGCACTCTGCCGCAGCATCCCGAAAGTGTGCCCGTAAACGCGCTGGTGCCGGTGAAGGGCACGGTGCTGGGCGACATGCTGGCCGATACGCCGCTGGCGAAGATCGACGACATCGAATTCGTCCGCACCGTGGCCGCCGCGCGTATCACCATGCCGTTGAGCATGGTGCGCCTTTCCGCCGGGCGCGAGAGCATGAGCGAGGCGACTCAGGCCCTGTGCTTCATGGCCGGGGCGAATTCGATCTTCACCGGCGACAAGCTGCTGACCGCGCCCAATTCCGGCGACGATGCCGATGCCGCGCTCTTCTCCCGGCTGGGGATGAAGCCGCTGGTGGGCGAGGAGCCGATGCGGGCCTGCAAGCAGGTGGAACCGGCGGAATGATCGCGCTGCTTCCCCTGCTGATGATGGCCGCGCAGCCGGTGGAAGCGGAAGAACCGCAGATCGATTGCACCAGCGATTCCCTTCCGCAGCAGCATTTGAATTACTGCGCGGCGCAGGATTTCCATGCGGCCGATGCCGCGCTGAACGCACAGTGGAAGATCATTGCCGATAGGCTGAAGCGGCAGGATGCCGATTATCCGCCGGACGATGGCCGGCCCGGCTATTTCGACAGCCTGCTGAAGGCCCAGCGCGCCTGGCTCGATTATCGTGATGCCCAGTGCCAGAGCGAGGGCTTCACCTTTCGCGGCGGCTCCATGGAACCCTTCATGGTCGCCACTTGCCGCACCCGTTTGACGAAACAGCGCACTGAGGAACTGCGCGAACTGGAGAGTGCAGAATGAGCGAACCCAAACTCGATACGCTGGCCGTCCATGCAGGGACAGAGCCGGATCCCACCACCAAGGCGCGGATCACCCCGATTTATCAGACCGCATCCTATGTGTTCGAGGATGCTGGCCACGCCCAGCGCCTGTTCGCGCTGCAGGAATTCGGGAACATCTACACTCGCATCATGAACCCCACCAACGGGGCGCTAGAAGGCAAGATCGCGGCGCTGGAAGGCGGCGCGGCGGCGCTGGCAGTGGCTTCGGGCCATGCGGCGCAGTTCCTAGCGTTCCACACCCTGATGGAACCGGGTTGCAACATCGTGGCGGCGAACAAGCTTTATGGCGGATCGCTCAACCAACTGGGCGAAAGCTTCAAGAAGTTCGGATGGGAAGCCCGCTTCGTGGATGCTGACGATCCGGCGAATATCGCCGCCGCCATCGACGAGAAGACCCGCGTGGTCTTCATCGAGAGCCTCGCGAACCCCGGCGGCGTGGTGCAGGACATCGCCGCCATCGCCAAGGTTGCCCATGATGCGGGCGTTCCGCTGATGGTGGACAATACGCTGGCCAGCCCGGTGCTGTGCCGCCCGATTGAACACGGCGCGGACATCGTGGTTCACTCCACCACCAAGTTCCTGAACGGCCACGGCAATTCCATCGGCGGCGTGATCGTGGATGCGGGCAAGTTCGACTGGGCCGCTTCAGGCAAGTTCCCGACGCTGTCGCAGCCCAACGGTTCCTATCACGGTGCGGTGTTGACCGATGCAGTGGGGCCGATTGCCTTCATCATCGGCTGCCGCGTGCTGGGCCTGCGCGATCTCGGCCCGGCCATGGCGCCTTTCAACGCCTTCCTGGCGCTGACCGGCATGGAAACGCTGACCCTGCGCATGGAACGCCATTGTTCCAACGCATTGGCGCTGGCCGAATGGCTCAAGGCCCATCCCAAGGTGGGCTGGGTTTCCTATGCGGGCCTGCCGGATGATAAATATCACGCGCTCGCCAAGACCTATCTCGGCGGCAAGGGCGGGGCGGTATTCACTTTCGGGCTGAAGGACGGTTACGATGCGGGTGTGAAGCTGGTCGGATCGCTCAAGCTGTTCAGCCACCTCGCCAATATCGGCGACACGCGCTCGCTGGTGATCCACCCGGCATCCACCACGCATAGCCAGCTGGAAGGCGATGCGCTGGTCCGGGCAGGCGCCGGGCCGGACGTGGTCCGCGTATCCGTGGGTATCGAGCATATCGACGATATCATCGCCGATATGGCCCAGGCGCTGGACCAGATCTGATCCGAATTGGGGGACGTCGCGCTCAGGCGAGTGCGACGTCTTCCACTTCCGCCCGGTGCATCAGGCGCGGGGCGAGCAGCAGCTTGAACAGGATGAACACCACGCCCGCTGCCGCTGCAAACATCAGGTGCATCAGCCAGAAGGCAGGCACGCTCATCGTTTCGAACTTCGTGCCGAGATAGCCCACCAGCGAATTGCCGCCGAAAAAGGCGAGGTAATAGAGCCCGATCACCGTTGCGTTGATCTGTTTGGGCGCCAGCCGCGCAAATAGCGCAAGGCTGACCGGCAGCATGTGGGCAAAGCCGATCGAGTTCACGATGTGGAACATCACCGGCCAGAACAGCCCGATCTTCCCGCCTTCGGGAACGGAAATCGCCGCCATGTAGAGGCAGGCCATTCCGCCCATGGAAAATGCCGAGCCGATGATCATCTTGGCCAGTTCATCGGGTTCCTGCCAGCGGGTGCCATACCAGCGATAGAACAGCGCAACGCCCGCAAGGAACGTGACCGAGACGATGGCGTCCAGCGTGACGAGCCATGTGGTGGGCAGCACCGTATCGCCCCAGCGCAGCGCAAAATCATGGTCCGCCCAGACCAGATAGGCGTTGAAGATCTGGTTGTTGGGCACGATGGCAACGGCCATCACCGGGATCAGCAGCAGCAAGGCAAGCGTTGCCAGCCAGTCTCGCCGGGTCATTGGCGCGCGCGGTTCGGCGGCCTTTCCGGGCACGTCGAAATGTTCTTTCGGCAAGTATTTCTGGCCTGCCACATAGATGGCCAGGCCGATGAGCATGCCGATGCCAGCCGCGCCGAAGCCGTAATGCCAGCCGACCTTTTCACCCAATGTGCCCACGACCAGAGGCGAAGCGATCACGCCTGCATTGATGCCCAGATAGAAGATCTGGAATGCATCGGCCCGGCGCAGATCCTCCGGCTTGTAAAGCGCGCCCACCTGACTGGCGATGTTGCCCTTGAACATGCCCGAGCCGAGAATGAGGCAGAGCAGGGCGAGCAGGAAAGTGATGTTGAAGGCCATCAGGAAATGGCCCAGCGCCATGGTTATCGCGCCCAGCAATACGGTCCGGCGCTTGCCAAGAACCCTGTCTGCGAGCCAGCCGCCGAGGATCGGAGTCAGATAGACAGTGGCCGCATAGGTGCCGAAAATGGCGGAAGCGAAGGCCTGCCCGTCCAGCCCGCCATAAAGCCCGCGCAATTGCTCGATCCCGGCGACCTGCTCCACCTGTCCGGGCAAAAGCAGGTGCTTGACCATGTAGAGCACCAGCAGCGCCTGCATGCCGTAATAGGAAAACCGCTCCCACGCCTCGGTAAAGGCGAGATAGCCAAGCCCCTTGGGATGGCCGAGAAAGGCGCGGTCGGCGCGGGTTTCGATGTCCAGCTTGGGCGTGGCTTCGGCGGTGGTCATGGGGCTCCCGTTCGTTGCAGGCGTAACGGGTAGCGGGGAGCGATGCGCTTGTCTCGCCCCAAAAATGATCCTCCCCAGAATGGGGAGGGGGACCATCCGCAGGATGGTGGAGGGGCAGGCGCTCTGGGCGATACGGTCAGATGGAAGGGCTACTCGCGGGTGCCCCTCCACCCCGCCGCTTTGCGGCGCGGTCCCCCTCCCCGTGCCGGGGAGGAGCTAGCCTTGCAGCTGCCCGTCCAGAAACTCCGCCACGTCGTCCAGCGGCACGGTCTTGTCCAGAAACGCCTCGCCAATGCCGCGCAGGAGGACGAAGGGCAGGGTGCCTGCGTCCATCTTCTTGTCATGCAGCATATGGGCGGCGAGCATCTTGCCGCTGACGTTGAGGCCCAAAGTGGATAGTTCGGACGGCAGGCCGGCACCGGCAATCGCCTTTGCCACCCGTTCCGCATCGGCGCCGGAAATCAGCCCGCGCCGCGCGGAATAGCGGGCGGCGAGCACCATGCCCATTGCCACGCCTTCGCCATGCAGCAGCCGGTCGGAAAAGCCGGTCTCAGCCTCCAGCGCGTGGCCGAATGTGTGGCCCAGATTGAGCAGGGCGCGCGTGCCGGTCGTTTCACGTTCGTCCTCGGCCACGATGCGGGCCTTGGCCTTCACGCTTTCGGTCACGGCATATTCCTGCGCGACTTTGTCGCCCGCGATCACGCTGGCGCCGTTGATTTCGCACCATTCAAAGAAGGGCGCGTCGCCCAGAATGCCGTATTTGATGACTTCCGCGTAGCCCGCGCCCATTTCGCGTACCGGCAGAGTGTCCAGCGCATCGAGATCGGCCAGCACAAGGGCGGGCTGGTGGAAGGCGCCGACCAGATTCTTGCCTGCAGGCGTGTTGATCGCCGTCTTGCCGCCGACCGAACTGTCCACCTGTGCCAGCAGGCTGGTGGGAAGCTGGATGAAACCGCAGCCGCGCTTCAGGATCGAGGCGGCAAAGCCTGTCAGATCGCCGATCACCCCGCCGCCAAGGGCAAGGATATGGTCGCCGCGTTCCACTTCTTCCGTCAGCAACCAGTCGATAGTGCGCGAAAGCCCGTCCCAGCTCTTGGTCGCTTCGCCCGGATCGAGCACCAGCCAGCGCGGTTCCTTGCCCGCCGCCGTCAGCGATGCATCGACTGCCGCACGCCAGTGCTTCTCCACATTGGCATCGGTGACGATGGGCACGCGCTGCTTGCGCAGCATCGCGCCGCATTCCTGCGCCACATTGGCCAGCAGCCCGCTGCCGACGCGCACTTCATAGGAACGTCCCGCGAGTTCGACGGGGATCACAGCCATTGTTCGATACCTTTGAGAATACGCTGCACGGCCTGATGATGGGGGCCTGCTTCGCTCATCACATGGATGGGCGCCTGCGAGTAGAAGGGTTCACGCTCTGCCTTAAGCCGCGTGAGGATTTCGTGCGGATCGCCATTGCGTAGCAGGGGCCGGGTGTCCTTGCGGCCGACGCGCTCCACCAAAGTATCCGTATCGCAATCGAGCCAGACGCAGATCGTCTTGTCGAGCAGCAGCTGGCGCGTCTCGTCATTGACGAAAGCGCCGCCGCCCGTGGCTATGATGCTGGGGCGGTCGGCGGCAAGCCGGGCGATCACGCGGCGTTCCCCGTCGCGGAAATAGGGCTCGCCAAAGCGGGAGAAGATTTCGCTCACGCTCATCTGCGCGGCTTTTTCTATTGCTTCGTCCGCATCGATGAAGGGCAAGTGCAGCAAAGTGGCCAGCTTGCGGCCCACTGTGGACTTGCCGACGCCCATCATTCCCACCAGCGCGACCGGACGGTCGATACGCGCGGCCAGTTCCTCGATCTCGGCGTCGCTGGGCATGGGTTCGGGTTTGGTCATTGCCGCCTTGCCTATAGATGGGCTAACCGGCAGCGCAAGCGCCGCGCGAACCTTGCGCGCGGCTTGGTGTAGCTGGCGAGGACGCGACCATTGGCCATGAGTTCCAGGGGGTTTGTTGCAGCATTGGCGGTGATCGTGTTGCTGGTGCTCGCCTTGGCCTGGTACGACGGGGGCGAACAGCCATTGCGGCAGATCAGCCAGCCCGTGGCCCTGCCGGGAGATTTCAAGTGAAGCGCGCCCTTCTGATCGGCGCCGCCGCGCTGGTGTTCACCTCCGGCATCGCGCTGGCCGCCCCTGAATCGCTGCTCCCTCCGGGTTTTAACCGGCCAACGCCTACGCCCGCGGCGCGTCCGGTTGCCCCGGTTGCCGTACCCACCATTGTATCGCCGCAGGCGCCTGCTGCGCCGAGCGTATCCTCCCCCGTGGTCCAGCCGCTGCCCGGTGTGACGACGGGTGAGGCTGGAACCGGCGGCTTGCCCGCAAATTTCCCCTCGATCGCCGAGATCGAGAAGATGAGCCCCGACGAGATCGACGAGCTGCTGGGCCTCAAGCCGAAATTCGACATTCCCCCCGGTGCGCGCCGTTCGCTGCAGCGTGTGGGCGTGATCTCGCGCGATGAAGGTGGCTTTCCCGCGCGGGCCGTTGCCGGGCAGCCGGGCGCACTGGTGCGTGCCGCGCTGGACGGGACGAGGCATCCGCTGCTTTCACGTTGGGGCCACATCCTGCTGCGCCGGACGCTGGCGAGCAGGCTTGATGCGCCGCAGGGGATGGACCCGGTGGAATTCGCCGCCCTGCGCGCCGCCGCGCTCAACCGAATGGGCGAAGGTTATGCAGCCCGCGCGCTGGTGCAGGATATCGATTCGTCGAACTATAATTCCGCGCTCACCAACGCGGCCTTCGATGCCTATCTGCTGACCGGCGATATTGTCGGCCTGTGTCCGGTCGCGCGGCTGAAGGGCGACATCCGCAAGGATGGCGAATGGAAGATGGTGCAGGCCATCTGCCGCTCCTTCGCCGGAGACGGGCGTCAGGGCGCGCGCGAACTGGATCTCGCTCTGTCGCGCGGAACCGCCCCGGCAATCGACGTGCTGTTGGCCAAGCGTTACGCGGGTGCCGCCGGCGAAGGCGGCCAAGCCGTGAATATCGAGTGGGACGAGGTCAAGGAACTCAATCCCTGGCGCTATTCGCTTGCCGTCACGCTCGGCCTCGAAGTGCCGGCCAGCCTGCGCAGCGGCGCAGGAGGATGGTACGACCGGATGGGCGCCGTATCGCCCGCGCTGCCGCTGGGCATTCGGGCCGATTCGGCGGACAAGGCCGCAGGCGAGGGCATCCTGTCCAGCTCCGCTCTGGTCGATCTCTATTCGCAGATCTACTCCACGCCTGAAGTGGGCGGGGATGCCGCACAACGGGCGGGCCTGCTGCGCGAGGCCTATGTGGCGGCCGATCCGGCCGACCGGATGCAGGCCATGCGCGACCTGTGGGGCGGAACCTCGCCCGATTACGGGCGGCTCGTCCTCACGGCTTACGCTGCGGCCCGCGTCAGCCCCAGCAAGGATTTGGAGGCCGATGCGCCGCTGCTGATTTCATCCATGCTGGCTGCCGGACTCGATCGGAACGCGATGCGCTGGGCCTCGGTCGTGCCGCAGGGCAGCACTGGCTGGGCCTTGCTGGCACTGGCGCAACCCCGGCGCGAGGGTGCGGTCAGCCAATCCGCAGTCGATTCCTTCTTCGATGACGATGGCAGCAGTGGCCAGCGTAAGTCGCAATTCCTGCTGGCGGGCCTTGCGGGGCTTGGGCGGCTTGAGAGCGGTGACGCGCGCAGCCTTGCCGGTACGCTGAAGGTCAATCTCACGCGCGAAAGCGCCTGGAGCCGCATGATTACCCGCGCTGCCGATGCGAATAATCCCGCTTTGGTCTCGATGCTCGCAGGGCTGGGTATGCAGGGCGACAAGTGGGACATGATGACGGCGCGCCAGCTCTATTTCATTGTCCGCTCGCTCAACCGCGTCGGCCTCTCTGCCGAAGCGCGGATGATCGCGGCAGAGGCTGTCGCACGGGGCTGATGCCATCGCCGGGGAGATAGAATCCTTCCTGGCCATGCTCGCGGCAGAGCGTGGCGCGGCGGCCAATACGCTGGCGGCCTATCGCCGTGATCTTGAGGGCGCGGAAGAATTGCTGGGGGATCTTGTGGTGGCCGACAGGGATGCTCTGGCATCGCTCGGTGCCCGTTGGGCCTTGCTCGCGCCCGCAACAGTGGCCCGGAAAAGCTCCGCCCTGCGGCAGTTCTATGGCTTCCTGCAGGATGAAAGGCTGAGGTCGGACGATCCATCGCCGGCCCTGCCGCGCCCGCCCGCCCGCAGGCCGCTGCCGAAAATTCTGAGCCATGAAGAGGTGGATCGCCTGTTCTCCTGCGCGGAAGAAGAGGCGGAGAGCGGCCGAATGGAGGCTGTCCGCCTGCTGACGCTGCTGGAACTGCTTTATGGCTCCGGTCTGCGCGCGACGGAGCTTGTTTCCCTGCCGCTTTCCGCCGTTCCGCGCGATGCGCCATTCCTGACCGTCACCGGCAAAGGAGGCGTTTCGCGTATGGTGCCGGTTTCCAACCGGGCACGACAGGCACTGTCCCGCTGGCTTGAGGTGAGGCAGGGGGAAGGGCGTTACCTGTTCCCGTCGCGGGCCAAGCATCTCAGCCGCATCAGGCTGTATCAGATGCTCAAGGAACTGGCGGTGCGGGCAGGGCTGGCGCCGGAGAAGATCAGCCCGCATGTGCTGCGCCATGCCTTTGCCACCCATCTGCTTGAAGGCGGCGCGGATCTGCGCGTTTTGCAGACCCTGCTGGGCCATGCAGACATCGCCACGACCCAGATTTACACCCATGTGGATGCCGCAAGACTGGTCGCACTGGTGAATGAACGCCATCCTCTCGCCCGCGCCCCTCTTGCCCGAAAGCGTCAGGGCGACTAGCGCAGGGCGCATGATTTCCTATCTCGAATTCGAAAAGCCGGTCGCCGCGCTCGAAGCCCGCATTGCGGAGCTGCGCGCCGCTTCCGAAGGTGACGAGGTCGATATTTCGGCCGAGATCAAGCGGCTTGAAGCCAAGAGTGCGGAGCTGCTGGCCAGCACTTATGCCGCGCTTACGCCTTGGCAGAAGACGCAGGTGGCCCGCCACCCGATGCGGCCGCATTTCAAGGACTACGTCGAACAGATCTTCGACGATTTCGTGCCATTGGGCGGGGATCGTTATTTCGGTGAGGACGAAGCGATTATCGGCGGCTTCGCCACTCTGGATGGCCGCAAGGTCATGCTGATCGGCCACGAGAAGGGCCATGATACGCAAAGCCGCATCCGGCACAATTTCGGCATGGGCAAGCCCGAAGGCTATCGCAAGGCGGTGCGCCTGATGGAAATGGCCAGCCGCTTCGGCCTGCCCGTGGTGACACTGGTGGATACGTCCGGTGCTTTCCCGGGAATCGAGGCGGAAGAACGCGGCCAGGCGGAAGCCATCGCCCGTTCGACCGAGGCCTGCCTTGCGCTGCAGACGCCGATGGTTGCGGCCATCGTGGGCGAGGGCGGTTCCGGCGGGGCGGTTGCTTTGGCCAGTGCCGAACGCGTGCTGATGCTGGAACATGCCGTCTATTCGGTGATTTCGCCCGAAGGCTGCGCTTCCATCCTGTGGCGTACGGCCGAAAAGGCCCCGCAGGCAGCCGAAGCGATGAAGATGACCGCACAGGACTTGCTGGAACTGGGCGTGATCGACCGGATCGTGGAAGAACCGGTGGGCGGCGCCCACCGCGATCAGCGTGAAGCTGCCCTCGCCCTTGGGGCGGCAATCGCGCAGGAACTGGACGTTCTGATCAAGAAGAGCCCGGCAGCCCTGCGCAAGATGCGCGAGGATCGCTTCCTCAAGATCGGCTGATTTGCCGCACGCTTGCCCGGGCGCATGCTTGCATGGCGGCGCCGGGCAAAGCACAATGCCTTCCGTGTTGGAGCGGCCATTCGAGCCGCACGGAGGAGCATTTCATGTCTGCATTCGCGAAATTCCGCGCCCGATCCACAGCGCTGGCCGGGGTGGCCAGTCTTGCCCTGACGGGCTGCATGGCCGGCGGGCCGATTGCCTCTACCGGCAGCCCGATCACCCAGACGGAGGCCCAGCAGGGCGCAGAGGCGCATCCGCAGATCGTTTCTGAATTCGGCGGGGCGATGAGCGGCGCACAGGCCGATTATATCGGCGGGATTGGCCAGAACATCGCTTACCAGTCAGGCCTTGGCAATTCGCCGGGCTCCTTCAAGGTGACGCTGCTCAATTCCTCGGTGAACAACGCTTTCGCGATTCCCGGCGGCTATGTTTACGTCACGCGCCAGCTCGTGGCGCTGATGAACAACGAAGCGGAACTGGCGGCGGTTCTCGGCCACGAAGTGGGCCATGTGGCGGCTCGCCATTCGGCCAAGCGCCAGCAGACGGCGCAACAGAATGCGCTTCTTGGCGCGATCGGGCAGATTCTTTCCGGCGTGCTGTTGGGCGATTCGTCGCTGGGCAAGCTGGGGCAGCAGATTTCCAGCACCGTGCCGGAACTCGCCACGCTCAAATATTCGCGCGGACAGGAACTGGAGGCCGATGGGCTGGGCGTGCAATATCTTGGCACTGCCGGCTACGATAAACGCGCCATGTCCACCCTGCTGGCCAGTCTGGCGGCGCAGAATTCGTTGGATGCGCAATTGCAGGGCAGGGATGCACGTATGCCCGAATGGGCATCGACTCACCCCGATCCGGCCTCTCGCGTCCAGAACGCCCAGCAACTGGCTGGTGCGGCTAATGGTGGGGCTACGAATCGGGATACGTTCCTCACTCGCATCGGCGGCATCGTTTATGGTGACGATCCCCATCAGGGGGTGATCGAGGGCAGCCAGTTCATCCATCCCGACCTGCGGCTGAGCTTCTCTGCTCCGCAGGGCTATTACATGGTCAACGGTGCGGCGGCGGTCTCGATCAACGGCAATAGCGGGCGCGCGCAGATGGCGGGCGGTTCCTATAGTGGGAATCTGGAGACCTATGTACGTCAGGTCTTCCAGAAACTGGGCGGAACGCAGCAGACCCTTGCGCCGCAAAACCTGCGGAAGACTACGGTGAACGGCCTGCCTGCCATGGTTGGCACGGCACGGGTGCAAAGCGGTGAAAGTCAGGTGGATGTGGTTGTCTATGCCTATGAATTTTCAGGCAATCAGGCATTCCACTTCGCGGCCATTGCCCCTGCCGGGCAGGCGGCTGTGTTTGATCCGATGTTCGCTTCGATGCGGCGGATCAGCGCGAGCGAGGCGGCCTCCGTCACTCCGCGCAAGGTGGAAGTGGTGACCGTAAGGAATGGCGACACGATTGCCTCTCTGGCGAACCGGATGGCCTATAGTGACGCGAAAGAAGCGCGCTTCCGCGTGCTGAACGGGCTTGCCTCGGGAGATACGATCAAGGCCGGTCAGAAGCTGAAAATCGTGGTGAAAGGCAGCTGATTTCCGCCATTCCTTGCCAGGCTGCGGTAGTTTGGCAACGTCCGCGCAAGACAAATGAAAAGGGCGGCAGGTTTCCCTGCCGCCCTTTCCGGAAAATTGTGAAATGCGATTACTCGCCCTTCATCTTCGTTTCGACGGTGCCGAAGGTGGTGCTCAGCTGGTTGCCCAGCGAACCCATGGCGGTAACGGCAGCAACGGCGATCAGAGCAGCGATCAGGCCGTATTCGATGGCGGTGGCGCCAGCTTCGTCGCGCAGCAGCTTGTTGATGAACTTCATGGCTAGTCTCCTGGTTCAGTCTTCGGACCCGGGCCAACCCCACATGACTGGTTCGGGCAGTTTGTGATTACGTATCAAAGGTTGAAAAAGAGCTAATCCCTAGTTTGAAGAGCCCCCCATCGCGTTGGTTGCGGTCTGGCTCATCTGGCCCCACAGCCCCCCACTGCCAGCACCTACGCCTTGCAAGGCGCCGACAATCGCAATGACAATCAATGACACGATCAGTCCGTATTCGATGGCAGTAGCCCCCCTGGCATCAGCCAGGATTTCCTTGATCAGAATGGCTCTGTTCATTTCAGGTTACCCCCGTCCAATTCGGACTGACCATGCTGGTTTCGCAGAACAGTCCTAACGAAAGGTTTCCAGTGAACTCACTTCTGCAAAAAAATCCGACATGGATATTGGTTGTGGCTGCCGCGATTGCCGGAGAGGGGGTGGGGAAGGACGGCTGCGTGCTGATGCATAAACGCCCGGAGGGTAAACACCATGGGGGGCTGTGGGAGTTCCCCGGAGGCAAGGTAGAGGCCGGGGAAACCCCGGCATTGGCCTTGATTCGCGAGATTGAGGAGGAACTTGGACTCATCCTGGACCCGGCCGGGATGGCGCCTGCCGGTTTCGCCGAATCCATTCCTGAAGGTGCGAATCCAGCAATTGTCATTCTTCTTTACACTGCATCCCGTTGGACGGGGGAACCGCATGCCTATGAAGGCGGGGGCTGGGGCTGGTTCACGCTGGATGAGGCAAAGGCGCTGAACAAGCCGCCTTTGGACGTGGTTTTGCTCGATGGTTTGATCGAACTGAAAAAAGGTGTCGGATAGGGATTGCCAAGTATGAATCATCCCCCTATTGGGCGCCCTCCAAGCGCGCCCGTAGCTCAGCTGGATAGAGCATCAGACTACGAATCTGAGGGTCGGACGTTCGAATCGTTCCGGGCGCGCCAATAAACAAAAGGCCATCCCAGCAAGGGGTGGCCTTTTGTTTATCGGGCACCAGCCAGCCATCCGGAACGCCTGGAATTCGAACGGGCGATCTCTTTTCAGAATCGCGCGTGACGCGATTCCCCGCAGCCATGGCACGCTTCCCCGCGCGAGACGGAACGCCGCCCCGCCGCGATCGGTTTTTCCTGCACTGCAACAGCACAGAGAGGAAAATGATGGCTACCGACATCGACATCTTCGACCGCCTCAAGCAGGATCACGATCTTCATCGCGACCTTCTGGACCGCATTGAGCAGACGCATGGCGAGAGCGCAGAGCGTGCCGAGCTGTTCGAGCGCCTGACGCTTGAACTGAAGGGCCATGCGTCAGCGGAAGAGCAGGCGCTCTATTCAACCATGATGCGCAAGCCCGAGACCACCGACGAAACCCGCCATTCGGTTGCAGAGCATCACGAGATCGAGGAAGCGCTGAACGACATTGCCGCCACCGATATGGCCAGCGGCGCGTGGCTGGTGAAGTTCCGCCAGCTCAAGCACGATTACCTCCATCATATCGACGAGGAGGAGGAAGAGCATTTCCCCGACTTTGCCGAGCACCTCACCCGTGATGACGAGGTGCATATGGAAGAAGTGTTCGAGCGTCGGAAGTCCGCCGAAAAGGCTCAGGCCGAGGTGACTCCCGAACGCAAGGAGGATGCAAAGGAATAGGGGGCACTTGGCTAATCGGCTCAAGACTTCTAACGGACTTGCCATGGCGCTGCCTCTTCATGGCGCGCTTGGCAGGACGTTGAAGCATGAGCACCAAACCCCCCGTACCCGAAGAGGTGCAGGAAGCCATCCGCACGTTGATCCGCTGGGCGGGCGACGATCCAACCCGCGAGGGCCTGGTAGACACGCCCCAGCGCGTAGCACGCGCCTGGAGAGAGTATTGCGAAGGCTATAGTGACGATCCCGGCATCCACCTTTCCCGCGTGTTCGAGGAAGTGGGCGGCTATGACGAGATCGTGCTGCTGAAGGACATTCCCTTCCAGTCGCACTGCGAACACCATATGGCGCCGATCATCGGCAAGGCAGCGATCGCCTATCTGCCGACGGACCATGTCGTAGGCATTTCCAAGCTGGCCCGTGTGTTGCACGGTTATGCCAGGCGCCTGCAGGTTCAGGAACGCCTGACTGCCGAAGTGGCGGATTGCATCGAACGCCACCTCAAGCCGCGCGGCGTTGCCGTGGTGATCGAGGCGAGCCATTCCTGCATGACCGCACGCGGTGTGCGCACGCCCGGTGTGGGCATGGTGACCAGCCGCGTGACCGGGGTGTTCCGGAAGGATCAGCGCAGCCGTGAGGAAGTGCTCAAGCTGATGGGCTATTGATCCCCCCACGGGCATAGCTTTGCCCCAACGAAAAAAGCCCGCCTGTGAAGGCGGGCTTTTTCTTTGTCGGCCTGTGGCGGCTGCTCAGAGCTGGCCGAGGAGGTATTCCGCGCTGGAGACGTTGAAGTCGCCCGGTGCTTCGACATTCAGCTTTTCGACCACGCCGTCATTCACCAGCACAGAGAAGCGCTGGCCACGCGTGCCCATGCCGAAGCCGCTGCCGTCCATGGTAAGGCCGAGAGCCTTCACGAAGTCGCCATTGCCATCGGCCAGCATGGTCACGGCGTCGGAACCTGAAGCCTTGCCCCATGCGCCCATCACGAATGCGTCGTTCACGGCAGTGCAGGCGATCTCGTCGATACCCTTGGCCTTCAGTTCTTCTGCCTTTTCGACATAGCCCGGAAGGTGCTTGGCCGAGCAGGTGGGGGTGAAGGCACCCGGCACCGAGAACAGCGCGACCTTCTTGCCAGCGAAATATTCGCCCGACTGCACAGCTTCGGGACCGTTCGCAGTCACCTTCACCAGCTTAACGTCAGGCAGCTTGTCACCCACTGAAATCGTCATCTTGAATCCCTTTCCAGAGCCTTTTCCGTCCTGGGCGCGGGGATAGGCCGCAAGGGACGGGGCGCGCAACCGGGACTTTCTTCGCCGATGGTTAATTTCGCTTCACGACGCATGTTGAAGATCGGGTAAACGCGGTGGGCGACCTTTCGCCACAGCGGATATTTCCGCGAGTGGAGACAGGGCAATGAAACAGAACGGATGGGTAGCGGCGGCTTTGTCCGTCGCGGCACTCGTCGCTCCGGTAAAGGCGCAGGCCGCGCCGGGCGACGATGCGGAAAAAGTGCGGCGGCTGGACATCATGCTGATGGTCAGCGCTTTGCGTTGCCGGAACACGGCCGATGGCTTTCAGGACGATTACAATCGCTTCTCGTCCGAACATCTCAATGAACTCAATGCTTCGGCCGGCACGCTCAAGCGTAGTCTGGAGGCTCGCTATGGGGCAGCGGGCGCCAAACGCGAACTCGACAGGATGAGCGTCAGCATGGCCAATGCCTATGGGCAGGGGCACCCTTGGCTTGGTTGTCATGAACTGAAGGAAGCCACGCAAGGCCTTGCCGGAAACCACGCGCCGGGGGCGCTGCTTTCCGCTGCCGAAGAACTCCTGGGCGACAGCGGACGCTCATCGCTGGTGGCGGGATACTGACCGCTTCATCGATATTCCCCGAGGCCGGACTTTACCTCCGGTCCCTGCAGCGTCTAAGGGCGGCTTCCTAAGGGATGCCGCCCTCTTTTTCTTCGCGGCGCCCAGCCTTGTGTTCAAGACCCGGGAGAACGTGCAGTGGCGACCAATGTTGCGGAGATTACCGGCGATTACGTCGTGAAGGATATTTCGCTTGCCGATTATGGGCGGGCCGAAATCGCCATCGCCGAGACCGAAATGCCCGGCCTGATGGCCCTGCGCGAGGAATATGGCGCATCGCAGCCGCTCAAGGGCGCGCGGATCACCGGTTCGCTCCATATGACGATCCAGACCGCGGTGCTGATCGAAACGCTGGTCGCGCTTGGTGCCGATGTGCGCTGGGCCACCTGCAATATCTTCTCGACGCAGGATCACGCTGCCGCTGCAATTGCCGCAGCAGGCATTCCCGTCTTCGCGATCAAGGGTGAAAGCCTTGCCGAATATTGGGATTACGTCGGCAGCATCTTCGACTGGGGTGAAGACACCACCGCCAATATGATCCTCGATGACGGCGGCGATGCCACCATGTTCGCCCTGTGGGGCGCACGCGTCGAGGCTGGTGATGAGCTGCCCGAACCGGCCAATGCGGAGGAAATCGAATTCCAGCGCGCGCTGAAGGCCTTCCTCAAGGCGCGCCCCGGCTATCTCACCGAAACCGTGAAGGCTATTCGCGGCGTTTCGGAAGAAACCACCACTGGCGTCCACCGCCTCTATCACATCGCCAAGAACGGCAAACTGCCTTTCCCGGCGATCAATGTGAACGACAGCGTGACCAAGTCGAAGTTCGACAACCTCTATGGCTGCAAGGAATCGCTGGTCGACGCCATTCGCCGCGCCACTGACGTGATGCTGGCAGGCAAGGTCGCCTGCGTCGCCGGCTTCGGCGATGTGGGCAAGGGCTCGGCCGCCTCGCTGCGTCAAGGCGGCGCTCGCGTGATGGTCACCGAAATCGACCCCATCTGCGCCCTGCAGGCCGCGATGGAAGGCTATGAAGTGGTGACGATGGAAGACGCAGTGAAGCGCTGCGACATCTTCGTCACTGCTACCGGCAATGAAGATGTGATCACTGCCGAGCATATGAAGGCGATGAAGCCGATGGCGATCGTCTGCAATATCGGCCACTTCGACAGTGAGATCCAGATTTCGGCACTCGATAATTACGAGTGGACCGAGATCAAGCCGGGCACCGATCTGGTAACTTTCCCGGACGGCAAGCAGATCATCGTGCTGGCCAAGGGCCGACTGGTGAATCTGGGTTGCGCCACCGGCCATCCCAGCTTCGTGATGTCCTCCAGCTTCACCAATCAGGTGCTGGCGCAGATCGAACTGTTCACCAAGGGCGATGATTACGCCAATCAGGTCTATGTGCTGCCCAAGCATCTGGACGAGAAGGTGGCGGCGCTGCACCTCGAAAAGCTGGGCGTGAAGCTCACCACGCTTACCCCCAAGCAGGCCGACTATATCGGCGTGCCGAAGGAAGGGCCGTTCAAGCCCGAGCATTACCGTTACTGATCCTGTTCGGAGCGGCGGGGTAACCCGCCGCTCCCCAGATCGCTATCCACAGGGCGTTTGCCTGCGATACCATTGTAATCGCGGCCTGCCGGGCATAGCGAAGTCCCCATGGAATTGAGCCCGACCGCATTGGCCCTGCTCGGCCTGCTGCTGGCTGTGTGGACGCTTGGCGCCGCGTTGCTGGTGCTGCGCGCCAATGCGGCTGCACGCGGTGCGGAAGGCGCGCGGCGGGCCTCCAAGCGGCTCGCCCGGATGGTCGACGAATCGCCTGCCGTGCCCATGCTCGTGCGCGCGGATGGGCGGATCGAGGCGCCGGAGCGGCTCGCATCCTGGCTGGGGCTGGACAAGGTGCCCGGCTATCTCTCCGAACTGGATGCGCGGCTGCACGGCTTGGCGACCGACCAGTTGGCGCAGCTCGATGCGAATGTCCGCCGTGCCCAGAAGACGGCGGCGCCGTTCCACATGGTGGTCACTCCGCGAGGCACGACGCGCAGCTTGGCAGTGCAGGGCCATCTGGCCGACCCGGCTGTGTCTCCCGGCGGCGCGGCCTTGGTCTGGTTCTTCGACTTTTCCGACAGCCAGAGCGAGCTTTCGCGCCTCCGTGCCGAAGTCTCCCGCGCGCGGGACGATTTCGCCGCGCTGGTGGGCCTGATCGAGGCTGCGCCCATGCCGATGTGGTTCCGTGGGCCGGACATGAAGCTGCAATTGGTCAATTCGGCGTATGTAGATGCCGTCGGGGCTGCGAATGCCGATGCGGTGGTGGATGGCCAGGTAGAACTGATCGAATCGGTCGACGGGCTGACAGCGGCGCAGGTCGCCGGCCAAGCCCATGCGAAGGACATGCCGATTGAGCGGATCGTCTCCGCCACGGTCAATGGCCAGCGCCGGGCGTTGAGGGTCAGCGATCTGCCCTTGGGCGAGGAAGGCGTTGCCGGTTACGCCGTCGACATTGAAGACATGGAAGAACTGAGCCGCGCCTTCAAGGCGTTCAGGGAGGCACAGGTTTCCATGCTCGATCAGCTAAGCGTGGGCGTGGCGCAGTTCGATGGCAAGCGGCTCCTTACTTTTGCGAACCAGCCCTTCCAGCGCCTGTTCAAGCTGCCCGGATCGATTGCGATCGACCCGCCCGATTTCGACCGCTTCCTCGACATTGCTCGAGACGCTCATCGCGTTCCCGAAACTCGGGACTTCCCGGCGTGGCGGCGCGAGCTGGGATCATGGTTCGCTGCGGGTGCGCCGAAGGAAGATGCCTGGCCTCTGCCGGACGGCACTCATCTGCGCATGGTTGCGCAGCCCATGCCCGATGGCGGCATGGTGCTGGTCGCAGAAGACCGGACGGAGCAGCTCGCCTTGTCCGCAACGCGCGATACCTTGCTTCGCACCCGGACGGCCACTTTCGATTCGCTGTTCGAATCGCTGGCCGTGTTTGCGCCAGACGGGCGGCTGCAATTGTGGAATCGACGCTTTCTGGCGGTTTGGGGGCTGGAAGGCGAATTCCTCGATGCCCATCCTCATGTGGAGGCATTGCTCGGGCAATTGCGCAATCGTCTTGCAAGGCCGGGGCAGGCCGACGCGATTGGCGACGTCGTCCGTGCGGCCACGCTGGATCGCAAGCAGAAGGGCGGCCGCGTCTCACTGGCCGATGGGCGCACACTGGAATTCGCTGGTGTTCCTCTGCCAGACGGCAACGGCCTGCTGACCGTGCTGGACATCACGGATTCGCAGAAAGCGGAAGCTGCCCTGCTGGAACGTAACGCAGCGCTGGAAGAAGCGGACGCAGTGAAGACGCGGTTCCTGGCCAATATGTCCTATGAATTCCGCACTCCGCTCACCTCCATCGGTGGCTTTGCCGAATTGTTGCAGAGCGGCGTTGCGGGTGACTTGTCGGATCAGGGCAAGGAATATGTCTCAGCCATCCTCGAATCGGTTGCGCGACTGGGAGAGCAGATCGAGAACGTGCTGGACCTGTCGCAGAGCGAGGCCGGTATGCTGCCGCTCGATCTCGTGGATCTGGACGTGTTTCCCTTCCTCACCGGCGTGGTGCGCGACCGGGAGGGGGCGATCACCGGCAGGGGCCTGTCGCTCGAATTGCGTGGTGACCGTTCGGCGGGTCGGGTCAAGGCGGACAAACGCCGGCTCGGCCGCGCGGTCGGGCATATCGTTGACAATGCCATCGCCGCTACGCCCGAGGGCGGGAAAATCCTGGTCGATCTCTCGCGCGGCAAGAACGGCGTTCGGATCGTCGTATCCGACAATGGCGCAGGCAT
This sequence comes from Erythrobacter sp. SG61-1L, assembly GCF_001305965.1. Lineage (NCBI taxonomy): Bacteria > Pseudomonadati > Pseudomonadota > Alphaproteobacteria > Sphingomonadales > Erythrobacteraceae > Erythrobacter > Erythrobacter sp. SG61-1L. Next base: position 807,395 of record NZ_JXQC01000003.1, read on the forward strand.
GACGCAGGCAGAAGCCGCGCGGGCGCTTGAAGGGTACAAGATCGCCCATGACGGGAAAACCGTTGAGCGTCGCCAAGGCCTTGGCCTGCCGCTTGCCCGGCAATTGATCGAGGCACATGGCGGGAAGCTTTCCCTGCTGTCCGAAAAGGGCGCGGGAACCACTGTGACGATCAGCCTGCCGTGATCGTGGACCTGCCCGATCTTGCCGCGATGGAGGCATTCGGCGCGCGGATTGCCGGACATTTGCGCGCGGGGGATGTCGTTGCGCTCACGGGCGGGCTGGGGGCAGGCAAAACTACTCTCGCCCGCGCGATCATTGCGGCATTGGGGCATGAGGGCGAAGTGCCTTCGCCCAGCTTTACGATCATCGAAACCTATGATCCGCCTTCGGTTCGTCTGCCCTTGGTTCATGCCGATTTCTACCGTCTGTCCCGGCCGGAAGAGGCGGAGGAACTGGGGCTGGAGGATTATCGAGAGGGCGCTGCAATGATCGCCGAATGGCCCGATCATGCGGGCGGCTTCGGTCACGAGCCGGGTTGCCTTTCCATCGCGCTGGAAATTGCGGGTGAAGGGCGCAAGGCCGTTGTCGAATCCGGGGCAGATTGGGTAGGGCGAGTTCCATGAGCCTGCCTGTCGGTATTGAAGAATTCCTCGCCAGCGCAGGCTGGCAGGGTGCGTCCATCGAACCCCTGCCGGGGGATGCGAGTTTTCGCCGCTATTTCCGCATTCGCAATGGCGACAAGGCCGCGATGCTGATGGATGCTCCACCGCCCAATGAAGATCCGGGGCCGTTTCTGGATGTTGCCCATTGGTTGACCGGCCATGGCCATCGGGCACCGGCAATCTATGCCGAAGATCGAACGCGCGGCCTCGTGCTGCTGGAAGATTTCGGCGCGGATCGTATGCGGGACTGGCTCGATCTCAATCCTTCGGCGGAACTGGAAACCTATCGCGGCGCAATTGACGCGCTGGTGAAGCTGCATCGCTCGCCGCCGGGGCCTTTCGATCCCTATGACATGGCGGTCTATCAGCGCGAGGTCGGCCTGTTTCCCGAATGGTACTGCCCCGCTGCCGGGGTGGAAGTTGACGCGCAATCCTATGCCGCGGCGTGGGATGAAGTCATGGCGCCGGTGTTCGCGCGGCAGACGCCCGGCGTTACGGTGCTGCGCGATTATCACGCGGAAAACATCATGCTGCTGCCGCAAGGGGAGCAGGGCCTGATCGATTTTCAGGACGCGCTGGTGGGCCATCCGGCCTATGACATTGTCTCGCTGCTGCAGGATGCCAGGCGCGACGTGTCGCCGCAGCTGGAGCAGGCGATGCTCGATCATTATCTGGCGCAGGTGGATGCCGGGCCGGAATTTCTGGCCGACTATGCCCGTCTCGGTGCGCAGCGGAACGCCAAGATCGTGGGTATCTTCGCGCGCCTCTGGAAGCGGGACGGCAAGCCGCGCTATCTGGCCTTCATCCCGCGTGTATGGGAGGCGCTTGAGCGTGATCTCGCTCATCCGGCGCTGGAACCTGTCGCGCGGTGGTTCGATGCCAATATCCCGCCGGAAATACGGGAAAGGCGCGGGGGAGGGTTGGGTTGACCACACTCGCAACCGACACGGCGATGGTGCTCGCGGCCGGGCTCGGCAAGCGTATGCGCCCGCTTACCGCGACTCAGCCCAAGCCGATGGTGCGGGTGGCGGGCAAGGCGCTGATCGATCATGTGCTGGACCGTTTGGGCGCCTCTGGCGTCACGAAGGCGGTGGTCAACGTCCACTACCTTGCCGATGCGCTGGAAGCCCATCTGCAGGAACGCGCGTTGCCCAAGGTCACCGTGTCTGACGAGCGCGGCTTGCTGCTCGAAACCGGAGGCGGGATGGTGAAGGCGCAGGCACTGCTGCCCGACCCGTTCTTTTCGGTGAATGCCGACAATATCTGGCTCGACGGGCCATACGATGCCTTCCGCGAATTGTCGGAAAGCTGGGACCCGGACCGGATGGATGCCCTGTTGCTGCTGGTCCCGCATACAGGGGCCTTCAATTATCGCGGCAAAGGCGACTTCCAGATGGACCCGCTCGGGCGGATCAGTCGCCGCCGTTCGGGCCGTATCGCGCCCTTCATCTATAGCGGCATCCAGTTGGTCTCGCACAGGCTGTTGCGAGACGCGCCAGAAGGACCGTTTTCGACCAATATCCTGTGGAACCGGGCCATCGAGGAAGAGCGGCTCTATGGTCTCTGCTTTGCCGGGCAGTGGTTTGAAGTGGGGGAACCGGGGGCCATCGCGCCAACCGAATCCGCGCTGAAACGTGGCTGATCGGCCCGGACCAAGCGTCTATTCCATTGCTGCCCATCGCGGGTTTGCCGATGCGCTGGTGGCAGGCCTTGTGCCGAGATATTCCGAAGGAGACTTCGGCCTTGCCCGGTTGACGCTGCTGCTGCCCAGCCGCCGCGCGATCCGCACGGTGACCGAGGCATTCATCCGCCACTATGGCGCGCAGGAAGGCCAGACCGGCCTGCTCATGCCGCGCATGGTTGTGGTTGGCGATCTCGATCTGGACGAGGCGCTGGGCGCATTGTTCGATCCCATCGGGGAAGGCGGGGACATCCCTCCCGCCGCCGATCCCACGCGCCGCTGGCTGCGTCTGGCCGAACTGGCGCGGGAGCATGGCGGAGATGCAGTGGGCAAGGGTGCCGCCACTCTGCGCCTCGCGACCCAGATGGCGCAGGCGATAGACCGCTTGTTGGTAGAGGAAGTCGCGCCGGAGCAATTGTGGAGCGACGCGGTTCTGAACGTCCTCGCCGATCTGTCCCATCACTGGACCCGCAACACGCGCCTGTTCGCAACCGTGCAGCAATATTGGCTGGCGGAACTGGGCGTGCGTGGGGAAGTGGATGCGGCGGCGCGGCGCAACATGCTGTTCCGGGCCGTGGCGCGCCGGTGGCGGGAAAAGCCGCCCGCCAGGCCAATTGTCGCGGCAGGCGTGACTAGCGCGGCACCGGCACTTGCGCGGCTGCTGAAAGTGATTGCCGGCCTGCCGCAGGGGGCGGTGATCCTGCCCGATCTCGATCTGTCGATGGACGATGCCGTTTGGGGCGAACTCGGATGTGCAGGCGCGCCGCAGGAAGTGGGCGGGCCGGTTTTTGCGCGCGGGGATGCAGTGTCTCACCCGCAATATCACCTCAAGCTGCTGCTCAACCGTATGGGCGTGGCGCGCGGCGAGGTGCAGCAGTGGCACCGCGCGGGCACGGGCAAGGGCCCGCCCGAGCGCACTCACGCCATTTCAAGCGTGTTCCTGCCGCCCGAGGCAAGCAAAAGCTGGGCGAGCCTTCCAGCCGAAGCGCGCCGCCTGACCGGGGTGCGGATCATGCAGACCGCCAATCCGGAAGAGGAAGCGCAGGCCATTGCCCTTCTGGTGCGGCAGGCATTGGAAGAGCCGGAAAAGCGCGTGGCCGTCGTTACGCCGGATCGCAGCCTGGCGGGGCGGGTTGCGGCCCATTTGCAGCGCTGGAACATTGCGGCAGACGATACGGCAGGCCGTGCCCTGTCGCAGACGGCGGCGGGCCGTGTGTTGCTGCTGCTGGCGGAAATCATGGGCGATCACGCCGCGCCGGTGCCGCTGATGGCGCTGCTCGGCCATCCGCTGGCGGGGGCAGGGGAAGGGCGCCCGGCATGGTTGGACCGCGCCCGCGCGCTGGAACGCGAATTGCGAGGGCCGCGCCCCGAACCGGGGCTTGCCATTCCGCGCCGGATCGTCACCCGGCAGGCCGAGAGAGACCCCGGTGCGCTGGCATGGTGGGAAGGGATCGAGGCAGCGCTTGCGCCCTTGCTGGAGCTTGGTGCGCGCGAAGATGCGCCGCTGGCGGAACAGCTCGACGCTTTGGCGACTGCTGGTGAGGCCCTGTGCGGAGAAGGCCTGTGGGCGCGCGAGGATGGCCGCTCGCTGGCCGCTCTGGTGGAGGAACTGCGCTTCCATGCCCGCGATGTCGGCACCGTGCTGGCGCCGCAGGATCTGCACGCGGTCCTGCGCGAAAGGATGGACGCCGTGGCGGTACGCCCGCCATGGGGCGGCCATTCGCGCGTGGCGATCTACGGCCTGCTCGAAGCGCGCATGACTCGCGCCGAACTGGTGATCTGCGCCGGGCTGAATGAGGGAAGCTGGCCGCAGATACCGGCACAGGATGCCCTGCTCGCCCCGGCAATCCTGCGCGCTCTGGGTGTGCCCGCCGCTGATTTCCGCATCGGCCTTTCCGCGCATGACCTTGCCGGCATGCTCGGCGCGCCCGAAGTGGTGCTGAGTCGGGCGGAGCGGGACAGTTCCGGCCCGGCGATCCCGTCGCGCTTCCTGCTGCGGGTGGAGGCACTGCTGGGCGAGCGGTTGCTGGCCGATCATCGCGAAACGCAGGCAGTGGAGCTTGCCCGAGCGCTGGACGCCGCGCCGCGTGCCCCCGCCTATGAACGGCCATTGCCGATGCCTTCCGAGGCTCAACGCGTAGTGCCGATCAGCGTCACCGCGCTCGACCGGCTGCGGGGCGATCCCTATCAGTTTTACGCCAATGCCATCCTCAAGCTGCGCCGGATCGACGCACTGGATGCCGAACCCACGCCTGCCTGGCGCGGCGATGCAGCACACAAGATTCTAGAGGCATGGCATGAAGAGAAGGGCGAGCTTGCCCCCATTGCAGAGCGTGTGCTGGAACAGATCAACGCCCATCCGCTGATGCGCACTCTCTGGCGCCCGCGACTGATGGCCGCGCTGGAATGGATCGAAGCGGAAGTCGGGCGGATGCCTGAACGCGAAGTTGCGGCCATTGAGGCATGGGGCGAAATGCAGGTGCGGGGGGTGACGCTGAAGGGCCGGGCAGACCGGATCGACCGCTTCCCCGACGGCACTCTGGCCATTGTCGACTACAAGACCGGTTCGCCCCCATCGGGCAAGATGGTAGAGGAAGGCTTCGCGCTGCAGCTCGGCACCTTGGGCCTGATGGCTGCTGCCGGCCGCATCAAGAACAAGGATGGTGCCGTGATCGAGGGGGAACCGACCCACTTCGAATATTGGTCATTCGGCAAGAACCCCAAGAGCGAGACCGGCTTCGGCTATCGGCAGGAGCCGATAAAGGAAGGCCGCCGCACGACGGGCCTGTTGCGCGAGGAGTTTCTGGAGCGGACGCAGGATTACCTTCACGACGCGCTGGATCGCTGGATTTTGGGAGACGAGCCTTTCACCGCGCGGCTCAATCCCGACCTGCCCAATTATGGCGAATATGATCAACTGATGCGCCTGGACGAGTGGATGGGGCTGGAAGACGACAGCGGAGAGGGCGCCTGATGAGCGGCAAGGTCTATCCGCTCAAGGGCAATCAGGCCCATGCCGTCGATCCGGAAAGGACCGTCTGGCTCTCTGCCTCGGCGGGGACGGGCAAGACGCAGGTGCTTTCGGCCCGTGTGTTGCGCCTGCTGCTGCAACCCGATGTCCAACCGTCCGAAATTCTGTGCCTTACCTTCACCAAGGCAGGTGCGGCGGAAATGGCCGTGCGGGTCAATGAGGTGCTCGCGGGCTGGGTCCGCATGGGCGAAGTGGAACTGGCCGAGGACCTCAAGGCTATCGGCGCGGATTTCGGCAGCGATACGATAGCCCGTGCCCGCACACTGTTTGCCAGCGTACTTGATTGTCCGGGCGGGGGTTTGCGGATCGATACGATCCACGCTTTCGCACAATGGTTGCTCTCTGCCTTTCCCGAAGAAGCGGGACTGACGCCCGGAACCCGCGCGATGGAAGATCGCGAGCGCAGCCTGCTGGCGCGCGAAGTGCTGGCACAGATGCTGCTGGATGCAGAGGGACGGGGCGACAATGCGACGCTGAAGGCGTTGGAGGACCTGTCGCTCAGGAAAGGCCCCGATGCGGTCGAGGCGTGGTTGATGACCTGTGCCGAAGCGCGCGAGGCTTGGTTCGGCCCCGGCGCCTGGGCCCCGCCGTTTCGTGACAGGCTGAACCTGCTGCTCGGCCTGCCTGCCGATGCGAGCGAGGCCGATCTGGCTGCTCTGTGCACCGATGCCCGGTTCGACACGCAATCCCTGCGTATGTGCATGACAGCGCAGGCGGGGTGGAGCGCCAAGACCGGGCAGGAAACCGCCGCCGCAATCGGCGCATGGCTGGCTGCCAGCCCGGCTGAGCGAGCCGAGCGGCTTGGCGATTTGCAGAGCGCCTTGTTCACCCAGAAGGGCGATCCGCGCAGCCTCAAGCAGATGCTTGGGATCGAGCCGGCCTATTCCGACTATGCCGCCCGTGTGGCGGAGCGGATTGCGGAGGTCGCCCAGTTCAAGGCAATGCTGGCGCTTGCCGCATGGCTGCATCCGGCCCTTGCGCTCGGCCGGACTTTCGCGCTCGCGTGGGACGAGGCGAAGAACCGCGAAGGCCTGATCGACTTCGACGATCAGATCCGCCGGGCATCCGATCTGCTCGGCCGGTCTGAGCTGTCGGAATGGATTCGCTACAAGCTCGACCGGCGTTTCGACCACATATTGGTGGACGAGGCGCAGGACACGAATGAAGCGCAGTGGAACATCATCAACGCGCTGACGGGTGATTTCTTCGCGGGGCTGGGCCAGCACGATGACAAGATGCGCACCCTGTTCGTGGTGGGCGACTACAAGCAAGCGATTTTCCGTTTTCAGGGCACCAGCCCGGAGAATTTCGCCAAGGCGCGGGAGCGGGTGCGGGCGGCGCTGGCAGGCGCAGTCGCCAATGCGCAGGAAGTGCGCGGGGCTACGTCTGCACGCGAATTGCTCGATCTCGGCTTGGGCCAGAGCTTCCGCACATCTCAGAAGGTGCTGTCCTTTGTGGACGAGGCGATTGGCGCCATTGGTCACACCCGCTTCGGCCTTAGGGACGAGCCTGAGCGACATATCGGGGACGACCGGCCCGGCCTTGTCGCAATGTGGCAGCCGGTCATGTCCACCGCAGACGATGCCGGGGAAGAGGAAGGCGAGCAAAGCTGGGTTTCCAGCGCCGAACGCCGCATGGCAGGCAAGATCGCGCGGCAGGTGAATGCCTGGCTCGATCACGGCTTCCCGCTGGCCAAGGGGCGCCACCGCAATGCCGGGCCGGGCGACATCATGGTGCTGGTGCGCAAGCGGCGGGAACTGGCTGGGCTGATTGTCGCGCGTCTCTATGCGGCAGGCGTGCCAGTGGCGGGGGTGGACCGGCTGAGGCTGGGCGCGCCGCTGGCAGTGAAGGATTTGATGGCGGCGCTGCGCTTCGCCGCTCAGCCGCTCGACGATCTCAATCTTGCCAATCTGCTGGTCTCTCCGCTGGTCGGATGGAGCCAGCAAGACCTGCTCGACCATGGCTGGCGCGAGGATGGCAGAGTGCGGCTCTGGGCGCATCTGCGTGCTTCGTCGGAACCGTTCGTGCGCGCCACGCTCGTCCAGCTGGGCGAATTGCTGGCCCGCGCGGATTACGAGCCGCCACAGGCGCTGCTGCACTGGATTCTCGTGGGGTCGTGGCAGGGGCGGAGCAGGCTGGTCGCCCGGCTTGGGCGCGAGGCGAACGATCCGATTGACGAATTGCTCAATGCCGCGCTCGCCTATGCCAGCGCGCTGACGCCCAGCCTGCAGGGCTTCATCCAGTGGTTCGACGCGGGCGAGGGCGAGTTGAAACGCGAGGCGGGTGCGAGCGAGGGGCTGGTGCGGGTGATGACCGTCCATGGCTCCAAGGGTTTGCAGGCGCCGATAGTCATTCTGGCGGATGCGGCGGGCAATCCGGATACTTCGCCGCCGCGCGGGCTGGAACTGACCGAAGAACTGCCGGGCGGGGATGGGCGCGTGTTGCCCCTGCCGGGCCTCTCCGGCGAGGAAAAGGCCGGGCGCATCGCCGAAGCTGAAGCGGCAGCCGCCGCCGCCGAACGCGAGGAACATTGGCGCCTGCTGTATGTCGCCATGACGCGGGCGGAAGAGGCGCTGTTCATTGGCGGCGGCTTGGGCAGCCGTGAGGAAGAGCCTGCGCCCGATAGCTGGTATGCCCAGCTTCGCCCCCTCTTCACTGAAGACGGGATCGAAGATCGGGTATGGGGTCAGCGCTGGGAACTGGGGGCACTGCCGCCACCGGTTGCGGGTGGCGCGCCGGTAATCGCACCGGAGGCGGTGGTTGCATTGCCAGATTGGGCCATTCGCCCGGTCGGCCCGGAACCGCGCCCGCCACGCCCGCTCGCGCCATCTTCTGCTGGCGAAGACCTTGGCCCGATGCCTCCCTTGCCGCCTGGCGCGATGCAGGATGCGGCCCGACGTGGCACGCTGATACATGCGCTGCTCGAACGTCTGCCAGAACTTGCTCCAGATTTGCGTGCGGATGCCGCACGGCGCTGGCTCGCCCGGCAGGCGGCGGAGCTTGGCGAGGAATTGCGCGAGGAAATGGCGGTTGCCGCACTGAAGGTGCTGGATACGCCGGACTGGGCGGAGATATTCTCTCTTGCTGCACTGGCCGAAGTGCCGTTGGCCGCGACAGTTGAGGGGCGGGTCGTTGCGGGTACGGCAGACCGGCTGCTGATCACTCCGAACCGCGTCATGGTGGTCGATTTCAAGACTGCCGCCCGGCCGCCGCGCAGCCTTGAGGATATTCCGCTCACGACCCTCCGCCAGATGTCGGCCTATGTGGCGGCGCTGGAGGTGATCTATCCGGGGCGGGAAGTCGGCGCGGCGGTGCTCTATACGCAGACACCGCAGCTTTTTGCCTTGCCAGCCGAGCTGCTGGCCGAGCACAAAGCCCACTTGTCCCCAGCGCAGTAATCCTTTCCCTGCGGGGGCGTTGCCTTCGTGCAGGGGCTGCCTAAATTACACATCAAAGACGTTTCAGGAGAATCCCGATGGCTACCAAGGCCGTTACCGACGCCAGCTTTGCTGAAGACGTGATCAATTCCGACAAGCCGGTGCTGGTCGATTTCTGGGCCGACTGGTGTGGCCCCTGCAAGATGATCGCCCCCGCGCTGGAGGAAATCAGCGAAGAACTGGGCGAACAGGTGACCATCGCCAAGATGGACATCATGGAAAACACCGAAACCGCCAGCGCCTTCGGCGTCCAGTCGATCCCGCTGATGGTGCTGTTCAAGGGCGGTCAGCCCGTGGCCCACAAGCTGGGCGCCGCACCGAAGAGCCAGCTCAAGAGCTGGATCGAAAGCGTTCTGTGATGTGAACTTCCCCTCCTCGAAAGGGGAGGGGATGGATCAGGCCCCTAGCCGATCCATCAGGCCGGCAAGCTCGTCCCACAGGGGCGGGCTCGCGGCACCCAGCAGGCCCTTGCGGCCATCGTCCACGCGATAGGGCGAACCATCGGGCCGCGCAGCTTTGCCGCCCGCCTCATTGAGAAACAGTACGCCGGCCGCATGGTCCCATGGCAGAGTGCGCTCGAAGATCGAGACGTCATTCTCACCCAGAACCAGGCGCGGATATTGCTCCGCAGCGCAATAGGGCACGTCGACGCAGCGATAATGGGGCGAAACCTGACCGTGCACCGCCTCGCGACGGGCCGGGTCCATGAAGATCAGGGAGATCGCCGCAACCGGCAGGGCTTCACCCGTTGGCCGGGCGTGGACTTTCTCGCCATTCACGAAGGCGCCCTTGCCGCGATGGGCCACGCAGAAGCGGTCTGTCAGGACATCGTAGATCCAGCCCGTGTGGCATTCACCGCCTTCCGCCATGGCCAGCAATATGCCGAACGGTGGCTTGCCCTTGGCGAAGTTGCGGGTGCCATCCAGCGGATCGACGATCCAGCAGGGGCCGGAAAGCCGGTCCATCACGGAAGGGTCTGCATGGGCGGCTTCCTCGCCCACGATGGGCAGGCCAGGAATGATCTTCGCCAGGCCTTCCGCCAGCAATTCTTCCGAGAGGTGATCGGCCACGGTGACGACATCGTCCGCCGCCTTGGCCGTCACCTGATGATCGGCCAAGGTCTGGTAATGAGGCAGGATCGCCCTTTGCGATACGTCGCGCAGCAGCGCATGGATCGCGCTGTGCAACGCGTCTGGCGTCATGAACGATAATCCGCGTTGATCGCGATGTAGCCGTGGGTGAGATCGCAGGTCCACACGGTAGCGCGGCCTTCGCCCAGCCCGATGTCGACCGAGATGTCGATTTCGCGGCCCCGCAGATGCTCGGCAACCGGGGCTTCGTTGTAATCGGCGAGGGGCTGGCCGTCCTTGGCCGCCCACACACCACCGAAACCGATGGAGAGCTTGTCGCGGTCGGCAGGCTCGCCCGCCTTGCCCACGGCCATGACTACGCGACCCCAATTGGCATCTTCGCCTGCAATCGCGGTCTTGATCAGGGGGGAGTTAGCGATGGCCAGGCCGATCTTGCGCGCGCTTTCGTCCGAAATTGCGCCGGTTACATCAACGGTGATGAACTTCTGCGCGCCTTCGCCGTCGCGCACCACGAGGTGCGAAAGCTGGCGGCAAACGTCGAGCAGGGCAGCGGCGAAGGCATCCGCGCCGGGGCTGTCCGGCCCGGTCAGCACATCGTTGCCGGCCTTGCCGGTGGCGAAGGCCAGCACCGTGTCGCTGGTGGACGTATCGCTATCCACCGTGATGCAGGAGAAAGTCTGCAAATTCGCGGCGGAAAGCACTTGCTGCAGGAAGGCGGGTGAAACAGCCGCATCAGTGAAGATATAGCCCAGCATCGTCGCCATATCGGGTGCGATCATGCCGCTGCCCTTGATGATGGCGGCCAGCGTCACAGTCTTCCCGCCAATCACGGCCTGCGCCATCGCGCCCTTGGCGAAAGTGTCGGTAGTGGCGATGGTGTTGGCTGCATCTTCCCAGCTGCAGGCATCCGCGCCCAGAACTGCCGCAACGCCGACCTGCGCCTTGTCCTTGGGCAGAGGGACGCCAATTACGCCAGTGGAGCTTACGAACACTTCCGCAGGAGCGCAGCCGAGATGGGTGGCAACCTGGCCCATGATCTGTTCCACGGCCTCGCGCCCGCGATAGCCAGTGAAGGCGTTGGAATTGCCGGCATTGACGATCAGCGCGCGTGCCGTGCCTGCCTTCACCTGTTCACGGCCCAGCTCGACCTCGGAAGAACAGCAGATGTTCTTGGTGAACACACCGGCCACGGCAGTGCCTTCCGCCAGTTCGGCATAGGTCAGGTCGCAGCGGCCCCAATCCTTGTATCCCGCGCGCGCGACGCGCAATGTCACGCCCGCTATCTGCGGCATGTCGGGGAAAGGCTTGGCGAGCGGCGAGGTTTCAAGTTCCATGATCGCCGCCATTAGGTGCCGTGCAAGGCGCGGGCAAGCGCATCGTTGCCTGCAGGGCTGCACGCCACTATGCAGGCCGCATGGGGGAGAACCACAAGATTGCCGTCGCTGCGCTGTTTGCGGTCATTTCATCTCAGGCGCTCCATGCTGCCGAGGAACAGGATCTTATGCCGCCTCCGGTTCCGGTGATGCCGGCCGTTCGGTTGGCCCCTCCCGCGCCGCTTGCGCCAGCGGGCAATGCGCAGCCGCCCAAGCCCATCACCCCGCCGAACAGGTGGATCGGCGAGGACGATTATTTGCCGATTGCAGTGCGCAACGGCACGGAAGGCACGGTTCCCGTTCGCCTGACCGTCGATCCTGAAGGTTTCGTTTCGGGCTGCCGGGTGCTCGGCACCAGCGGCAGCGCCTTGCTGGATGCCTACACGTGTGAATTGCTGCCGGAACGGGCGCGTTTCGAACCGGCGCGTGATCGTGATGGCAACCCCACTGTTGGTTATTGGTCTACCCGGGTGATCTGGCGAATGCCGCCCCGGCCGCCTGCTGATGAATTCGCCGAAGCCCCGCATGACTTGATCGTGAGTTACAGCTTCGAAATGGGTGAAGACGGGGCGGTTTCGCGCTGCCGGTTGGAACTGGCATCGGAACGCACGCGCTTGCGCGACATCTGCCCCCGTGCTGCGCGAATTCCGCCGATAATTGACAAGGATGGCAATCCGGTGCGCAAGCGCGTGACCGTTACTCTGACGACGCTGCTGAGCGATCCTGACGAGCCGGAAACCGGCGAATAGGGCGCAGCGAGGCAGCACGAGCAGGCAGGGAATGACCTCTATCAATCCGGGCCACTGGACGGGCGGCAAACTCGCGACTATCTTGCGACCGATGCTCAAGCGCATTTTGACCCTTTTTGCGATCCTTACCGGGCTAGCCGCCGTGGCGGCCCCGGCACAGGCGCGCATGACTGCGCTGGACGGCCTGGAACTTCATGCCGCTGGCGACAGCATCGTCAAATGCGCGGATAAAAGCGTTGCGCAGCAGATACTTCCGGTCGAACGGATCGGGGAGCGCAAGCCGCAGGTGCCGGGATGCCGGCCCCCTGTCATCACCATCGTGATCCCTACGGTTCAGCTTCAAGCTGACCGTGCGCGCGAATAGCGCCAGCTATCTCATAGCCTAACAGCGACCCTGCGGCGCATTCGGCGCGTGCGGGGCTTTCCATCCGGCATGCCCGGATTCCCGATACAGCTTACAGGAACCTTCCATGATCGGCTCCATTGCCAAGGCAATTTTCGGCTCGTCCAACGACCGCTACGTCAAATCCCTCGACAAGATCGTCCGCCAGATCAACGCGCTTGAGCCGCAGCTCGAGGCTTTCACTGACGAGGAACTGCAGGCGCAGACCGAGAAGTTCCGCCAGATGCTGGCTGGCGGACAGACGCTGGACGACATCCTGCCCGAAGCCTTTGCCACGGTTCGCGAAGCATCGAAGCGCGTGCTTGGCATGCGCCATTTCGATGTACAGATGATCGGCGGCATCGTGCTCCATCGCGGTGAAATCTCCGAAATGCGCACGGGCGAAGGCAAGACGCTGGTTGCCACGCTCGCCACTTATCTCAACGCGATCGAGGGCAAGGGCGTCCACGTCGTGACCGTGAACGACTATCTGGCCAAGCGCGATGCGGAATGGATGGGCCAGCTCCACCGCTGGCTGGGCCTGTCGGTGGGCGTGATCGTACCCAATATCGGCGAGTTCCAGCGCCGCGAGGCCTATTCCTCCGACATTACCTACGGCACGAATAACGAATTCGGCTTCGATTACCTGCGTGACAACATGAAGCATGAGCGCGGCCAGATGGTGCAGCGCGCCTTCAACTTCGCAATCGTGGACGAAGTCGACTCCATCCTGATCGACGAAGCACGTACGCCGCTGATCATTTCCGGTCCGACCGAAGACAAGTCCGAGCTTTACGTCGCCATCGACAAGGTCGTGAAGACGATCCCGGCCGAATGGTACGATTTCGACGAAAAGGCCCGCAGCGTTTCGTTGACGGAAGAGGGAGCGGAAGAAGTCGAAAACCTGCTGGTTGCAAGCGGGTTGCTGGCGACGGACAATCTCTACGATGTCGAAAACACGCAGGTGGTTCACCACCTCGATCAAGCTCTGAAGGCCAATGTCGTGTTCAAGCGCGACATCGATTACATCGTTAAAGACAACAAGGTTGTCATCATCGACGAATTCACCGGCCGCATGATGGACGGACGCCGCTGGTCCAATGGCCTGCATCAGGCGGTGGAAGCCAAGGAAGGCGTGAAGATCGAGCCTGAGAACCAGACGATGGCCTCGATCACGTTCCAGAACTATTTCCGCATGTATCCCAAGCTGTCGGGCATGACCGGCACCGCCGCCACCGAAGCGGCGGAATTCTATGATATCTACAAGCTCAACGTGGTGGAAATTCCCACCAACGTTTCGGTGAAGCGCATCGACGAGGAAGACGAGTTCTACAAGAACACGCAGGACAAGTTCCAGGCGATCGCCAAGCTGATCCGCGAGAAGAACGAGACCGGCCAGCCCGTGCTGGTGGGCACCGTTTCCATCGAAAAGTCGGAACTGCTGTCGGACTTCCTGCGCAAGGAAGGGGTGGCGCATAACGTGCTGAACGCCCGCTTCCACGAAAGCGAAGCCCATATCGTGGCCCAGGCGGGCCGTCTGGGCGCAGTGACCATCGCCACCAATATGGCCGGTCGCGGCACGGACATTCAGCTGGGCGGCAACCTTGAATTCCGCGCGGAAGATGAATTGCAGGACATGCCCGAAGGGCCGGAACGCGACGCCGCCATCGCCCGGATCAAACAGGAAATCGCCGCTGAAAAACAACAGGTGCTGGATGCCGGCGGGTTGTGCGTGATCGGTACGGAACGCCATGAAAGCCGCCGTATCGACAACCAGCTGCGCGGCCGTTCGGGCCGTCAGGGCGACCCGGGCCTGTCGAAGTTCTACCTCTGCCTTGAGGACGATCTACTGCGCATCTTTGGGCCGGACACGCTGTTTGCCCGCATGATGAATTCGAACCTCGCCGATGGTGAGGCTATCGGCTCCAAGTGGCTCTCCAAGGCAATCGAGACGGCGCAGAAGAAGGTCGAAGCGCGTAACTACGACGTGCGTAAGCAGGTCGTGGAATACGACAACGTGATGAACGACCAGCGCAAGGTGATCTACGAGCAGCGCGCCGAGATCATGGACAGCGAAACCGTGGACGACGTGGTGATCGACATGCGCCACGAAACCGTCAACGCGCTGGTGGCCGAAGCCTGCCCCGTTGGCTCCTATCCTGAACAGTGGAACATCGCTGGCCTGAAGGAACGCGTGGCCGATGTGCTGGCGCTCGATGCCCCGCTCGATGCGTGGATGCAGGAAGATGCGCTCGAACCGGAACTGATCGAACAGCGTCTGGTCGAAATGGCCGATGCACAGATGGAAGCCAAGGTTGCCGCTTCAGATGCGTCGATCTGGCGCCAGGTGGAAAAGCAGGTTCTGCTCGACCGGCTCGATCATCACTGGAAGGAACACCTCGCTACGCTCGACGCGCTGCGCCAGGTGGTGTTCCTGCGCGCCTATGCGCAGAAGCAACCGATCAACGAATACAAGCAGGAAGCCTTCGGCCTGTTCGAACGTATGCTGGAAACCATCCGCGAGGACGTGACCCGCATCCTGATGACCAGCGAATTGCGCATCGCGCCTCCGCCGGCCGAAGACCTGCCGGAACTTCCCTCGTTCCTCACGGGCCATATCGATCCATTCACCGGCCTTGATGACAGCAATGACGGCGATGGCTCTGCCGGGCAGGAGGCCATGTTTGGTTCGCTGGCGGGCGCTCCGCGTGCGGCTGTCGGCCCCGGCGGTGCTGCAAGCGAAGATCCGTATCGTGCGATGAATGTCAGCCGCAACGCACCGTGCCCGTGCGGTTCGGGCAACAAGTACAAGCATTGCCACGGCGCCATCGCGTGATTTCAGGCGCGGAAGGCGTCTGCGGACGCTTGCTGCAATTGTAACACCTGTTATGGTTCCTTCACGGGAGTGGAGGAACCATGCAGATACGGAAAATCGATCTGCCGCGTTGCAAGGTGGGCGAAGGCCCCGTGTGGGACGTGGCCGAGCAAGCGCTTTATTACATCGACATTGTGGACCGGAAGGTCTTCCGGTGGGATCCGGCCAGCGGCGATCACCGCGCGTGGGACGTGCCCGACATGATCGGATCGATGGCCTTGCGCGGCAAGGGCGTGAAGCCTGACGGGGCGATTGTCGCGCTCGTCACCGGCATCCATTATCTCGATTTCGCCAGTGGGGAGGTTTCACCCTTCGCGCTGATGGACCCGGCCAATCCGGAACTGCAGCTTGCCGATGGCAAGGTGGACCGGCGTGGCCGCTTCGTGTTCGGCACCAGCCATCGCGCGATGAAGGAGCCTGCGGGCGGCCTGTGGTCGCTGGGCACGGATGGGCGCCTGACGCAGCTGGATGGCGATATTCACTTGGGCAATGGCCCATGCTGGTCGCCTGACGACAAGGTGCTCTACCACGCCGACAGTCTGCGCCACATAATCTATGCCTATGATTACGACATAGAAACCGGCGCGGCGACTGGCCGCAGGGAGTTCTTCGAAACCTCGGCCTATGGTCCGATCCCGGATGGCGCCACCGTCGATACGGACGGCAATATCTGGGTGGCGATCTGCGAGGGCGGGGTGGTGCTCTGCCTTTCGCCCGAGGGGCAGGTGCTGAGGGAAGTGAGATTCCCCACCAATATTCCGGCAAGCTGCATGTTCATGGGGCCGAAGCTGGATCAGCTGTTCGTGCCGACGATTGATCCCGGCTTCCTTGGCAGGCCGTCCGAACCCGATGACGGGGCGAGTTTCCTGATCGAAGGGCTGGGGGTTACCGGCATTGCCGAGCCGCGTTACGGCGGCTGACGGGAGCATATTACAATGATCGACCGGCGCATGTTCCCGCTGATGTTCGCGGTGTTCATCAACATTGCGGGCTTCAGCCTGATTCTTCCGCTGCTGCCCTTCTACGGCCCGCTCTTCGGCGCGGGCGCCTTCGAAGTGGCCTTGCTCTTTGCGGCCTACAGCCTCGGCAATGTGTTCGGGGAAATCTACTGGGGCCGCCAGTCCGACCGATGGGGCAGGCGGGCAGTGCTTGTCTTCACCACCACTGGCGCGGCACTGACCTATGTTGCCTTTGCTTTCGCCCCGGTGCTGTGGCTGGCGATCGCGATCCGCATCGTCAACGGCTTCTTCGGCGGCACGCTCAGCGTCGCGCAGGGCTTCCTGGCCGATGCATCACCTCCGGAACAGCGGGCCAAGGCAATGGGCCTGTTCGGTTCTGCCTTCAGCCTGGGATTTGCCTTCGGCCCGGTGATCGGCGGCGTGTTTGCCGGGGCGGGCACATCGCTGGCCGATTTTCGCAGCCCGATCCTGATCGCGGCGGGGCTTTCGGCCATTGCGGCGATCTGGTCGCTAGTGGTTCTGCGCGATGTGAACCCGCCAGCAGGCAAGGCGCGGCCGCTGCCGAAATATAGCGAGGGCTTTGCCTATGTGCTGACCAGCCCGCTGCTGTTTCGCCTGTTTGTGATCTCCTTCTTCGGGATTGCCGCCTTTGCCTCCAGCGAGGCGGTCTATGGCCTGTGGAGCGAGGCCAATTTCGGGTGGACCGCGCGCGATCTGGGCTTTGCCTTCATCGCGATCGGGCTGGGCGGCCTCGTCGTGCAGCTATTCCTGCTGCATCCGCTGGTGGTGCGCTTTGGGGAAGGGCGCGTGATTACTGCCGGGTTGCTGGTGATCGCTGCCTCCATGTTGCTGCAACCGATCCTGCGCGATCCCTATGTGGCGGTTGCGCTGATGGGCATGTTGATGGTGGGGCATAGCCTTGCCTTCCCGACGGCAGGGGCGCTCACGTCGCGGACCGCGCCGGTGGAGCGGCAGGGAAGTGTGATGGGGCTGATCATGGCCTCCAACGCCTTTTCGCGCATCGTCGCGCCGCCTGCCTTCGGCCTGATCTACGAAAAGGCCGGACATGACGTGCCGTGGTTGGCCGGTGCGGCGATGATCGTGCTGTTCGCAGTGCCCTTTGCCATTCAGCTTGCAGGCCTTACCAAGAGGCGCGCTGCCTGACGGCCGGGATGGAACTACACGCTCCTCTCCGGCGTTGGGCTGAAAGACCATTGAGGGAGAGAGCCGTGAAGTCATCCATTCTGGCCGGCATTGCCGGTATCGCTCTGGCCGTTTCGGCCGCAGGCGCCGCGCAGGCGGAAACCAGCGCGGCAGCCGTTGCTGCGGTTGCCGATGCGGGCCGTCCGGCAGCCGACACGGCTCGCGATGCGGATCGCAAGCCGGGCGAGATCGTCAGCTTTGCTGGCGTGAAGCAGGGCGACATCGTGGCGGAGATTGCGCCGGGTGGCGGCTATTACACGCGTATTCTGGCGAAGACGGTCGGCCCGCAAGGCCATGTCTACGCCATGATGCCCAGCTTCTTCGCCAGCCGCCCCGGCGGGCTGGATGCAATCAACAAGCTGGCGGAAGAATATGGCAATGTCACTGTAGTGGTGGCCGATTTCGCCGATTTCACGCTGGAGAAGCCAGTGGACCTCGTCTGGACCACCGAGAATTACCACGACATGGCCAATGGTAATATCGCCGGGATCAATGCGTCGGTGTTCAAGGCATTGAAGCCCGGCGGTATCTATTTCGTGGAAGACCATTCCGCGCCCGGCACAGGTGTGTCGGCAACCTCCACGATTCACCGGATCGATCCGGCTGCAGTGAAGGAACAGGTTGCGGCTGCAGGTTTCAAGCTGGAGGCGGAATCGGACCTGCTGGTCAATCCGGCCGATCCCGGCAATATCAGCCCGCGCGATGTGAAGCCGGGCGTATCGACCAAATTCGCCCTGCGCTTCAAGAAGCCGGGCTGATCTGCACATCTGGCAGCAACCAAAGGAAAAGGGGCCGAAAGGCCCCTTTTTTATTACCCTGAAGGGTAGTGGCTCCCCGAGTAGGACAGGCACAAAATAGATATTTCAACGCCTTAGCGTTGTCTCACCCGCCTAAGCTCCCCACGGAATCCTGCGGCACCCCGAGTGGAATGTCTCACCGGAAATGGGGGAATTCGTGATGGGTTTGATCGTCGATAATTTCGCAGGTGGCGGTGGCGCCAGCACCGGGATCGAGGCCGCGCTGGGCCGGGCCGTGGATATCGCCATCAATCACGATGAACAGGCGATCCGGATGCACGAGGCCAATCATCCCGGTACCGTGCATATCCGCAACAACATCTGGCAGGTGGACCCGCGCGATGTGGTGCGACAGGCTGCCTCAAGCAGCGGCGCGGTAGGCGAGAATGGGCTTCCGCCGGTGGACCTCGCGTGGTTCAGCCCGGACTGCAAGCATTTCAGCAAGGCCAAGGGCGGGAAGCCGCGCGACAAAGGTATTCGCGATTTGGCCTGGGTGGTGGTGCTGTGGGCCAAGCGGGTGCGCCCCGCGCTGATCCTGCTGGAAAACGTGGAAGAATTCCGCACCTGGGGGCCGCTGTGCGAGCAGGGTTTCCCGATCAAGGAACGCGCCGGCGAGACGTTCGAGAAGTGGTGCAAGGAGTTGCGCAAGCTCGGCTACAAGCTGGAATTCAAGGAACTGCGCGCCTGCGACTATGGCGCGCCCACGATCCGCAAGCGGTTCTTCATGGTGGCGCGGTGCGACGGCAAGCCGATTGTCTGGCCCAAGCCGACGCATGGCAAGCCGGATAGCGCCGATGTGCAGGCGGGTCGGTTGAGGCCGTGGCGCACGGCGGCGGAAATCATCGACTGGTCGATTCCGTGCCCCAGCATCTTCGAGCGCAAGAAGCCTCTGGCCGAAAAGACCCTGCGGCGCATCGCGCACGGCATCATGAAATTCGTGGTGAACAACCCCAAGCCGTTCATCGTGCCACTGACGCATCACGGCAGCGACGGGCGGGTTTATGGGCTGGGCGATCCCCTGCAGACCGTAACGGCGGCTCACCGGGGCGAAATGGCGGTGGTGGCGCCGCATATCACCAAGTTCAGGGCTGGGGCGGTGGGCCATGGCGCAGACGAGCCGCTTTCAACCGTGGCCACCACGGGTTCGCAGCAGCGCGTCGTCACCAGCAACCTGATGAAGCTGCGCGGCACGAGAGATAGCCATATTCGCAGCAGCGCCGAGAGCGTGGAAGAGCCGCTGAGCACTATCAGCGCCGAGGGCACGCACATGGCCGAAGTGCGGGCCTTCCTGATCAAATATTACGGCAACGAGCAGGACGGCCACGGGCTGTCCAACCCGCTCGGCACCGTGACTGTGCGGGATCGTTTCGGGCTGGTGACGGTGACGATCGAGGGCGAGGAATACGTCATCGTCGATATCGGCATGCGGATGCTGACCCCGCGCGAGTTGTTCAACGCGCAGGGCTTCCCGCCTGACTACATCATCGACGTGGACGCCACGGCCCGCCCGATCACGAAAACCGCCCAGGTGGCCAAGTGCGGCAATTCGGTGTGCCCGCCGCTGGCCGAGGCGCTGGCCCGGGCGAACTGGCACGAGGCGGTGGAAGCCGAGAGGGCCGATGCCCAAGCCGCCTAAGGCCTGGTCGCGCCGCCCAGCGCCGGCACCGTGGACCCCGGAGGAAGATGACAAGATCCGCGAGATCACGCGCATCGGGCTGGGCAGCCATTTTTACGAGAGCGCGCTGCCTGGCCGGTCGTTCAGCGAGATTATTGAGCGGCGGCTGCAATTGGCTGAGCGAGGAGTGAAAAATTCTTGAGGAAGATGTGGAAGTGGCCAACCCGGACCGAATTGCAGGCCTTGCTGGATTATGATCCATCGACGGGGGCGCTGACATGGCGCGCTCGCGGAGGGAAGTTCTCTTCCAGATGGAACGCTCGCTACGCGGGAAGGCAAGCCGGGACAAAAACCCCTGAGGGCTATGTTGTCGTCAAAATCAATGATCGCAATCATGGGGCCCACAGGGTCATTTGGGCTTTAATCCACGGCTGCTGGCCAGACTGTATCGATCACATCAACGGTGATGGAACGGACAATCGTCTCTCCAATCTTAGGGCAGTTAGTAGAGCGATCAATCAGCGTAACCAGAAGCGACATCGATCAAACACTTCTGGCCGAACAGGCGTTCACTGGTTGGCGTCCCACGAGAAGTGGATTGCTCACATCAAGATTGATGGTCGCTCGATTCATCTTGGGCGCTTTGACGACAAAGATTCTGCCATTGAGGCTCGTATAGTCGCAGAAGAGAAATTCGGATTTACTGGAAGACAGTAACTTCAAACTGAATGAAATATTTGAGAAATGGTCAGGGGTAAAAAATGAGGTCCCTATGCGCTTTTCTTGACCATCTTCTACAGGGAGGACCCGCGCTTTTCTGCGCTTTTCTTTCAGTTTACTGTTGCATGTCTCGCTGATTTGACTATGTAGAAGCGCATCGGACGTGCCGCACCGATCCCGCAAGGGCTGGCAAATGGAAGGAATGACAGATGCTTTCACACTCTCAACAAATCGAGCGTTTCGGAATGACAACGGCAGAGGCGCACGCGATCCGCGACCGCGCGCAAGCGCTCCCTGGCCTCAATATCGCAGCCGCCCGCAATGCCTGGCGCGAGCTGCTGGAAGATATTCGCGGCTTGAATGATGGCCCGCATCCCGAAGCTATACGCCTTCATATGCTCAAGGCCATTTGCGACGGGGCAGGGATCGCAGGCGCGAAGGATGCGGCGCGCCAGTTCGCCGGTTTGGTGGCCGCCTGACATGCCCGCCGCCGCAACAGTCCTATTCACCCTCGCGGCCATCGTGGCGCCCGTGTGCGTGGCGCTCGACCTTTACCGCGCTGTTCAACTCTGGCGCCTGTTGAGCGCCTAAAGGGAGGCTTGAGCCATGCCTTACAACTGGACCGAAGAGGAAGCAGAGATAGCCCGACTGGGCGCGATTGCTGACGCGATAGAGGTAGCGGGTTGCCGCGACCTTGGCGACGGGGTGGAGCGTTGCGACGGTGAGCCCGGCGATATGTGGAGCGTTTACTTCCACTTCACCCCCGAATGGGCGAACGATCCGAACGAGTTGCGCGGGGCCATGTGCATCGCCGACCGCAACACATTGAAAGAGGCGGAATCCTATGCGGCCCAGCTGGCGGCCCGCTTTACCCTTCCGGTCAACCTCTTTGTATAGCCGAAACGGGGCGCCGTTGTGCGCCCCGTCGCGTGGGACCTGTCCGCCCCGCGCCCGATGATGGCAGGACATAGGGAATTGAGACGATGACACGCGAATTCACGAAAGCCGAGACGATGGCAAGGTTTGTTAAAATTGACGCTTTTGAAGGTAAGTTCTGCGTTATGATCGCTTTTGATGATGATATGGATTGCCTTGTTTTTGGCAGCGCCAAACGGGCGAAGGAAGAAGGCGAGCGCATGGCTCGCCTTCACTCGTGCGAGTTGCGAGTTGCATTATGAGCAAGTCCTCCATCAGCACATTCGAGTTGTTCCAGCGGTTCCCCGATCAGGAAAGCGCCCGTCTCTATTTCGAGGCGGCGCGCTGGCCTGACGGGGCTGCCTGCCCCGCCTGTGGCTCAAGCGCTCAATGGCCCACTGTCGATCCGGAAGACCGCCTATTCTGGCACCCGGAGCACGATGGCGAGGAATTCACCCGCGAAGAGGTGCTAGCGATCATTGGAACGCCGAAGCGCTGCACAAGAACGGCTGAATTTGACTTTGGTGCCCCTGTTCTGGCGGAGGCAGCATAATGACAAGGCAATCCGATATTATACCGCCAGAGCCTCCCCGATGGATCATCCGCGAAGGTTGCAGCGTCGCTATGCTGCGTCGGCCTGATTATGCCAGCGCCATGGAACGAGCGCGATATATCGGCTTCACCGATCCGGAAAAGGTGCGCTTGATTGACAATGGCGAGGATTGGAAAGCGATATGGGAGGCTGAAAAGGCGTTGGCGACAGGGCAGCCAATCAAGTTTCCTGCCTGACCCCCTACCGGTGAAATCCAGCGGCCGTTGCGACGCATACTCTACCCGTGATACCAATGCGGCGCCGGACATGCTCGCCCGGCCGCTGAACAGAGCAAGAGGAAGGAAATGACGATGACCGAAGAACACTGCCAGACTTGCGGTAAGGCATGGCCGATTCACCAACTCGACGCCAAGCCGCTGCTGTTGAAGCGCCGCCCCGGCTTCAAAGGCTGGATCATGCGCCGCCTGCAACTCTGGATGTTGATCAACGCCCAGGATGAGGGCGCTGAATTCGACTATCTGGAAGGGCCCTGCTGTTACGGTCCGGGATATGTCGAGGCTGAGCCAGATCCATCAGGCGAAGTCACGCGCAAGCAATGGATTGAATTGGGCCGCGAGGTAGACAACGCAGCCCTTAGCTTCGCGTTCAAGCCATGACGGCTCCAACCGAACTCTGCCAGCTCGCCAGCACATGGGCGGGATCGATCCTGCCCGGTGGCTGGATGGCCGAGGAAAAGCGTGACGGATGGCGCGCGCTCTACATGCGCGGCCTTGATGGCAAGCCCAGGCTCTACACACGCAACGGACACCCTATCGAGGGAACCGGGCACATCGTCCACCGTCTCGGCCTACTCGAGCGCGTCGCGGGCCAACCCTTGGTGATCGACGGCGAATTTCAGGTCGATGGCACGCTTGATGCGACCAAACACTGGTGCGAACGCGGATGGCGTCACGGAGGCGAGGCGGGCCTGCTCTACGCCTTCGACGTGGTGCCCATGGTCAATTGGGTGCGAGGGGGCTGGGAATGGCCACAGGAGCGCCGCAAGGCATGGCTGCAGAGCCTTGCCGCCCAGGTCGAGGCCGACGCCTCGTTGCAATGGGAATGGCGCCCCGGCAGTCGCGGCGCGGACGAGGGCCGGGAAGCGGTCAAGGTCTTGCCCCATGGCTGGGCATTCGGCGTGCATGACGTGCGCGACGCGGCTTGTCGGGTATGGGGATCAGGCGGTGAGGGGATCATGCTTAAAGACCCGGCTGCGCCCTATCTGCGCAATCGGAACGGCGCGTGGCAGAAGGTCAAGCGCGTGGAGCAATTCAGGAGGGCAGCGTGAGCGATTATCGTCAATTTCAGGACGCCCTGCTTAGCCGCATGAGTGATGCTTTCGGAATCCGATATGATTTGCTGGCGGCAGATTATCGGGCCTGTAATCCGACCATCACCGGAAAAATGCTGCGCCTTGCGATGATTGGCGAGCCGAGAAAATGGAAACGTGCTTGGCGCCTATACTTTCAGGCCAACGGCAAGAATGTAGCACGCTCGCCATTTTCGCAGGCAATTGCCGATCTTCGCTTCGAAATTATGAAGCGCCGAATGCATCAGATGCACATGCGTGTTTACGAACAATGGCTTGCCGAGAAACACGCCACCCTACCGGCTCAATCCAACACCACCCCTACCGAGGCAATCAGCGGAGGCGCGATCGATGCAGCTTAAGGGCAAATACCGGATCGTCATCGAGGGCGACACCGATGTGTTCGATCAGGGCGGCGCCGACCCGCGCCTGATCGGATACCTGATGCAGCGGCTGATGTGCGGCCATGAGGCGCATATGCCGGAACTCAAATACTGGAACATCACCGTGCGATGCGAGGAAGGGGAGGTAAGTTCGTGAGTGGCATTATTGAGGAGAATGAGACGGTTCAGGCACAGGCGGAAGCGTTGTGGGCGCGGATCTCTGGTGCGCTTGAGAAGGTATCGATGGCTTCCGCCAGTGCAGCAGTGGCCAATCCTAATGCGGTCCAGCTCATTCTAAGCAAGGCGGAAAAGAACCTCATTCGTGTTGCCACACGCGACCAAGGCGTGCCGGGGTTCGATGAGGTGGAAATCCCCCAGCCGCGCGGCCCTACCGTATGTTTCAGGGGAAGGATGCTGGCCGACACGCAATGGACCACGCGCGGCACAGATCCGCTGCTGATCTCGCTGGAGCTATGGGAGACGGAGGCCGGCGCTCTGGTGGCGGCTGCATTCAGCGAACCGGCAGGGCGCGAGGACGGCTTCGAGGACTGCCGCGTGCTGGTCGTGGACCCTACCGCTGATATCCAGGCCGCGCATTTCGCGGTGATGGAGCATTTCCAGTGGGCCGACCGGGCCAGGTCCATGGTACGCGAACTCGGCTGGGATTTGCGGCAGGAGGTGGCGTGATGTGCTGGGATTGCTGGACGCAGGAGGGCTCGCCCAAGCTGAACACCCCTGAAATCGTGCAGGCCGCAGCCATGGCGGCCGAACTCAACGAATTCGGAGCGCTGCACATCATCCTTGCCGACTTCAATATCGATGATGATGACATCGCGTTCTGCAGGTCACTTGCGGATGAACTGACCGAAGGCGACGCGAGGTTTCTCGACCTGTTTGAGCCAATGAGCATTGAAGAAAGGGCAAGCTGTTTAGGGCTTGCTGATGGCTATTGGGAGGTGCGTGATGTTCCTGATCCGAGCAACAACCGTTGAAAACGGTCTTAAGACCATGTGGGTCGCCTACGCGAAGAGCGAGGCCAATGCCGAACACATCGCGGGAATGTATCGCGCGACCGGGCATGACGATGTCCGCATCCGCGACCTTGAGGCCGAGGACGACTTCATCGCCATCCCGCGCCTTGAGAGGGAGAAGGGAAATGGGTGAAGCCAGCAAAGCCACTCAGGCTGTTCAACGTGCCTTATGCGGGTTTGGAATGGTCGAAATGGATATGAACGAGGTTGCAGGAAAAATCGGAGCGGCGCTTTCCCGAGTAGGTGCTGCAATTGAATGCGTCGGGCTTGATGAGTGCGAGCATCTCGATGAGACTGAAACAACTGCACCACCCCTATCCCGGCTTACCGAAGCGGGAAGGGGCCCTACCGGGGGAATTGAGCCGTGATCTACCACTTCGCCATCGTCCATAAAGATCCGGGCTCGGCCTACGGCGTGACGTTCCCCGGCCTGCCCGGATGCTTCTCCGCAGCCGATACGCAGGACGAGATCGTGCCGAACGCGGTCGAGGCGCTGGCGCTATGGCTTGAGGGGGAAGGGGAGCGCGTGCCCATTGGGCTCGACGAGGTGCGCGCGACACACGCCGATGATCTGGCAGCCGGAGCGTTCATCGTCTCGGTGCCGCTGATCCGCAACAGCGGAAAGATGGTGCGGGCCAATATCTCGATGGATGGAGGGGCGCTTGCGGCGATCGATGCCGCTGCAGAGGAGCGCGGGCTTACCCGCAGCGCGTTTCTGGCTCAGGCCGCGCGTAATGAGATGGCTGGGGGAGTAGTCAAGTAATTCTTGACGACTGCTGCTGGTTGCTGCGGGCCGGTCGCTACTCCGGCTCCTATCGTAACGCTATGATCACTCGCGCTATTGTCAGTCTCAGAATGGCGCCATTTCTAACATCAGCCAGCCCCGGGATATATGGCCCAAGGGCGGGAATTGCACCCGCGTTCTCCATTCCTGCGCTTCTGCCTTTCAGCGCCGCCGCAGCACCGCCCCAATACCATCGCACCCCTACCATGGCAAACAAGGGCGGCGCGCGTGCCCGTCACGCCGCCCCTGCCTCGCACCGAGGGGGAGAGGAACCCTCGGCCGATCTCAGGCCACGGAAAGGATCTGGAACTCCTGCACCATGTAGAGCGGGTGGCGGCTGCCTCGCGCGAAGGGCGGCTTTTTCATGCGGCCCAGATAGCTGTGCGCCTGCCGCGCGGTCGTGGCAGTTGGATTGAAGCAGAGGTAGACCGGCCTGCGGATGCCCAGCTTCTCCATCATGGGGCGGAACTTCGCCTCCATCTCGGTCCGCGTCTGCCATCCCAGCGTGAAATTGATGACGCGGAAGATCAGGCCATCGGTGTCGGCCGGCACGCCCCATTCCGTGAACCCGGCATTGCCCAGATCCTCCACGCCCTGCTCATAGTCGAAATTGTAGTAGTGGCTCGGCTCGATCTTCTCGCCCAGCACCAGCATCGATGCTTCGAAATCGCCGGTATGGCCAGTGACGTCGATCCGCCACCACGTCGCGGTTTCCACCGCGTCCAGTTCCAGATGGCTGTGGTAGAGCCCGTCCTCGCGCGTGATCGATGGGCTGATGAAGTCCAGCGCCGTGCTGTCATAGGGCGCGCTCGAACCGTCAACATCGTCTTGACTGTTGCCCAGCCGCAGACGGATCTTGGTGCCGGGCAAAGCGTTGGCCAGCATCACGGAGCAGAAGTCGATCGCCTTGGCCGTGCTGAAATTGCCCCGAGCCCAGACATTGCTTGCGCCGCTGGTGCGCCAGGTCAGGCCCTGATCGATATGACGGCCGAGGAACTTTGCAGGATGGCCACCGCGCGCATTGCCCGTGACGACATTTTCCAGTTCGAGCGGAACGACGAAGAAGGGTTTCCGGATCGTCATGTCAGCCCCACACCATTGCGGCGGAATCCTGCTTGGCGAAGTCGAAGCCGAATTCCGCGATCAGCACCTTGCGGCTCACATCATGCCGGTCAGAGGTGAGCCATCCATTCGGGATCGTTCCGGAGGTGTAATCAATCGCGGCCATCTCGTCGGTCCCGTTCATTTCGGCCCGGAAGCGTCGGCGCCCGATAACGCCCAGCAGTGCCTGCCTCTCATCGGCCATGATCTGCGCATCTGCAGTGCTGTCGAAGAACGTCTCGACCGGGTCTTCGCTTTCGCGCGCTGAATTGCCGAACGCGGCGCGGACATCGGCATCCTCTGAAACGACCTTGCGGTATTCCTCAAGGATGAATCCGATGCGGGTAGGGGTTGCGGGCATGGTTCAGAATACTCCCAGGAACTTGTGGCGGCTTCGCTTCACCGCCTCCCGGTCCCTTTCTTCACATCGTTCCACGATGCCCACGGCTGCGCGGTATCGGTCGTTTGCCTTGTCGAGCTGGCCGGTCTGCGCATCGCCAAAGGCGATCCAGTCGCCCACCGTTTCGCCCTGCGGAAGATCGGCGCCGGGCACTCCCTGCCGCCATTCATCGGGCAGTAGCGTGCTGCAGGCACTCGGGGCGCTCACGATAGGCGGCGCGCTTACACAGGCTGCGGATGCCAGCAGCATGGGCAGCAGGATCAACCGGCGCATTGGCACCGGGGGCATTGCGAATGTCATGGGCGTTCTCCCGCGTAAGGGCGTCTGTGGCGGCCTCTCCGGCCATTTGGGTGCCGATGGTGTTAACGGCGTCGTTTCCGCTCTGGATGGCCGCCTGAGCGGTGTTCTTACCCAAGCGGGCCTCGGTCTTGGCGGTGGCCCCGCCCAGCAGGGTGGAAACCAGCCACCAGATGCCGAGAGCGAGCAGCGCAGCAACGATGGCCCAGGCGATGGGTTTGCGCAGCAGAGTGGCCAGCCAGGTCATCACAGCACCCCCAGCCCTTCGCGGCAGACCTTCGCCTCCCGCGCGCGACGGGCGACAAGGCCTTTGACCACCCTGCCACCAGCCTTGTTCCACCACGTTATCGCGGCGCAACCACCGGATAAGTCACCAGCATTGAAGCGCGCCCTGGCAGTAGATTTGCAATAGCCGCTCGTCCCCACATTGTAAGCGAGTGAAACAGCGGCAAAGCGAGGACCTTGGCGTTGGCGCTCGGCAACCGGGCTGTCAGAAAGCGCAAGCCCAGGCGTGCAGGCCATCACGGCGCTGGCGTGTTTCACCAGTTCCTCTTCCAGCATGGCCGAGCATTCCGCCTCGGTGAAGGTCTTGCCCTGCAGCAATGGCTTACCGCGCCAGGTGGTGATCCCATCGCAGGCAGTGGGCACGCCCACCATGTCCAGATAGACCTTCAGGTACTGCTTGCCGGAAAGGTGGCGGATCTGCAGTTCCCCGCTATCAGCCACAGTCGCATCCACTTTCCGGCCGCTTTCTTCCTGCGGCACTGCAATGCCCAGCGCCACGGCCACGGCGGCACCCACGATGGATGCGAGCGTGATCTTGCCTTTCCGGGCAGCAGAGGCGCCCACAGGCAGATTGGTTTCAGCGGGGGCCTTAGCCATCGTTCGCGCCTCCTTGCTTCCACAGCCGCGCGAGCGTGGGGATAACGAACACCACCAGCGAGACGCCCGCGGCCAGCGCCGTGCGCCAGATGCCGTTCGGCAAGAAGCCGATCAAGCCCAGCAGCAGGGTAGGATGCGCGGTCAGCACACCGGCCACGATTGCGGCAATTGCGGCGATGCGGATGCTCCAGAAGCGCCACCAGCTGTGCGCTTCATCGATCAGCCATTTGCTCATTGCGTTCTCCTTAAGGTTGGCCGGCGCCGGGTGTGTGGCCGCCAAGAATTGCCCAGACGGTAGCTCCGGCACCAACGAGCCACGCCAGCGCTGGACTGCGCATGATCGCGCCCCAGACGCCCTTTTCCCCGGCGCGCGCAGCTTCCTTCAATTCGAGCGCGTGAACCTTGCTGCTGACCAGTTCGATGGCGGTGCGGTTCTCGGAACTGATCTGGGCAGAGGCGCGGATATCACTGCGAAGTCCGCCGATGGCTTCGGACAGCACCGAATGTTGATTGCCCATGTCGCGGGCCAATCCGTCCAGTCTGGCATGCACCCGGTTGATGGCTGTCGAGAGATCCGGATCATTCAGCATGCCCGCCTCCATCGCGCGCGGATTGCTCAACGCCCAGCTTCTGCTGGAACGCCTTGGGTTCGATCATCATGTCAGGTTTCCCTATCTCGGGCGGATTGCGATGGTTGCCGCGCACCAGCCGTTGTCGGCATGATGTGCGGACAATTTTTCGGTCAGTTCGGAACAAGACCCTGCAGAATACCGGTCGTGGCAGTTGGCGTTCCACCAATGGTGAAGGTCACGCTGCCAGTAGCACCAGCAGGAAAGTCCTTCTTATAGACCGAAACTGGCGGACCACCGCTCCTGACACTATTGACGAGTTCCCAAGAGGCGTCAGGTGGAGCGTGCGTCCCGGTTAATCCGGTCGATGCAATGTGAGCCAGAACCGTTCCGGCCTTGGAAAGCGTTATGCCTGGAATGACAAGAGACCCGGTTCCTGTCCTTGTTCCGGCAGTCCCTATCGCGTCATGGTTGGCGTTGCGGAACACGCAGCCAATCATGTTCTTGTTGACTGATGCGCCATAGGTGAACGTGTTCGCGGATGGAGGATAGGGCGAGGTACTGATTACGAGATCGCAGGTCTGGTTTGTCTCAAGCCGTTCCGTCCATCCACTGGGCGGCGTCCATCCAGATCCACCAGTTTCAGGAGCGAGCGAGGCAATGAGAAGATCGCCAGTGGCAGCACCGCTACCGTAACTTCCGTTGATCGTTGTTCCAGCAGCTGTATTTGAACCGGTGGAAATCAGTTCGACACCATTGGACCGCCCGGCAAAACCCTCGAACACGCAGTTCTGCAACAGCATCAGCTATCGTCCGCCGCGTCAGTGGTCAGGATGATCCGGACGCCCAGCAATTTCGCATCGGCAGCGAGCGTATCGGAACCGTTGGCCGCATCGCGGTAGAACTCGAACACCACCATGTCGCCGTTGGCCGGAGATCCGCCCACCGTAATCGCGGAGGATTGCGCCGACACCATCACGTCATTGGCCGCCGTCACGCCATCGGTCACGCTTTGCGCCGTGCCAAACGCGGCATCGATCGGATCGTCATCGGAGATCGCCACGGCGCGGCAGGCCCAGACGACATTGCCCGTTGTCGTAGCGGTCCAGATATATTGGACCTTTACCGTTCCCTTGTCCCAACGCTTCGGCATCAGGAACCGGATCTGCGCGTATTCCGCGGTCGATGCGTCGAAATCCAGCGTCTCGACCATGATCTTGTTGGTCGTGGTTTCGCTCGAACCTACAGCCGGACCATTCGTGGTGCGGCGAGTCATCGCAGTGGCCGGGATAGGGATCTCGTGAACGCCATCGGCAAAGACATATTGCCGCGTCGCGCCGTTCATGCGGTGGAACCGGCCCGCAGTGGTTGCCCATTCGTCGCCGTCCGCTGGCGATGATGGCGCGGCGCCGGCAGGCATATTGGCCGACGCGCCACCGCTCGCGGATGCCACCATGCCGAGCTTGCCTTCCATGGTGCCGCCCGATTTCAGCAGGGCATTGCTGTTCGGCAGCAGGCCGATGGTCCAGTCAGAGCGAGTACCGGAACCTGCCGATGACGTGACATTCACGGTCAGCGCGTCGGTGCCTGAATTATAGGCAGTGATCGTGCCCACCATGTAATGCGTGGTCGGATTGGCATTGCTGGTGATCACGACGCCTTGGCCCGACACGAAGGCCGCATCTGCCGTGAGCGTGAATCCCTTCGATCCGGTGCCGATTGCCACCGAACTGGTCGAAGCTGCCGTCAGCGCGGCAACCGCCGAAGCCGCCGCTGCTGCAGCGCTATTGCTTGCAGCCGTTGCGCTCCCGGACGCGGCCGTTGCAGAGCCGGCCGCTGCCGTGGCGCTGGCCGCAGCAGCTATCGCGTCATCATTCGCATCGGATGCGGACCCAGCGGCCGCGCTGGCCGAACCGGACGCGGCCGTTGCAGAGCCGGCTGCCGAAGTTGCCGAGCCAGCAGCAGCCGTTGCGCTCCCGGCTGCCGCCGTAGCGCTGCCAGCCGCTGCCGTAGCGCTGGCCTCTGCTGCATCCGCAAAGGTTTCGACGCCATCGGCGCTGGCCTCGGCTCGCGCGGCTTGCCTCGCAGCCTCAGCGACGTTCTCGCCCAACTTGACGACAGGGCGCCCTTCGCTGTTCCGGGCAAGGATGATCGGACCGCCGCGGGCGGAAAGCAGTGCGGCAGCCATCAGTCGCCCACCCCGGCCTGCACCACGAATGCGCCTTTGCAGATCAGGCGTTGCGGTGCACCGCTTGGCGTTACCAGCAGGTCATAGACGAATGAGCCTGCGCCTAGCGTTTCCATCGATGCTTCATCGATCTGGACCCGAAGGGTGGTTGCACCGACCTGCGCACCCTGTTCGTTGACGTAATTGGCGTCGTAGGACGCCGAGACGCCCTCGGACCCGGCAGCAGCGCCCGTAACGGACTTGGACGGGCTGACGCCTTCGGCAGAGGCAATTGCGAAGACATAGGTGCCCCCGCTCAGGTTCTGGCCTTCGATGATGAAGTCCCCGTCACCGGTGGCGCCTCCCCAGGGCACGCGCTTGGACGGCACGGTGATGTCGTGTTCCCAATACATGGCTTACTCCGGCCAACCTGTGTTGATGTCGATGAGGTCGAGCGCGGCCAGATCTTCCGCCGCCTCGATGCTGGAGCGCAGGGCCTGCCGATAAGCATGGCAGGCGTCAGAGTGGGCAAAGACTTCGGCGCAGATCAGGGCCGCGTCCTCGGCGCTGAGCGATACGATGGAATCGTCCGCCATGGTCCAGTCAATGGCGCGGGGCAGGGCGGCCAGCCGCTCGAAGGCAGCAAGGCTTGCCTCGCTGGTCTGCACGCGCCCAAAGCTGGTTTCGCAACCGTTATGCAGGGCTTTGGTTGCGCAGCGCTTTGCCTGCTGCCACTTGGCCGCCTTGGCCTCTTCCAGCGTTGGGACGCGCGCGACCACCGATCCGGTTTCGGGATCGACCTTGAACGCGGCCATGTCGTGGGTGCCCAGAACGGCCCCGACATCGCCGCTGGTATAGGTGGCGAAATCCTCCAGCATCTGTGCTGAAACCTGGGCGAACATTTCCCCGGTCTGCTTGTTGTAGAGGGTGGCTTGAATGCTCATTACGTCTCCCCGCTCACCGCTTCGCCAACTGGCACTGCATCGCAGTGATCAGCACGCTGGTGAGGTCATCGGAATTGATCTGGATGGTGTAGGTATTGGTAGATCCTGCGACCGGGCTGGTGTCGGTCCAGATCCATGTGGACATGCCTTCGGCATCGACGATGTCTATGTCCGGCGTCCCGGAAAGCGCAGTGACGCCGTTGCGCATGCAGCGGAACGTCGCATGGTCATTGCTGCCGCCATTGCGCTGCAGCACCATCGAAACCCTGATCTGCACCTGCTGCGAACCATCGGCGGCGGGCGTAACCGCGACAGAGGCCGCAACCCCTCCCGGTGAAATGGTCTGATACGTGCCGGTCGATGTCACGGACCAAGCTGTGCCTGAATAATAGCTGGTCCCGGCCGTGATGGCATTGTCCTGAACCGCGCCGGTCCCGACATTGTCGTCCTTGATCGTACCGTCCGGGTTCGACGTATTGTAAGGCCGTTGGTCGGCCAGCATCGGATAGGGATTTTCCCAGACGTAATTCGTCGCTCCGGGCTGCTTCTGGCCGAAGCACGCCCAGACCGGCGTGTCGCCCGCGGGCAGGCTGCCGTAATCGTCCACCCAGCCGCTCGGCACCCCGCTGCTGTCCGCTGGCTTCGCGGGCTGCGTGGCATTCTTGCGATAGACGATGTTGGTGATCACCCCATCCAACTGGCCGCTCATCAGCGCCCAATAGGTGGCATTGGGAGGCTCATGGCCGCTCGACGGCGTGGTGTTGATGTAGAGATATTTCGCGCCGTTCGGCAGGCTGACGTAATTGCCTTCGCGATAGGTCGTGCTGGCGTTGAACGCACCGAGATCGATCAATTGCGCGGTGAAGGCGATCTCGCTGGTGGTATGAACGCGCCAGGCCCGGTTCGCGCCCATCGTGGTCTTGGCATAGGGCGTGCTGACCGACTTCTCTTCGATCTTCTTGACCACGGGCAGGGCACGGCCCCGGCCTTCCAACACCACCTGTTCGGGCTGATCCAGCGCGATGCGCGCGGTGAATAACTTGCCCGCGAACGACACCCCGCTCTGCGCGTTGCAGGCCAGCGCGAGTTTCGCGGCGATCTGGCGGAACGTGGTTTGCTGTGTCAGCACAAGATTGATCGGGCGCGGCACTGCTGCGTCCAGCCCGTCGAGAGAGGCAGTTTCGAGCAGGTCCGCATCGATGCCGGCGATGGTGGCGAGCGCCTTGATGATCGCTCCGGTATAGCGCGGCGTGGAAGTGCCGACCTTGTGGCCCTTGATGTCACCCGTGATCACGCCATAGGCCGGGGCGCCCAGCCGGATCATGCCAGCGGCAAGGCAAGTGGCGTATTTCCCATTGGCGACGGTGGCCGCGACCAGTGCGGAATAGGTGCTGTAATTCGCCACGGGCGATCCGAAGCTGCTGCCGCGCTCAAACAGTTCGGTCAGTTCCTCGATCGCACCGTAGGCGCTGAACTGATAGACGTTGTTCACCGCATCGATCAGCACCGGCTCGACGTTCTTGGCATGGCCGATCACCAGCGGCTTGACCCGGTTTTTCAGGTCTGCCGAGCCTTCCGCACCGGTTGTCCCGGCATATTCCAGCGTAAGGACATCTTCGTCGAACGGCTCGGTATCGACCTCGGCCGTCAGCGTCAGCTTATCGTGGGTCCGGTCCTGCGCCGTAACCTTACCGGCGAATACCCGGCGCCACGGCCATGTCTCACCGGCTGCACCTGCGAAGATCTCCACGCCGGCACCGGCCCAGACCAGCGTGTTGATCCAGTCCATGTCCTCGCGCAGCCGGTCCAGCGCCAGCGCAAATTCCGCTGCACCGGTAGAGACGGAAGTAGACAGGTCGCCATCGAACAGTCGCATGGCAAGGGAAGGGGCCTTGGTGACGGCGGGATACCAGGTCACATCGCCAAGGCCGGTTATCTCGCGCAGGTTAGCCGTGCAGGCGCGCACCGTCACGCGCCCCCCGTCCGCGGGATATAGCGGAGTGACCCGGATCAGGCAGTGCTGGACCATCAGAAGTTCGACACCTTGGCGCTACCGCTGCCGCTGGCCAGCAGGGCGGTGAGATTGTCGAGCCGCACATTGGTGGCACCGATATTCTGGTTCACAGCGGCAAGCTGCGAATTGGTGGTGTCGATCCCGCTCACGATGGCCGAATTGTCATTCACCGGCACGGCGCTGGTCGAACTGGGGTCGGACCGATTCTCTGCCGCTTCCAGCGCGGTGCGGGTCAGGGTGGTGACTTCGTTGAGCAGGTCGAAATAGGGCTGCTGCGAGCCGTAGATTTCGCGCTCGATTTCAAGCAGCGTGCGCGCCGCATCAGCGAAGTCGTCGTAAGCCGTGGTGTCGCCAGCAGCGACCCGGGCGGCGAGGGCGTCATATTCGGCCTTGGCCAGTGATTCCCTTTCACGGAGCGAGAGGGCCGAATTGTTGACCGTCAGATCGTCCAGCAGCGATTGCATCGAGCCGACGACCGCTTGAGTAGCTTCCTCGATCGCCTTGGCCCGCTCGATGCCATAGAGTTCTTCGAGCTGGGCATATTCCTCGGCGCTGGCGCCTGCCTCGGCAAAGATCTCGCGCAGGCGGTCGAATTCCTTCTCCACCTCGTCAATCGCGGCGCCTACAGGGTCCTTGTAGGCCTTGAGCCGGGTGAAGACGCTCTGAAAATCGAGAACCTTCTGCAGTGACTTTTCGAGGTCATCGCCAAGCATCAGAAGCCGCTCTTCCGATGCCGTCAGCCCATCGATCACGCCGTCCTTGATAAGATCCATGATGGCATATCGGATCGCGGCGGCCTGATCCTGGCCGAAGTCGATCGCGCCATCCTCGATCTTGGTCAGGTTGCGGCCCGTTGGATCGACGCGCCAGCTATCCTTGCGGATACCGATAGAGACTGCACCGGCAGCGGAATTGACATCGGCACCCAGCGCTTCGGCAATGCGCTCGATCGAATCCAGCACTGAGTTCGCACCAGTCGTTGCGGCCTGGATGCGATCGTCATTGCCGCCATAGGTGCTGGTGATGTCGGCGCCGTTAATCGTGACGGTGCCCTTTTTGATCCCGCCAAGGATCTTTTCGAGGATTCCTCCTGCAATGGCTCCGATGATGTCGCCTCCGGGGATTCCCGTCAGGGCGCCAAGGGCCCCGCCGATCTGGGAGCCGGTCTGGCCAAGCTCGATACCGAACGCGCCGGCGAGGCCAGACACCATGGTTCCAGTCTGTGCGCCCTTGAGTGCAACATCCAGAGCGTCAGTGATGCCTTCGGGAAGCCCTTCGATCCCCTTGAGCGCACCAAGGATTGCGCCGACATCGCCAGCCGTGGAATAGCCGTAGAGTGCGCCGGACATGACACCCTGCAGGCTGGTGAAGAACTTGACCCCGAAGATCTCGTTGAGGCCGTCGAGTGCTGGTGCGACGATCTTCCGGGTAAGCTGTTCGAAATACTGCTCCGGCGTCAGCGACATCACGGAACCTTCGACGACGATGGCATTGCCGTTGTCGTTGGCCGGGACTGTGCCTGCCGCTTTCAGGCTCTCGACGAAAGCTGGACCGAACTCCTGCTCGAAGGTCATTGCAGTCGTGGCGGAAGGATTGAGAACCTTCTCAGTCGCGACCGCTAGCGCGTCGGCAAAGTCAGAGGCTGCGCCGCCCGCCCGCTTCGTTTCGCTGGCCAGGAAGTCGTTGGCGCTCTTCACACCGAACTCGCCCTTCACGAACTGGTCGAGTTCTTCGAGTGCGGGCCCGAAGATCTTGTCTACGAGGACCTTCGATTGAAGGTTGGAAAAGATCTTGCCGAAATTGGCGATTGAGCCTTCCCCGGAGAAGATGCCTTCCAGCTCGCCGCGGATGCTTTGCGTCGTTGAGAGGTAGGCGCCGAGCAGGTCGCGCTGCTTTTCCAGTTCCTTCGTGCGTGCATATTCGTGCGCCGCGACGTCTGCCACTTCCTGCTTCATGTCGGGATACATTGCGAGCAGCTTGGCGAGGGCTGCTGCTTCGTCCTTGCGCCCGTCCGTGATGAGTTGCTGCACCTGGGCGCGAAGGGCCTCTTCGGTGCCGAGTTGGCTTTCCAGCGCCCAGATGGCCTGCAACTGTGCGGCTTCGGCTTCCTGCCCTGCCGCGAGCAGTTCAGCGATTTGCAGGCGTCGCTCGGATTCCCGCGCCATGTCTTCGAGGGGCCGGACAAGTGCCTCCTCAACGGTCCGCTTTGCCGTTTCGGCACTCGCGATGGTCTGCTCGAAGTTCGGAGGCTTCCGTTCGGCAAGGTCGGCTATGAGCGCGTCCAACTGGCGGGTCGCCTGCGCGGCCTGGTCGATCAGGCGTGGCTGCTCGTCGAACCGCTCGTTGATCCGGGCGATCGATTCCGCGGCGCGGTCGCCGAAGTTCTCCAGCCGCTCGGCCGCGCGCGCTGCACTGGTGTCAGGCTTGCTGGGCCGATCCTTTTTCTGCGACTGATCGTAGGCCTTGAGCGCAGCGTCTTTCTGCTGCGTGACCTTGAGCAACTCGCGCTCATAAGTGGTCTGATCGATCAGGTTGCGCTTGCGGCGTTCATCGAGGCGGGCCTGCTGCTCAGAGAAGCCGATCTCGATGTTGTAGCGCTCATCCGTGGCCCGCTTGATCCGCTCGGTTCCCGCAGCCACGCCGGCGCTGGCAAGTTCCTTTTCCGCTGCGGCAATGGCGGCTTCGACGCGCGAGATATTGGTCTGCTTGAGCTGGTCACCGGTCACG
The DNA here is from genome assembly GCF_001305965.1 of Erythrobacter sp. SG61-1L. Taxonomy (NCBI): domain Bacteria; kingdom Pseudomonadati; phylum Pseudomonadota; class Alphaproteobacteria; order Sphingomonadales; family Erythrobacteraceae; genus Erythrobacter; species Erythrobacter sp. SG61-1L. The sequence continues at coordinate 844,086 of NZ_JXQC01000003.1, forward strand.
ACGACGCCAGGAATGCCCATGCTGGCACCGGAGACTTCACCGAAGGAACTGGCCGGCGTTGCCTGCAGCCTCGCCAGTTCCGCTTTGGCCTCCTTGAGGATCGCCGCGGCCTTGCGTTCCGTGGCGATGATGGCGGCATAGGTCAGCGCCGTGCTGCGATCCTGAGCCTTGTTGTATTCCTCGACCACGGCAGTGAGGCTGGCATAAGAGTTCCGGGACAGGTCCAGCCGATCGGTCAGCAACTCCATGGCGCCGGCTGACTTGTCGGCCGCCTCACCACTCTCGAAGAGCTTGGCCACAAACGGGCCCAGAATGGCTGTGGCCGCGAAGATGGCTGCGCCCCATGGACCGGAAAGGAACGTGGCAAAGCGACCGATTGAGGCTTGTGTGGCGTTGGCGCTGCGTTCCAGACCTGAAAGCGCGAAAGCCGCCTGCGGTGCTTGCTGAGCGAAGATCAGAAAAGCGTTCGTCCCAAGCTGGGCCTGAACAACAACATCCTGCAATTGCTGGCCGAGTTGCACATAGGCGGTGCGACTGGCGCGAATGGAGTTGATGACGTTTTGTTGTTCGGTAGTTCCTTTTCGCGTCGCTTGCTGGACCAGATCAGTTGCGCTTTTCTGACGGTTCAATTCCTGCTGAACGAGACTGGCAGCCCGAGCGTGCGCCTGCGCGGCTTGAGATGCACGTTCCTCTTCCTGCCAGAGCGCCTTTGTTGCCTGGATCGCCTGCCGGGTTTCCTGCGAATAGAGGCCTTCCGCTTGTGCTGCTCGCACCGTAGCCTCATAGACCTCCCTTGCTGCTGTGGCACGTTGCATCTGGGCCTGAGCCGCTGCATTGAGTTGATCGACACCGAGATCAAGGCTCCCGGCTGAATTGCGATTAACCGACAATGCGCGGTCCAGAATATCGCGCGTCTTCTCGGAAAAGGCGTTCAGTTTTCCGCTCATTCCACCAAGAATGCCGTCAACTTCTGCAAGAGCGGCTTGTTTGGCTTGGGGATTTTCTTCGTGCTGCATTTTAAAAATGAGCGGGAATACTGAATCACTCATCAGCGCGCAGTCCTTCCAAGAGCATCGAGATAGATTTGCGGCAGTTTTTGGCGGATGGCATATCTGACCGCAGCAATGTTCACGCGAGCGGAGCGGGAAGTCCTTGGAATGCCGATGAAGGCGACGAGGAACTTCTTCTCGATCTGGCCCTTGCGCAGAGTCCCTCGGCGGGTCAGCGACCGGGCGCTGCGCTTCCTTCCCGCAATATTGACGCCCACGTTCTTCACCACCAGCAACGGATTCCCGTTGACGGATGGAACAATCTCAAGAGGCCCAATCTTGCTGTCGAAGCCCCCATCTTTCCATTTTTGCGGAGTCATGCGGTATCGCCCGGTGACGCGAGGAATGTCGTCAGTTGCGATCCAGAGCCAGCGGCTCCGCACAGGCTTGATATCGGCGCCTTCCGTGTATGCCTCGATGGCACCTACCGTCCGGTCACTCTTGGTGCGGACATAGACGATGCCGGAGGTTGAGAACCCGCCTCCGCTCTGGCGATGCACAGTGCCTTTCCTGTAGTCGGAAGTCGCTTCAATGGCCTGCCCAAGGCGTCCCAGCCGCCCGCCTTGCATGGCGCGACGAGTCTCAGTCTTGCCCAGTTGTGCAGCACGCTCCGAGGCTATCAGTGCAGCAGCCTCCCTGCGGCGATCAAGCAACTGCTGATACTGTCGGTATGGTCCCAGATATTTCCCCAGAAACACCTGAACCTTCATTCCCGCCATCGCGTCGTTTCTCCAAATAAGAAGGGGCGCCCAGATGGACGCCCCTTCGGGGTTGGTTGCCGGCCAAGACGCTCCGCGCCTCGCCGCACCTTGCCGGACCTTAACGGGCCTGGCCTGGCCTCAACATGCCTGCCTTACCGTAACCCGCCATGCCTGAACGCGCCTGGCCACACCGTGCCATGCCTCGCCTGACCATACCTGCCATGTTTCGAGCCCTATTTGGCGGCCCGAGCCTCATCGATTGCGACAAACACGTTCGCCAGTTCAACAAGCTCTGCGTAGCGATCCCGCCACGCCTCCAACTCCCTCAGCGCGCCCAGCAGGACTTGTCGGCGCAGTTCTGGATCAGCCATCGCATGCGAGACGGACGTGTAGCTTCTGTCTTCGTCGCGAACGACCGACACAAACGCTCTGATCGGCTTTGACTCGTTATGGTCAACCACCGCCTCAATGGAGCGGATAAGATATCTGGCCTGCTCGATGCGGTATGCGTTTGCCGCTGCAGCGTCGTTCCACTGAAATTCAGAGTGAAGCGGGTTTTGTTCATCGCGAGCAGCCTCGATAACCATTTCGCTTTCAAGGCGGCCGTTGTTCCTAATGCGAATACGTTCGAGTTCTTCACCAGCAATTTGAGCATCTATCCCAATGCGAGCGCCCGATTTCCATTGGTATATCATTGCTCATCTCCGCCACCTACATGGAACCGACCATAAGATCCGTTCCGCTCCGGCCTCCATTCACCAATTCCGATGGCGAAGCCTGCGGTATTGAGCAGGTTTGCGATTTGCTCGGAGCTGATCGCATTTGCATTGAACTTGACTGTTACCGGCATTCGCCAATTCGGAAATTCCGGACGGTAACGAATATCAGCCGTGCCCATGCCGATACGAACCATATCCTCCCGAGGCCGCGGCTCTCCAATTACGGGCAGCATTTCTGCATCGATATGGAATGCCCCGCGGGCCTCAGTCATTTTCATATCAACGAAGCGGCATGCGGAAACCATCGCGGATTTCACGCCGATGGCAGGGAACCCGTAGGCACCAGTCTCAGTGCGATAGAAGCACGCTTCATAATCGGCCTCAGGATCCTTTGCCTCCTTTGCCTGCTTGGCCTTCTTCATCTGCTTTTCCAGCATCTGACGCTTGGCCTTCTCGCTCCAGGCATGAACAATGAGCGGGCTATCCCCGATCAGCATAAGCATGATTGTCTCGATCCGCAGAGCGGGGAGGGTGATTTGCTTGGCTTCGGCCATATTTACGCCCTTCGATCAGATACGGCGCCGGCAGGCTCGTTTAGCTGACTTTCCAGATACTCACGAACCGCGGCCACCTCATTGATGGGTCCGATGCTCTGGTCGATGTCATACACGGGATGAAGAATACCTATTTTAGGCTCTCCAACATCATCAGCCGCGATGTCGGGATCGTCATCTTCAAGGTCAAAGTCTCCATCGATGATGTCGATCAGGTCGATGGCGACTGTTATGAACGCTTCAAGCTGTCGCCGCTTGAAGCGAGACAGCACTTGTTCCACCGGCGAGGGCTGTGGATTCAGCACGCTCAAAGCTGTAATGGGCAATGAAGCCATGACGTTGCTCCTATTAAGCACGTTGTGGTTAGGGCGGCTTGAGAGGTGCGAACTCTCTTGCCGCCCGAACTTTATGGCGTTATAAAACCATCATGTCAACACTTGGTAGCGCTAACAAACCAAAAAAGATGGGGCGGCCCGCGGTGGACTCCGAGGCTGTGAACGTTCGCTTTGAACGATCCTTATTGGACTCAATTGATCAATATCGACGGAAACAGGACGATCTTCCGTCTCGTCCAGAAGCCGTGCGGAGACTAGTTCAAAAGGCCTTACATCTGGAACCGAATGATTGCCTTTGATGTATTCGGCGTGCCCTCTTCAATAGGCACCTCGCAGAAAGCCGTGCTTCTCAGAGGTGTGCCAAAGCTATTTTTAGCATCATATTCGATTGTGACAGAAACGTGCGGGTTTTCGTCATCATCGAAGCGGTACGATGAAGATTTGATGCGCTCGTAGGTAGAGGGGGCCTTAAGGCCATTTTTTATTTCGTCTTCGCATGCTGTTACGGCACGGTCGCAGCCAGAAAGCAAAAACGCAAAGACAAGAATCCCCCACCTCATTTGCTTATCTCTCCATGCCCAGCACCGGAGTCAATCCCTCCGATTTGTTCGCGCCCTTGCTATGGCATCCCCGATCGTGGCGAAGGCATCGAGCAGCACGCAGGGCTGATCGAGCATCGCGCCGCCATCGGGATAGACATAACCCGCCATGCCGCGATCACAGCGGGAATGGATTTTCAGCAAGTCGAAGTGTTCCCGCCTCAGTCGCTCGCGCGGGTTTTCTTCGAAGTGGCCCGCGCCGTCGATGTCCCATCCGGATTGGCCCCAGTCTTCGAATTCTGCTGGGGACTCTCGGACGGCGACGGCGATGCGCAGTTTTTTGCCTCTTCCTCGTCAAGGAACATGCGCGTGGCGCATTTCCCCAGAAGTTCGGCCCATGACAGGCCGGGCTTGAGGCCGTGCTTTTCTTCCAGTTTGGTGAGCGCAGTTTCGATCTGGCCGATGCTGTCGATGTCCAGATAACGGCGGTCGATCACCGGTTCGATATCCAGACCGGAGAAGGTCTTGACCGTAACCGCAACCATGGTTTCGAACGCCATCTGGCTGGCATAGGCGTTGCGCGCGATCATCTTGCCGAGCGGGCGCCATTCCTTGGTCAGGTCCCGGTTGAGGTCGGTGACCGCGGCTTCGATCACCGGGTCATAGGACCAGACGAGTTTGGGATCGTCCTTCTTCTGCAGGTCGAAATCCTCGCGGGCCTGCCAATAGGCTTCCAGCTTCCCCCTGTTCTGTTCGAACTGCTCCGAGCCCCACAGGACTTCGAGCCCGCGCAGGGTTTCGGCGCGAACTTCCTGCAGGGAATGACGCATGGCGCCGACTTCCACGATCAGGTTTTCCCGGAAGCGCTTGTCGCGTTCCGTGCAGGCCCGGAGAATGAATTCGGGCTTGGTGTCCAGCTTGCCCTTGTCGTGAAGCTCGGCAAACCGGGAAGGGGTGAAGGCAAGCGTCTCGCTCGCCTCCACCGGGACGATATTCTGCGCATCCTGGGGCACAACAGGATTCCTTTACGGTTAGGGATTGAGGATCAGAACGGGAAGACCAGGCAGATGCCGCGATCGATGGCATCCACCAGCAGGTCGCCGCTTTCCATGATGAGATCGCCGCCCATGTCGGGGCTGGGATGGGCAAGGCGGACCTGCGGCGCCAGCACCTGCACAATCGCGCCGGCCGCAGTGCCATACTGCGCCCAGAACGGATAATAGGCCTGCGCCTCGGCCATCGCGAGCGTGTCGATCACGGACTTGAGATAGCGCTGGCGGGTCTGCGTGATCCGGGCCGTGCTGGCCGTGACCTCCGGAGCATCGGAGCCATCGGCCTGGTTCGGGTTCGGCGGGTTGGCGCTGGTCAGGCCGAGATCGATGGTGAAGGTCGAACCGCCCACCGGGATGCGGTTCAGCATCATATTGCCGTCCTTGAACAGCGGCACGGCGCCGAGTGCAGGGATGGCCGGAGTTGCTTCGTCGGCATAGTCATCGAGAATGCCTTCGACCGTGATCTGCAATTCGGGATAGGCGGCCTGGTCGCGCGTGCTGGTCGGGAAGACGAGCTGGGCGGAAGTGACGCGCACGTCCTTGAGGTCGTAGCGCAGGCCATCGAGCCAGAACTGCATGGACAGATACGGCGGGTCGCTGGAATCGACGCTGCGCATGTAGCCGATGAAGGTCGGGATCTGGTAGTTGGCCGCAGGTGCGCCGCCCAGCGTCTCGGGCAGATGCGCCGACTTCGTGCCACCGATGTAATCGATGATCTGAGTGAGCTGGTTCTTGTAGCCCGAGCCATTATCGGAAAGGACCAGCGGGAAGCCCTTGTAGGTATCGTCGGTCGTTCCGGCACTCGAACCCAGCACAGCCACCGTAGTGGTGCTGCTCCCGACCGCTTCGGGCGAAGACGGAATCGCCGTGGCGTTGCGCACCTCGGCAAATTTGCAGGCCTGCATCAGGTAACCGAATGGCCAGTCATTCGCGGAGGGCAGCGCCGAAGGCGGCCGGATCTTCACGTTGAAACTGAACGCCTTGCGCGAGCCTGCGACTGCCGGGGCATTCTTGACGATCGAGCCGGTGTATTCGTCATTGTCCACCGTGATGGGGGTGAAGCTGGGACGAAGCTGCGAAACCGGGATCAGTTCGCCGCTATCGGGTTCGTCGAAAGTGCCCTGTGCCGCCTGCAGCGTCACAGCGACGGCGGAATTGTTGGTCTTGCCAGCCATCTATGCTGTCCTTTCTTTCAGGAATCGCCATCCGCCTTTTCGGCGGGGGCAGGGGTGGGCTTGGTCGCCTTGGTGGCGGGCTTTTCGGTTTCGGGGGTGGCCTTCGGCTCGACGTAGCTCGTCGCCTTTTCCAAGGCCTTTGCCGGGTCGGTTCCCTTCGCGAGAGCGTCGTGAAGCGCGCCCACGTCCACGCTGCCGCTGGGCAGCGGGGGCAGTTTATTGGTCATGTCAGAAGTCCTCTGCTTGAGGGTCAGAAACTCGCCCCGGCATGGCCGAGGATAGTGAAGGGGTTCCCGCGCGCGGTCAGGTATTGCAGGCGGAACTGCAGCGAGATCGCGGAAATGTCGCGGCGCTGGCCGTCGCCCGTCGCAGCGTCGATTTCCTGCATGTCCTGCAGCATCCCGCCAAGCGTCCGGTCCGCGGCCAGGGCGGTGAGGGCATGGGCAAGCCCTTCGCGGGCTCGCTTGGCCTTGATCACGCCGGCCTCCCGCGCCACGGCCTCGACATCGAGGGTCAGGGTGTTGAGGGTCTGCGCGCCCGGCTCGAAACTGTTGTCGTAATCCGGCCCCATGGTGCGGATCACAAGCGCGAGGATATCGTCACCCTCAATCGCTACATCGATGGGCTGGTCCGTGAGGATGGACCATGCCGACAAAGCGGCATAGTCGCGTAGGACCTCGGCAGCGGCGGCCTCCACCTTCGATACGGCTTCATCGACCGGGTCAGCCACTCATCGTCTCCACGTCGAATTCCCAATGGGTGCCGGCTTCGTCCTGGCCCACGTTGACGGGGCGGAAGGTCTTGCCCGGCATTTTGGCCAGCATCAGGCGGCAGGTGCCGCCCGGCTTTGCCGGCACATCGCTCTTGAGCAGGGACACGCGGATCGCCTGCACGATGGCCTGTGAGACCTCGAATGATCGCGTTGCGTCCTGATACTCCACCCGCGCCTTGACCGCGCCATAGGAGCCGCCTGCGGGCTGATACTGGATAGTCTCGTAAAGGAAGTCCCGGCAGGCCGCGTCGAGCCTGCCGGTCCAGTCATCGAGATTGGGAGTGGCCATGCCTATTCCGAAGTCGGCGGGGCATCGTCGGCGCCGACGCCGATGGAAGATGGATTGGCCAGATCATGCGCCAAATCCCCTTCGGGAATTTCCAGCGGCTCACCGTCCTCGCCCAGAACCTGCGCAAGGTCAGCCTCAGCCATCTTGGCCTCGATCTGCTCGACGCTCCACCGCGGGCCGGGGTTCTTGCCGAACATGGCGTGATAGGCCTTACGCGCCGCTGCGAGCGGACTGGCAGGCTTTTCGGCCTTGGCGGGCTTCGCCGCGCGCTTGGCCTTGGGCTTGCTGCCACCGGCCTTGCCGTCGCCGTCATGGTCGAGTTGGGGCTTGTCGGTGGTAGGCTTGGCCTTCTTGGCCCGAAACAACTCGTCCAGCGCATCGACCGGCACTTTCGGGAAGCGACTTTCTTCCTTGGGGCTGTCCGGATCGCCATGGAACTGGCCGTAGGGGCTGGTGACGGTGAAGGCCTCAAGGGCCTCCACCGTTTCCATGTCAGGGAACTTGGGCACGTCAGTTCTCCCTTATTCGTTGCCCTGCAGCAGCGCGTTGGGCGTGGTACAGAGGTGCAGGCAATAGCTGGCCACCGAGAGGTCAGCATATTCGTTCGCCACGGTCGGATCGGGAACGATCATGGAGTAGCGCTCCAGACCAAGGGTGTTGACGAAGTCGAAGCCCTCGGCCGGCGAATAGACGGCCTGAAACACATTCGGCACGCCGCGGGGGAAGATCTTGCACTTGTCGCTGGCGATCGCGATGGTCGAGTTATCGTCGGTACCGCGATAATTGATCCAGCGAACGCCCCAGGCCCGGACTTCGTCAAAGACGTTATCCTGCAACAGGGTGCGCGCCGCTTCGGTCTGCAGATAGGTGGCGCGGTATTCAGCGTTTTCCTGCAGCTTGTCGAAGAAGCTGTCACCGCACAGGGCAACGATTTCCATGCCGGTCGTGGCGCGGCCGCCCAGCGCGCGAATGATGGGACGCTTGACGTTCTCGGCAATGAACTTCTTGACGCCGGTTTTCGCGGCCCAATCGAAGTTGATTTCGCTGCCCTGTACGACGCCGAACTCGTCGTAGAAGTCGTAGATCTCGGTATCGTCGGCATCGAGCAGGATACCGTTGATGGCCGAAAGCATGTGGCGTTCGATCGTTGCAGACAGATCATTATCCAGCAGCATCTGACGCCGGGCGATTTCCGTCTGCACCGCTTCGAGTTCGGTTTCCGAACCGAATGCACGGATGCCCTGCAGTTCGTCGGCCAGAATGCGATCTTCTTCGGCCAGGCGCACCGTAGCGAAGTTACGCACATTCCGGCGATCCTTGGAACGGCGGCTCTTTGCCGAACCGCGCTCCGTCACCGGAATGATTTTCAGGGTCTGCCCGCGCTTCTCGATGAAGAAGTCCTTGGTGCGGATCGGAGTGGGAGTGAAGAGATTCAGGCTACGCAGGAAGCCCGGGACCGTTTCCATGTCCTGAATCGCAGCAGTCATGGAGAGCGCCGAGAATGCGTCCTGCTTGAACACGTTCATGCCGATCATGGCGATGTTACCTTTCTGAAAAGAGGGCCGCGCTTACGAGCGCAGAATGATGCCGAGAGCGGCAAGCTGAGTGATGGCCTTGGCCTTCTCATCGGCAGTGATGTCGGCGGGCCACACCAGAAGCCGGCCATTCACCTCGGCATCGCGCGTGACGGCAACCGCATCAGCGCCAGCAGTGGTGCCCACGACCGGACCGTAAAGGATGCCAGCCGCGATCTGCGAGCCATCCGTGCCGTCCTGGTCATACGCCTCATATTTGAGGACGGATTCGCCATCGAGATAGGCCACGTTGATCGGGATGATGTCGCCCACCAGCCAATCGTTCGAACCATCGGCCACGGTGATGTTGATCGAGCGCGTGCCGTTATAGGCCGTGCCGATCGTCAGAATGCCGTCGATGGTACCATCAGGCTTGATGACCTTGAACTTGCCCGTTGCGCCCGTGGCGGTGCATTCGAGCTGCCAGTCACCCGGCATCGCGCCAGCATCGGCGGTGGCGGCAGAAATCGTGCCATTGCCAACAGTGCCGCCAACGCCGGAAAAGGGCGTGCCGACAGTGAGAGTGGGGGTGCCGGTTTCAACAGCGCCAAGCACAGTGCACGCCTTGACGGTGGTGGAATTGTCGCCCGTCAGCAGAATCTGCTCGCGAGAACGGCGGCCCGGCGCTTCGCTGACGATGAATTCGCCAGTCCGCGGAGTTTCGGTAAGAGTCGTCATTTTCTCAATCCTTTCGGAACTGGAGGGTTACTTCCGGCCTGCCAGCTTGGCCGCCTTCGCCACAGCCTTGCTCCAGCCGTGATTTTCCTGGGCAACGGGTTCGCCCGATCCCGGCGCATCGCCCGTGTCGGGATTGCCGCCTTCGCGCATCTGGCTGAGCATCTGCTGGCCTTCATCGGCGCTGGCTGCCGGCGTGAGTTTCGGCAGCATCGCCACGATGGCCTCGGCCTTCATGTCAGAATTGCCGATCAGTTCGGCCGCCGCCATTTCGCGGCCCTTGACGTGTTCGCTGGCGAAAACATCGGTCACGCGCTGGCGCTCTTCGGCCCGCGCCTTCGACACCGCATCGGCCATGGCCTCAGCGGTCACAGTGCCGGCCGGTGCTGCGGCCTGCTGTTCCTGGTCCTTCATATTGGTGTCCTTCTTTTTGCAGGAGCCATTGGCTTCTTCTTCATCGTCATCCTCCAGATCGTCCGGATCTTCGCCGGGCTCTCCTTCGGGCATTCCATCAGGGTCGCGCATCTGCGCGCGCGGCATCTCGGCCTGGCCGCGCATGACGCCGCCAAGCCCGCCGAAACGGGGCTTGCTCATTGGATTGTCCTCGGGTGTCAGGCCGCGACGCGGCCCAGTTCGTACTGCAGGAGATCCCAGGCCTCAGCCTCGGACATCACGCCATCGACCAGCCCGAGTTCAAGGGCATCGCTGCCGCTGAACAGATCGCCTTCAAGGCCATCGACCTGATCGAAACTGAGATTGCGCCCCATGGCGACGAGGCTGCAAAAAATGTCGTGCGTCTCGTCCACCATGGACTGCAGCTTGGCGCGCGCCTTGTTGTCCAGAGGTTCGGCGCCAGTCATGCGCCCCTTGCGCGGCGCGCCGCGGATAACGCTCACATCCATGCCGTTCTTGTCGAGCGCCTTCGAGAAGTCGGTGAACATGATGTAGGAGCTGATCGAGCCCGTAATCATAGTGCGCGGGCCATAGACCCGGTCGCATACCGACGCGACGGCGTAGGCCGCGCTGGTGGCCTGTTCATTAATGAATGCCCAGATGGGCTTGGTGCCGCCTTCGCTCTGCGTTGCCCTGGCAATTTCCTCGCAGAGCGCGAAACAGCCCGCTACCTCGCCGCCCGGACTGTCGATGTCGAACCAGATCGCGCGGATTTCGCTATCGGCCAGCGCGGCGCGGAACTTGCGCGCAATGCCATCGTAGCCCGTCATGCCGGACGTGGGATCAAGCCAGCCGAACTTGTGAACCAGAGTGCCGCTAACCGGGATTACGGCAATGCCGTCATCGGCATGGTAGGGCTTCCAGTTGTCATAGTCGCGCCGGGCATCGCCGGCGAGGGCGACCATATCCGTCGCACCCAGCGTCGTGGCATCCAGCCGCTCGAAACTGCCGACGCCGAGACGTTGATGAAGCGCGGCAATAATGACCTCGGCCTTGTGTTCCGTGATCATCAGCGGGACGTTGAAAACCCGCTGCGACAGCATGGAAAGCTGGCGGCAGGGCTCGGCACGCTTCTTCATGCGTCTTCCCTCGGTTGTTTGCCCAGCGCGGCCTGATCGGCGTTATCGGGGTTGTCCTGAGCGTCACTGCCAGCATCGCCCGCGCCGGTTCCGCCTTTCGCCTTGAGCGCCTGATAGGGATCGAGCCCATATTTCTCGCGTGCCTTGGCCTCGCGCGACTGCCGGAACAGTGTCTTGTCCAGCGACCGGCCCTGTTCATTGGCGATCGAGGAAGCGTCGGTAACGCCCATGTTGTAGAAGAACTCGTTGGCCTGCCCTTCCTTGAGCGGATCGACAGTCCCCCGGCCCGGCCCCATCCATTCGCAGAGCGTCAGGGCGTTGCGCCACTTGTAGAAATTGGTCTTGCGGCCCGGCACCGGAATGATGCCCTTGGCCACGCCTTCTTCGAGCAGGGCGAGGTAGATCGGGGTGCAGAATGCCTGCGTGAACAGCCAGCGGTCATGCAGCAGGCCGCGCCAGATCTCGTTAAGCATGGCGCGCGCGCTCGAATAATTGATGTCGGCCCAGTTCTGCGACACCTGGGCATAGGACAGGCCAAGATTGGCAGAGATGGCGCGAAGCCCTGTGGCCTGGAAGTCCGGGTAGTTGCCGCTGGGATGCTCGGCCCGCTGAAAGTTCAGCTTCTCACCGGGCAGGCCATGGAACATCCGAACGCCGTTCAGGCGCACCGGGTTCTGCATGCGATAGGCCATCTGGACCTGCAGCGCCGAAGCCGAACCATCGCTGCCACTGGTCGGGGCAAGCGCCGCCGCAATATCCTCCGTCGCGGCCGGGCTCTCAACCCAGCCAGCCATCACCGAATTGAGCAGCGCCGCTTCGATCTCGGCGTCATCATAGCGATCGAACATCTTGATGCGCTTGATCGCCGCGACGAACTGGCTGATGCCCCGGCGCTGGTCTGCACGGTTGCGCTTGAAGGCGTGGACGAAGATCGGGCGGCCCGTGCGACCGTAGAACGGCACGCGCGACCATTTGAAATTGCCGGTCGCGCCGGACTGGATCGATGAGGGATGCGATACCCGGACATGCGCCGCGACGGGGGCCTTGTTCGAATTGTATTCGATGCCATCGACCAGCGTGTTGCCGTTGGTCAGCCTGGTATTGTCGGCCGCACCGTTCGGATTGGTGATGCGGTCGGGATCGATCACTTCGACGCAGGTTTCCCATTGGGCAAGCACGCGCGGGCCGGTCGGGGGCAGCATCTTGATAACGGCTGCTGCTTCGCCATCGTTCCACCAGTGGCGATAGGCCAATTCGACCATGCCGCCGAATTGCAGCGTCATTTCCGCATCGCACAGCTTGCGAGGATCGCGAGCCCACAGCTCGAATTCCTGTTCGACCTTGCGGGACCATTCATCGGCCCAATCCGGGGTCTGGCCTATCAGTTCAAACGCCGGCATGGCTTCGAGACAGAGATTGGGGCCAACAACGGCCTCGGCGCGCCGATCCGATGCCCCGGAAATGATCGGGTGATTGCGCACCAGATCGCGGGCGCGGCGCTTCACCATGTCGCGCGAGGTCAGAACCTCGTCGAGCCCAGCGGACAGGGGAGGGGACCAACTTCCCATTTCGCGGCTGTCGTAGCTCGCCGCGTCATAGGTGCGACCACCGCCGATACTCGCCATCATGGCAAGGGCGCTGCTGTTGACAGCGGTGAAGGAACTATCCCCACGCACGCGAAACCGCGGCTTTTCCGAAACAGCCTGTGTCATCAGTAGTAGAATCCTATGGCGGAGCGGCGGGGTTTGCCTGCCTCGGCGTTCACGGCTTCCTGATATTCCCGCTCAAGGTTCAGTATCGCCGTGTCGAGTTCTTCGAGCGAAACCGTAGCAAGGCGCATCCGTCTGCCGTCGCGCGACACATCCTCGATGCGTTCGCCTTTGAGCAGCGCGCTGCGAGCGGCGCGGGTATCGGCAAGATCCGCCAGAATTTCGGTCGTGGTGCGCTGGGTTGTCATGTCAGCAACTCTCCGCGTTGGACAGGCCCACGCCAGATTCGGTGATGGGGGTCATAGCCAGCCCTCTTCACGCATCGCACTTTCAAATGCGTCAGCCAGGATGCTTTGACCGGCCTCGTTCAGATGCTGGTTATTACTGGAACTGTGCCACCCGTTGTCGCCCTGAGTGTAGATGCCGTCGATGATTAGTTGGCGCATCCACTCATAAAGATCGACGTAGACCGCGCCCGCTGCCGATGCTGCCGCCTGCTGCTTGGTGCGCAGAGTAGCATTGCGGGCCAGTTCAGTATCAACTGTGTCGCCTCCGCTGGTCCAATTCCAGTAATGGTTCCCGGCGATAAGGATTTTAGAACAGCCCTTGCTCTGCGCATAAAGGGCTAGTTCTGTGAGGTTCTTCTGCGTGTCGATTGCAACCGCAGTGCCAGTTGCGGGCGCGCCGCCTGAAAGTGCAGAGGCAAGCGTGATGGTGTCACCCGATACAGATAGAATTTGCTTCTGCTCGCCGCCAACTGTGATCCAGCCGTCTGCCTTGTAATAGCTGCCTTTGCCAGTCTCTATGGCAAATGTCGTGTCAGTCGGAGTAGGCGATGCCTGCACCGTCCCTCCCGTCGATACATCATTTGTGCCGCCATAGATGATGACAATGTCGGGAGTTCCGTCAGCGATGATCTCGGTGCGGCGATTCATCATCTCGGCAGTGCTGTCGCCCTGCACCCCGGCGTTGATTGCATGAACGATACGCTCAAGCCTATCATTTAGTAGTGCCGGGTAGGCTTCGTCTTGCGTAACGTCAGCAACTACACCATGCGTCAGGCTATCGCCAATACAGGAAAGACTTAGCATGAACGGCCAGCCTGCCTTGGCCACCTCCTTCGAAATTGCCCGGTTCAAAACGATCAATGAGCGCTGATCGCCTTTTTGGGGATAGCTGTTAATAGCTCCAACTGTATTAAACGGATCGGCGCCGATGCCGTTATAAGCGGGCGGCGTGGCATTGGCGTTTAGGGCGGTGGCGTTGGTGGTTTTGACCACATCATCAACGACAACGAACGTGCCCGTGGGGCCGCTGGAGATGACGTAGGTAAACCATCCGCCTGCGGTTATGACGTTGTTTGCCGTGACGTTGGCTGAACTCCCGCCAAAGCCTACACTCGCCGTGAGATCGTCTGATCCAGCTAGAGCTATCACCTGCAAACGATCATTGCCTCCGGGGTCGATACCGAAGATTGTTCGCTGCCCGGCGTCGGTTGCGGCGTCGAAACGCACCTCGCCTGCAATAGTGATTTGAGTATTGCTGTAGGGCCATGAGGCCGCCGCGAGACGCGCAAAGTTTGAGGCGTCAAAGTGCGCCCCGTCCGTGCCATTGGTGAGCAACCCAGTTATTACCAGCTTCCCCGAAACTGGGCCGCGATAATTGTTCGCGCTGGTCGTGTGATCTTCCACCACCATCTGCGCCGTTTCAAAGTCAATGGCGAAGCCTTCTTCATGTCCGATGCTAAACAGCCTTTCGGGGCTAAAAATGCCCCGCCCCAACCCGACGCCAAAACCAGTCAGGCCGCGCAAGCCTCTGAAACCGAATGAAGACATTAGGCGGTCTTGATCGCCAGTTTGGTGCCGGGCGTGACCCAGAAATCAGCTTGCTGTTCAGCCGCGATCGGAAAACTCGTCGCATCGGCCACAGGCGCCGTTCCGAATTCGACGACAATCGGGACAGCGGGAATGATGGTAATCGCGTTGGTCGCAGCGTTGAACTCGATTGGAGTAGCCGAGCTGGTACCGGTTGCTTCGACATGCTGCTTGGCCGTGAAGGGCACGTTGCGCAGGCCGAGATGCGGCACAGCCGGGTGGCTGATTGCCTTTGTCATCTCGAAGATGCGGACGTTGTTTGCCATATCACCTATTCCTCGCTCTGGTTGAGTGCCTGATCGAACAGCGCAAACGCGCTTGCCCCGCCTGCTTTGACCTCGCCCCCGGTGGTCTTTGGATCACCTCCTTCCGGCAGGAGGGGCACAGGCCGCGCCCAGACGGGCAGGCGGGCCTCATCGGTCCAGATGTTCTTCTCATTGTCGGGCCGCAGCATCAGCCGGGCCGCCTCGTTGTACCCATAGAGGTCGAGGCTTTCGTTCGGGCCGCTGCGTTTCCACTTCCCGTCGATCAGCGTCTCACCGAAGAACTGATCGATGTAGAAACCTTCCAGCTCGCGCGGGAAGGCGCATTGGCCCGGCTTCGGAGCGCCGTCGCGGCCCGGCCTGACAGCCAGGCGTTCCAGCGTCAGTTCCTTGGCCCGGTCGGCCCCGATATTGTATTCCAGCGTCACCGGTTCGACCGGCTTGCCGTTCTCGTCCTTGTCGACCTTGCGCGGGTCGCTCAGGATCGGGCGCTTGCCGGCGAAGCCCTTGACCAGCTTTACCTTGGACCATCCGCCCCAGGCATAGCCCTTGCGCATGGCGCGACGGGCAAATTCGCGGGCCTTCCACGTCACGTTGCCGTCGCCGCTATCGATGCATGTCACCGCGACGGGCAGGGCCAGGTCCGGTCTGCCTTCGATGGGGAAGCGCCGGGCAACCACCATGTCGAGCAGGACGGACCAGTCATCGATGTTCCCGGCCAGATTGATGTCACGCCAGATTCCATCGCTGTGGAGCCGCTGACGCAGCGTCTGGCGATCGATCAGCCATGACCGGGCTTCGAGATCCCAGCCCAGCCACATCACGTCGAAATAGCGTCCGCCCGTATCCACCGCAGCGGTTACGAAGCGGACGCCTTCCGGGATCGTGCCCCGGTCGTAACCGGCTTCCCTGACACGATCCTTGAGGACCTTTGCCGAGACGCCGCCCGTAGTGGCCGCGCCTTCGAAGATTTCCCCCAGCGCCTTGCTGAGGAATTCCTTGAGTACGGACACGTCCTGCGTCCGCTCGAACTTGATCAGCGCGGCTTCGTACTCACGGGCCAGCTTGCCCACCGTCACCGATTTCAGCAGCAGGCCATGCACCCAGAAGCCGTGCGTCTCGGTGTCGGCCATTTCGCCCAGAATGCCTTCGACCGCGTCGAAGGTCTGGCCCCGGTGCAGCCAGCCAAAGGTGCCGTTCTTCTCGCCCTCGCGCAGCGCCTCATCCACCATGGCGCGGCGCTGCACATCGCTCAGTTTTGCCCCGCAATGGGGGCAGAGCATGTGGGCACTGCGTTCCGCCAAATCGATCCTCGCGTCATTGGAGAGGTTCGCGTTGCGGTTCCATGTCAGCTTGAATTCCGGGATCTCGTCCCAGAACTTCGTGGCATAGGCCGCGGCATATTTCCGGCACCGCTTCGCCGCGCAGCGCATCACGTAGATGCCCCGGCTCGAATCCTCGAAACAGGCCGCTACGCCACTGGCCCAGCCAAGGTCGGGGTGCGACATGATCGCGCCCTTGCGCCGGCTGCCCAGCAGCTTCTGGCGCCCATCCATCTGAGTCTTCGGCGTTGCGGCGTATTTTTTGGCCCAGGCGTCCGGTTCGTCCATTTCCATGAACACCGGCTGCCGGTTTCGGAACGTCGAATCCTTGGCGCTGAGCCATTCGACGGGATAGCCGTTGATGCGCTTGAACGTGTCGGTATTCTCGCCCCGTTCCTTGCCGACGCGGGCGGAAAGGTCCGGGTTCAGGTCGAACATCGGTTTCACGACATTGCGGCAGTAATCCGTCACTGCCTCATCGCTGTTCAACACCCACGACACATGGCCCATGGGACCGAGCCGGATCATCTTGAACAGGTAGTTTTCAGCAATTGCCGTCCCGCCGCTGCGAGACGGTTTCGGCATCACCAGCACGTTGCACTTGGGGTTGTCCAGCGCGTGCATCGGCCCGACATTGTAGGGCGTCAGCCAGCGGTCATACCGCACCACCGCGCCGCCCTCCGCGCCGGGCAGGAGGCGGTATTTCTCTGCGCAATCGACGGTGCTGATCTGCTCCGGTGGCTGGTATAGTTCCAGCGCTTCACCCAGCAGATCGAGCGGGTCTTTCAGGAATTCCCCGGCCGCAAGCGCCTTGACCTGGCGTTGCAGGCTTGCCGGGCTAAGCAGCGCCTCCATTCAGGCCGCTTTGCCCCATCTCACCGAGACATTCCTTGGCCGCCCGCTGCTGGGTAAGCATAAGCGAGCGGAAAGCATCTTCGACCGAACTCCTGATTTCTGCCGGCCATTGGCCGAGCGGGTCCATTTTCTGCACGGCCTGCAATCCAGCATCCTGCATCGCGGCGAACATCTTGCGCGTCGCCGTCGCGGCCTTCGTCGCGTCGATCAGGCGCCCCTGGCGCTCCTGCGCGTCCTGAACCTGTATCGACAGGCTCACCATCTCGCGGGTCTCGCGAATGTCGAAATCGTCCGGCACCGCCTCAAGCGCAGCGCCTCCCGCGATGTCCTTCATGGCGCGAGCCTTGGCCGATGCTGCATCGCGCTCGGCTTCGAAATGCCGGATCAGGAACAGGATCGTGGCGCGCGGTTCGAATTCCCATTCGATCCCGTTGCCACCGCGAACGAAGCAGCCTGCCTGTTCCATTCCGGGCACGGTATCGCACCAGCCCCGCAGGACGGGGCGGCTCACGCCCAGCAACCGCATCATCGGCTCGAAGCTGAGCTTTTCACCGCATGCGATCTGGCGCGCATTCTCGATTGCGGCATCAAGCCGTTTCAGCCTGGCAGTGAGCGATGTAGCGTTGCGGGCCATCCGTCAGAAAGTCCCGTAATTCTGCCGTTTTTTGGGCATGAAAAACCCCGCGCGGGGCGGGGCTGTCCGCTCTTGGCGGATTTGTAGATTTCGGAAAAGATGTGCTGAATTGGTCCCCATGTCAATCCTCGCCGTCACCGGCACGCTGGACAAGTCGGACACCGAAGTCCTGATAGAACCTTACCAGTGCAGTAGCAAGCGCGCTGAACAGCTTGGTTTCCTTGCCATTTCGGCAGGTTCCTGCGCGGGCTTTGCGCGGTGAATTATCTTCAAGAACGATCGCCTCGAAGAACTTGCGGTGACGGGGTTTGAAGATATCCCGCGCTGCCCGATATTCCTCGCGGGCAACTGCTTCCCATTCGGCAATAGGCATCCGCGTTGAGGGCGCCATTACGCGGCCCGGCATTGTTCCCTGGATTCCATATCGAGCAATTGCGACACGGCCATCAAGGCCAGTCAATTCATAGATCTCCCTGTAGCGCTTACAGGCCATCATGGCTTCGAAACTCAGCTTTCCGTCCGAGCAGAGCCTGACCACGACAGGGACGGCAAGCCGCTTGACGGTCTTGATGACCCGCACCGTGCCCTTGGGCTGCTTGGGAATGAATGCCGTTGTGTCGGCCTTTTCCAGCCACTCCTGCGTAGGTTCGACCACGGTTCCAGCCAGGTTGACGAACACGCCTTCCCTGACCTCCATCTCCGCCTGTTCGCGAAACGCCTCACGGTTGCGGTCGGCCTTGTCGCGCGCCAGCATGTCGCTGACCCTGCGCCGCTCAGCGGCTTGTTCCGAACGGATGCGGCGCAGGGTTCCGGCAGGTGATTTCTCTTTATATTCAGTCACTTCAAACCTTACCCTTATCCAAACCGTAAGCTTTCACGGCCAATAGATCGAGCTGCTTCTGGTCAGTCCAGTTAGACAGCCACGCCCGGTTGATCAGCACGATTTCGCCGTCACTGGCGTCGTAGGCCTCCTTGGCCTTGCGCAGGGCATTGGCCGGGTCAGGATCGCGCATCGACCCGGCAAAGCGTCCCAGAGATGATCGGATAGGGCCGCTCACCAGCACGTTCCCTTGAGGCGCTTCACGAAGGCCTTGCGGCGCTTCTCGGGCAGTTTGGCGGCGTACCGCAGCCCGGCCTTGGGGTTGGGCTTCATCAGCGCGTCGAGCCGGGCCCTAACCTCGGCCTTGCGCTGCTCGGCTTCGCTGCGCACAGGCGCACCATCGGTATGATCCGGGGTTTTCATGCGATCCTCGTCAGCAGTTCGGCGCGATAGGCCAGACCGATCCGGTTCAGCGCTGCGAACCCGTCATACATCCCGAAGCCGCGCGTCACGGTGAAGTGATCCGGAACGTCATAGGCCGGGACAAGCATTCGGCCCTGAGCATCCTCTGTGGCACCCAGGAGCGCCGCGTCGATCAGGTCCGGTTTCAGGAGTTGGGGCAGGTTCATGCAGCACCTCCATCGCGTTCGCTGGGGAACCTGTCTCCAAGCGCGGCCTTGATCTGGCCGAGGCTTTCCGGATTGCCCAGAGCGACCGGACGGCGAAGATACCGGACGATCTCGCCAGCCTCGTTCTTCTCCGGCAGGACATAGCCCTTGTCCGCGGCGTGATGCTTCCAGCGCTCCGGCAGGGCGTCGATCTGGGCCTGCTCCATCTCGCCCCATTTCAGGGCCCGCATCGCGTCGTCGTATCTGGCCTGGATTTCGTTATCGTAGAGCGATCGAGCGTAGCGCTTCGACTTGGCATCACGCCGTTCCCAGCGAGAGATGATCTCAACGCACTCAGGCGGCGAGGGCATGAACTTGCAGTGGTTCAGCGCATGATCGCGCAGGAAGCGGATGGCCGGCTTCGGATATTTCCCCAACACATGGACGTAGGCGGCGATGAGCAGTTCGCCGGTCACAACGCCAGCCTGCTTCCGAGGGAGAACGGTCAGCATCCGAAGTTCTTCCTCCAGCGCAGCCGGATCGCAGGGAGGATATTCCGGCAGGTCATATTCCGCCACCTTGCGCACCGCTGCGAGGTCCGCGTCACTCAAGCGCTTCGGAAGCGCCCGCAGCGCGTCGAGCAGCGATCCGGTTGTCGAGAGCGATCTCAAATCCGTCTCGGTTGTCGTAACGGGAAGATTGGCCTGTTCCATTGTTCCGATCCTTGAGAGGGTAAACGTCAGTCCAGTTTTTCAGGGTCGATTGGTCCAGCACGGCGCCGGGGTCGCACCCCGAGGTTCGCAGTTCGTCCAATTTCCCGATGAGCATCTTCGCTGCCCGAGCGGTGGGCATCTTGCCGAAGCGCTTCCGCATCTCGATGAACCCGTT
This sequence comes from Erythrobacter sp. SG61-1L, assembly GCF_001305965.1. Lineage (NCBI taxonomy): Bacteria > Pseudomonadati > Pseudomonadota > Alphaproteobacteria > Sphingomonadales > Erythrobacteraceae > Erythrobacter > Erythrobacter sp. SG61-1L. Next base: position 864,025 of record NZ_JXQC01000003.1, read on the forward strand.
CCACGGCTCAGTCGGAATCCACTCCGGGATCTCCGGCCAGTCCTTCCCGCGAGATTTCTTCGTGGGGGATATAGGGGGGGAAGATACGTTAGTATCTTCTATGTGGTTGTGGTTGTGGTTAGTTGAAACGGTCGTTGAAGCATCCGTCGCAACGCCCGTTGAACCTAAGTTACTGTTTTTTCTGTCATCAGGCTTGGACTTGCGGCTTTTGCTACGTGCACTGCTAAGTCCTGCGTCTCTGGCACTTCCGACCCTACTTAGGGCGTTAGTTACCTCCACATCTGCCTTCGAATTGCGGATCTGGCCGTCGCGGATGTAGAGCTTTCCGCGCTCCATCAGCACCTTCTTTATCCGCTTCCAGACGCGCAGATCGACCCGGCACCACCCGGCAATGAAGTGGTCATCGTCAGGCAAATTCCCGTCGCGGGTGTAGATGAGATCCAGAACGGTGTTGTAGGCACCGCGCTCCTCAAGGGTGAGTTCCATCATCCCGTTGAGGGCTGCATCTGGGTCGCGTTTGTACCATTTGATCTGGCCCATCAGAGAACCCTCCACCGCTTGCAGCCAAGGCGATCATGGCGGTGATAAGGGACGCCGCAGGCGATGCAGGGATCGCGGGTCTGTATGACCGGTGCGGCTTCCTCTTTGACCTGCGCTGGAGGTCTTTCCGAGCGATCACGCGGCACATGGTTCTTTGACTTGGGGACCACAGGCTTTCCGGTCCGTTTGCCCGTTTCCAGAACGGTCACAACACGCCGATTGCTGATGATCTGAACCTTGATGCGCTTTGCGATGACCAGCTTGGAGAACAGCTTCTGGACCTGCTCCGAACTGGTCAGCCCGATCGCGTCGGCAAGGCCTGTGTTACCTTCAAGAACGGTTCCAGCATCGGCTACGGCTTCGATATGGCGCAGCAGCAAATTTTCATGGGCCAAGGTGCCATAAACTACCATTGCTCCACCGCCTTGCGCACGTCATTGCCAAAGCAGGTCAGGTAGGGCCCCTTCACGGCAACGAGGCCGGAAGACCACATCTGCGGTGCCATCTTATCGCTGACGCGCCAGCAGCCAGAATTTTCAGGGTCCTTGCTGCGCCAGGCCTCTAACAGAGCGAGGACGATATTGTCCGGCAGGGTGTCAGCGAACCTTTCAGGATCGGGGAAACCGGGCTCGGAAAACTCGACCAGCAGGCTGCGCAGATAGTCAATCTCGGCCCGGCGCATCGCCTTGTCTTCGCTGCTTTTGAGGCGGTGTAACCGTTGCGGACGACGCTCGTGGGCAATGCAGCCCTCGATGTAGGTAAGCGGTATCGTCTCGCTGTAATGGTGCCGGGTGAGCTTCTGGATCTTTCCGGCGTCGCTGATGTAGGTCGCGAGATGCGCGGCGTAGCCCTGCGGGCTGACGTGATCGAGGCTTTCGTAATGGCTCACGACACAACCTCCAACGGAGGCAGCAGGATGTTCTCCATGCGCCAGGGTGGTGTGATGTGTTCATGGAAGACCAGCGCGAAGTCGCAGATTCCGATCGCGTCTGCCTCGTCGTAATTGCGCGGCGCGAAGCCGAGCTGTTTACAGCGCGACAATGTATGTTGCTTTAGAGCATCTCTGGCCGAGACCTTCTTGCCCGTCCGCTCACGTTTCGCCCGTGCTCTTCGCTGAGTGTCCTTGACGAGGTCGGATGTTACAAAATCTTTCCGCCAGGTAGAGACGTTAATGGCGTAGACGCGGCATCCGTAGGCGTGCGCAAAACTCTCGACATGAGCAGCAAGGCCAGACGCGAGGGAAAGTGCGCGAAGATTTGTATTGCCGTTGAGGTTTGCAGGCAAAATTGCCTGCTCATAGTAGATCACATCAAACCCTGCCGCAGCGTGCAGTTCGGCAAGCATTTCATGACATTTGGTGAAAACCCCGCCGTCAGTTGTGAATTCACTGCCGAGCCGCTGACTGCCGTATCTGGGGGCCAGCCAACCCTTGTGCCAGACACACCATCCTGTGTTCGACTTGGAAAGGTCGAGAGCTAAGAGCCTCATGCCGCTCGCCCATGGTTAGGATGAAAGCCATGCTCGCGTTCAGCCGCTCGACGTGCTGCAATCGCGTCGATCTTACTGGTGAAGTAACCAAGGTGAATGCGTCCAGTTTCTGATTTAATCTCTGCTCGCCACTTTCCCGCATGACGAGCCCAATAGACGCCGTGTGCGCCAGAGCGGTTGCTGGCCAAGAGACGGCGGTTTTTCGTGTTGGTTCGACGCGAGACCATCCGCAAATTTTCCAAGCGGTTGTCGCATCGGTCGCCGTTGATGTGGTCGATTTCTGTTGGCCATTCTCCGTACACGATTGCCCAAGCGATGCGATGCGCGAGGAAGCCTGTGCGCCCCATTATCGGACCCGCCTGATAACCGTGGCTGCCGCAAGTTCGGAATGTCTCCTTCCCAGCAAACTGAGAGTTCCACGCCTGGCGTTTGGAAGGTGGTGCATCCGGCCAGCTATCGGCAGTCCTTGCCAACCAATACAGCTTTCCCGTCTCCGGTTCATAACGGAGCAAACGCCGAAGCAGTGCTGGGTCGATCTGGTTTATAGGCTTGGTCAAAATCTCGCCCCCGGTGAATGTCGCCATCGTCGGGATCGGCCGAAACCGATCCCTCGGGGGCGTCACTCAGCAGCTTCGGCTTCACCGGCTGCATCCGCTTCGGCCTGTGCCGTCTCGGTGCTGGGCCGGTTCTTCTGGGCCGCCAGTTCTTCCTCGCTGGCCTCGAATCCGTCATCGGCCGGCTTGCCATGCAGGGTTGCCAGCTTGGGGCGTTCGCGTTCGCCGGTGGGAATCACCTCGTTACCGTCCTCGCCATTGGCGAGCGTCACGAGATCGCGGGGCAGGAACAGCTTGCGGTGTTTCAGGCCTTCGCTGAGCGCCAGAAGCATATGATCGCGCTTGGCGTCTTCCTGATTTTCGAGATGGACGATGAAATCCAGCACCTTGCGCGGGAAATGGCATTCGTCCTTGATCAGGGAATAGGGATCGCTCAGGTCGCCGCGCAGTTCCGCGAGCCGGGCCTGCTTGGCCTTGATCTGGTTGTCGTAGATCTCAAATGCCCGCTCGGCATCGGGCCGCGAATATTCACCGCTGATGCCGGCGCCTTCGCCGTCTTCCTTCCTGGCTGCACTGGCCATGTTATTCTCCTTTCGCTTTCAAAGTTTGCGTGAGCCAACCCCACGACTTTCCTTCTGAGATTTGCTGAATTGCAGCCTTGGTCACGCCAAACTGCGCGGCAATTTTGGACAGTGAAGTTGTGCCGATGAGGCACCAGATTGCTCTGACATCGTTCTCGGTAAGCTTGGATCGATCAGCCTTTTCACCACGAGCATCTGTTCCATGGATGAGGCGGTCAGCTTGATTTTCCGATGGAGTTGCCCAGCGAACATGCTTTGGGTTCACGCAACCAAGATGGCCATTTCCGCAGGAGTGCGCTGCAACGTGCGATGAGGTTGGAGGCGGACCGTATTTTATCTCGCAAACCAGTCTGTGAACGCTCCAGTGCCTTCCTCCGAAGGTAATCTGGCCGTAGCCACGCCCGTACTTTGAGAACGGCCAAAAAATGCAGTCATTGGAGTAGTTGAGCAGCACACTCTCAATCATGTATGCCGATGGGGCGCCGAGTGTTCGTTTATCGTGAAGCGCGTCTCCATAACGCCTCCACGCCGCATAATGCTTACGGCAGAAGCCCTTCGCATCGTGAGAGGTGGGGCAACCATCCACAGAGCAGACTTTGTTTGCTTTCATTTCAGGCGGCCTTCTCGGCGCGCTTGCGGCGATTGGCCTCGTCAGCCTTGATCCGGGCCGCTTCGCGCTGTTCGCGTGCCTTGCGGCCGATTTCAGCATCTGCGCGGAACTGGACGAATTGCGCTTCAAGGCGTCCGAGCTGGCGGGCGCGATCCTTGAGCAGGGCGCGCATCTTGATCCGATCATTGATCAGCCAGACCAGCACTATGATCGAGACAGCATAGGCCGCGCCGAGTATCAGAATTGCGGTAGTCGCTTGCATCGTTCCCTCCATTCAAGGTTTCACGGCCACCAACCGGGCCGCCTTCGCGTCCAGTTCGGCGTCTTCGTCTTCGGTGATTTCACGGCCGCCTGGGCTGTCAGGGTGATGGGCTTTCGCCTTGTGGTGCAGGTAATCCTGCATCGCCTCGCACAGCTCGTCGTGATCGAGTTCTTCCGGCACCGTGATGATGCGCCTCGTGTCGGGCAGCAGCAGCGACAGAAGATCGTCGGGCAGGATGCCGATCAGGGAAAACAACGCTGAAACCGGCATGACGGCCGGATCGCGTGAACCGGGTGCGGGCAAGTAGGAAAGCAGCGTGGCGTAAGGGATATCGCTGTCCAGCGCCGTGGCCTTGAGCGAGATACCGCGACGATCGATCTCGCGGCGCACCGCAAGCTGGCGCTCGCGTATGATCGTAGAACTGTCAGCCATGATCCTGTTGCCCCGCGCTGCTATTTCCAGCGTCATGAAAGGAGTAATCAGAAAGGCCGGGGCCCGCTGTTTCAGCGATGTCCCCGGCCACGCGACCCGCGGGCTCACCCGCATCGATCGCCGCGCGCCGTTTCGCGCCGGCGAAGAACGCGGCGCACAGCGCAGTCGTGATGAAGCTGACGCCAAGGGCGATGAATGTGATTTCCGGCCAATTCATATGGCGGCGCCCTTGCTTGACACAGGGACGCCGCCCTCCATCGTGACGTTGCGACACGACGATGGAGATTCGAGACATGAATTATCAGGACGAGTGGGACCGCAATCCGAACGGCACCTTCCAGCATCATCCGCTGACGGGCTTCCAATCGTCAGTCGGGGGCCTAGCGTTAGTGTGGCGGGTGGAATGGGCCGAGGCTCGCGGCGCGAAACGTCCACGCGCCAGAAGTGTCCAGGTATCGGTTCCGATCGAGGACGCGCGCCGGATTGCGGAGCGGATTCTGGAATCCTGCGATGCTCATCTGCCGGGCTTGCCGAAGGGGAGTGCATAGCCATTTGTGCCGCCACCGAGTTGCGACACAACGATGGAGACTGGATATGGATGAACTTGCCCAACAGGTCGCGGAACTCAGCGCCAAATGCTCGGCCTATGAACTGGTCCTGCTCGATCTCATTTTCAGCACATGGCCGCTTGAAGCCCACCGCAACGAGCGCAGGGAAAGCACTTGCCGCGCACTTGAAGCGCAAATCGAAAAGGCTGACCCTAACAGTCATTCCTACCTCCTGCTGCAGCGCGCTTTGGCAACGATCGAGGACTTGTTTCATACGCCCGGGCCACCTCGGACCGCAGAACAGCCATGATCGCGCGGAACCTATTGCGATCAGCCTCGATTGGGATCGGGCGAGAGGTCATGCCGCCCGCGAAGCCTCTGGTTGCTGCGCAGGATATATGTCCGGGCGCCATTCATGGCGCGGAATCCCAGTCACTTCCTCAGCCCTAAGGACATGCTCAGCCGGAAGCTGGCTTCGCTTCCTGATCCAATTGGAAATGTTTTGCTGGCTCGTGCCGATCGCCACAGCGAACTTGCTCTGGTTTCCCTCGAAAGGGGGTGCGGCCAATGCGCGTTGAAGGACGGTTTCAGTCATGACCCGGCTTGATACAACCGAGTTGTTATCAGGACAACCCTTTTGTGGAGGTGGTCGCGGCCCGAATTTTGTAGAATGCGAGGCCATGAAACTTCCCGACAATCCAGGAGAAGCCGGTCGCTGGTGTCAGAAAGAGCGTGATCGTAGAAAGATGTCTGCTGCTGATCTGGCAGCTCGCATCAACGGCCTAGCGCTTGAGGCAGGAGATCCGTTCAAACTCTCTCAACAGAACCTCTCGAAGTTCGAGCAGGGCAACAACAAGCGCATGCCGCCGTGGACCCGATTCATCATACCGGCGCTGCAGGCAGCAGATGGAGAAACTAGCGAAGACCCTCACCTGCATATGGGTTTGGTGGACGCGAGCGTGGAAATTCAGGTTTTGCCAACGTGGGCAGGCATGGGAATGGGCGGAACAGGTGATGATGATCCCGGCCTAATGTCCTTCTCACGAGATTTGATTGAACGTGAGTTGAAGGCTTCCCCGCAAGCACTGCTCGCAATGGCTGTTGAGGGCAATTCGATGGAGCCTGAGTTCTTTGGCGGCGATGTGCTGCTGGTGGATACGCGGCGCCGATCACTCGCCCAGCCGGGAGCGTTTTGCCTGTGGGACGGAGATGGGCACGTAATCAAATATCTCGAAAAGGTGCCTGGGAGCGATCCTCCCCTGATTCGTGTAATCAGCCGCAATTCCATGTATCAGGCCCATGAAAGGTTGGCTGACGAGATCAGCGTTATCGGGCGGGTTGTATGGTTCGGCAGGCGGATTTTATGAGGTGTGCATGGTGAGCAGGATAATCGTTGCAGCAACCTCTCTGCTGATGGTGTCAGCCTGCTCGTCAGCAGCTGAGCGCGCGGAAAGGCGTTTCGAAATCGCTGAAAAGAATGGGATTGATCCTCGGGACGCTTGCCGCGCCGCCGGCGAGGCGAAGCAGGAATGGCTGAACCAAGGCAATGAGCGGGAATACCAGAGGTGGATGATTGTCGAATACAATGCATGCTCTAAACTGCGGTAAATCCCATCTCCGCGCGCCTCGGTTGTTGATCTCGGCGTGAGTAACAAAATAGTTGTTGACCACATAACAACCGGATTGTAATTGCCGTCTCCGAAAGGAGATGGCGATGCACGACTTCCCCCCCCGCAACCGAAGGCGCCGTTCCCGATTCCCGCGGCGCTGTGCAGTGTCATCTCCTTTCACTTCGGCTGAGCAGACCGCACTGGCACTCAGCTATCCGGCATTGGGTTCTGGCTGGCTGGATCCGGCAGACGGAGAATGCCCTTCTGATATTTCCCGGACGGGACCTGAAAATGCAGGTTCATCCCACCTTCTATCTCGATCGTCAGGATCTCGGCTCCTTCTTGTGGAGAAGCCTGGAGGGCAAGTGATCGGACTATTGGAGGCTGGCAATTATGGCCCCCTCCATTCCGCGCCGCATCTGCGAGCGCCATCTGCACGACATTCTGCAAATGCTCGGCAATATGCAGCGGGAGGCGAAGAATGAACTCTTCGCCATCACTCCATGCGCATTTCACTAGGATATGCGAGCCGTCCATTGCTGCCGCTGCACCAAGCACGGCTGATACCGGATACACTTCTAGGTCCATTTCCGAATCCTCTTCGTCGTTGTCTGGAAGCACGACGATAGGCGAAGCCGGGGAGGGACGGGACAGCGCTCTCCCCGGTGGAGCCATTCCCGGCGCGGTTCCCGGAATTGATCCGGTCGATGGCTGGGTTCTCGTCGAGGACGAGGAGCAGGACGGCGACGGCTTCTGGCGCCCGGTCTATGACGCGGTGCGCGGCGATGAACGCCAGCGCCTTGGCGTCTCCCGCTGGCGCTTCACGCCTACTCAGGCCCGCTTTGCATGGATGGTGCGCAGCGGCTTCCCGATGATGTTCCGCGCCCCGAGCGGGTGCCTTGCTCCGTTCCATGACGAAGTGATCGACGCGGCCATTGCGGCTGCGGCACTGGGAGAGGCGGCATGACCGCGCCCCACGAACCCACGCTGCGCCGCGACAACGCCCTGACCGCCGATCAGCGCATCACGCGCCGGGCCCACCTGAAATGGTGCTGCGACCGCGACGAGGCGATTGAGCCAGAAATTCAGAAGCACAGGCCGGGCAACCCGGCCGCCGCGCGCACCGGTGCCCCGGTGCAACAGCATGGAACGGGGGCGATTTCGTTTCACCCGAGGGGGGCTTGCTCGACGCGCTCCCGTTCCATTCTGTCCCTGTGGACCGTGGTTCTCGTCTTTGCGGCCTTCCTGCTGCTGACCGATCCGGTCGCGGCGGGGATTGGCGCCGTCATTGCCGGCGAGATCGCGCCGGGCGGGAGGGTCAAGTGACGCCCGCAATCCGCCGCCGCGCGCTTCCTCTGGTTGCTATTCCGCCGATCCGTTGTGGCGGAAGGGTTCGCCCCATCGATCGCCGCGCCCCGGAGGGGCCACGCTTCACCATTATCGACAATCAGGCCGAGATCGTGCCGCAGGTGATCGCTGAGCGCGCCCGGCGCGAGGCGGCGCTGATCCCCGATGAAATCCGCTTTGCCGCCTACGCCGCCGATGAGCGCAGCCCGTGGGCGTGGGAGAACCGCTTTGGCTGAATTCTATATCGAGACGAACAGCTTTGCTGCTCCGTTTTTGTCCGATCCAGGTCACACCTATGTTGACGCTGAAACTCCCGAAGACGCGCTGCTGCGCGCTGCAGCAGAATATTCGCATCCCTTCGGCCTCTATGCGGCTGCGGCATATTCCTCGGCTGACGCCAAGAACAAGGGCGAGAAGCCGCTTGCACGCTGGTTGAGCAACCACGCGAAAGCTCTTGTCGGCGTCACCGGCATGATCACGTCTCTTCGTCCCGGCCTCATCGAGATCAACGGCGAGAAGGTCGAAATCGAAGATCCCAAGGGTGGGTCTGTCGAATGACGGCCGGGTCTGAAACCCCTTGGCCGGAAACCGTCCAGCGCGAGGCCGATGCCGAACCGGCGCGCCCGGTGCTGGTGATCGGCCTCATTGCGGGCGCGATCACGCTGGGCCTGATGGCGGAATACTTCCTGGGCAAGATCTGGGGAGGTCGCCGTGGCTGACGGAACCGCGATCGAATGGACCGATGCGACGTGGAACCCGGTCACGGGCTGTAGCGTCACATCCCCGGGCTGCACGAACTGCTACGCCATGAAACTGGCGGGAACGCGGCTGCGCAATGTCGCGAGCCGGGCGGGGCTGACACGGCCGAGCAAAGCCGGGCCGGTGTGGACCGGAGAGGTTCGCTTCAATGAGGCTGAATTGCTCAAGCCGCTGCGCTGGCGCCGGCCGCGCAAAATCTTCGTCTGCGCGCATGGCGATCTGTTTCACGAGAACGTGCCTGACGAATGGATCGACCGCGTTTTCGCGGTGATGGCTTTGTGCCCGCAGCACACGTTCCAGGTGCTCACGAAGCGCAGCGCGCGGATGGCAAGTTATTGTGACAGGATTACTTCTGCGACCGGAGCTGGTGCCATTGCTGATATGATGGGCTCGCTGGGCGGATCGTCAGGCGCGCAAGCAGATTTTCTCATGCGCCAAGCGGAGAATTCGTGCCTCCCTAACGTCTGGCTTGGCGTCTCGGTTGAGGATCAGGCGCGGGCAGATGAGCGCATTCCTTATTTGCTGGATACTCCTGCTGCGGTGAGGTTCCTTTCCATGGAACCACTGCTTGGGGCGGTAGATCTCGCGAATATTGAATATCACCCTGGGTTCTTCATCAATTGCCTGACCGGTGAAGACGTTGATGGCACATGGCCATGCGTACATAAGGTCAATTGGGTCATCGTCGGCGGCGAAAGCGGTCGCGCAGCCCGCATAATGCATACCGATTGGGCCAGGTCCCTACGCGATCAATGCGCTGCCGCTGGCGTGGCGTTCTTCCTGAAACAGCTTGGCGAATATGCACCCCGGCGTGGGCCGCACGGCATGGAAATGCAGCGCGTCGGCAAGAAGAGCGCCGGCCGCCTGCTGGACAACGTCGAGCACAGCGAGTTCCCGGAATGACGGACCGCCAACCCCTCCACCCCATCGACGACACGGCCCGCAACGGCAATTTCCGCCTGATCGGCAACGGCAGCGAGCAAGCCGTCGCGCGTTGGCGTGGGCGCTGGGAATACGCCAGCGGCAGGCCCGTGGCGTTTGAGCCAACCGGATATGTCGAGACGGGGGAGGGCGCGAAGTGACCCGCTCCACCACCCCCTACGCCGAGCGCACCAGTCGCCCCGTCATCGTGGAAGGCGCGCTCGAAGTCGAACGCCCCGTGGCGGGCTTCTACCGCATGAAGCTGCGCAGCGGCGGCGTGCTGGCCGGAATCCGCATCTGGTACGGCCCGCCGCACGACCCGGACACTGGTGAAGTGCTGGACCGCTCCTGGCGCTGGCAGGCCGAGGCCAATGGCGAGCCGATCGACTTCGACGACGCCTGGCCCAAGTGCGGCGGCTCACCGATCACCGAGCAGGAATACCGCCAATACTGCGGCAAGCAGGTCTGGGCCCGCGATCACGCCCCCAAGTCGGCCTTTGCCGATCCGAAGCGCCGCTACGACCCGCTCACCGCTCCACTGCCGTTCTGACGAAAGGAAACGCCGTGCCCATCACCAAGCCCGCCATCGCTGAACCCGAAGCCCCGCTGCCCGGCGAAAACCCCGTCAGCGCAGGCATCGGGCACAATCAGCCCCCGCCCGAAGAGCAGGTGAAGATCGATTTCCGCGAGGGCATGATCGAGAAGCACCCCCAGTTCGAGCAGCGCATCGCTGATTTGCGCGCCGGCGCTGACCGTGCCGTGGTGGATACCGCCGAAAAGGCCGCGCTGGCCGGTGATCTGGTGAAGCAGATCCGCGCCATGGAAGGCGCAGTCAACGATACGCACAAGACCGTCAAGCAGCCCTATCTCGATGCGGGGCGCGTGGCGGATGCCGAGAAGAACCGCCTGCTGGCTGATCTGACCGAAGCGAAGAACATCATCACGGCGAAGCAGACCGAGTTTCTGCGCGTCGAGGAAGCGAAGCGCGAGGCTGCGCGCCGCGCCGAGGAAGCGCGTGCCCGTGCCGAAGCCGAGGCGGCAGCCGAGGCCGAGCGCCAGCGTGCCGCAGCCGAAGGGCAGGGCGATGTTGAGGCCATGGAAGCCGTCGAGGTCGTTGCCGCGCCGGTGGTGATCCCCAAGGCCCCTGAGCCGATCCGCAGCGCGGATACCGGCGTCATCGTGTCGGGCCGCAAGGAATGGCAGAGCCAGGTCAACGACTACACGCTCGCCGTGATCGAGGTCCTTGATGACGAGGGCGTCCGGCAGGCCGTCGAGAAGGCCGTCGCGCGCCGCGTCAAGGCCGGTGTCCGCCAAATCGCAGGTGTCCACATCTGGCAGGCCACGAAAGCCGTCACTCGCTGAGGGAGGAAAGCATGTTTCTTGTATTCGACACTGAAACCACCGGGTTGCCGCTCTGGAACGAACCGAGCGATGATCCCCGTCAGCCACATGTCGTCGATCTGGCTTGCAGCCTGTTCGACCGCAGCGGCGTGGAAATCGACAGCTTCGATGCCATCATCAATCCTGGCATCGAGATCCCGGCTGACATGGCAGCGATCCATGGCATCACGACCGAGATTGCCCAGTCCGAAGGTATTGCCCCGGACATGGCCCTGACCCGGTTCCTGAGCCTGATCGATGAAGCCGAAGTCGTCATTGGTCACAACGTCAGCTTCTACATTCGGATGATGCGGATCATGGCGGCGCGTGTGCGCGGCGAAAAGTGGGATAATCCCCGCCCGACCTTCTGCACCATGCACCGCAGCACCAGCCACTGCAAAATCCCCAGCCCGCGCGCCCGGCATGAACGGGATTACAAATGGCCCTCGCTGGCAGAGACGATCCGCCACTTCTTTGGCGAGGAACACGCCAACGCTCACCGCGCTCGCCCGGATTGCGACGCAGCGGCCCGCATCTTCTTCCACTTCCGCGAGAAAGGACTTTCCTGATGGGAAACGCACGTTCCATGGCCGTAGCCACCGCCAACCGTGAAATCGAAGAGAGCCAGCAGCGCGCCATTGCGGCACGGCAGGCTGAGCAGAAGCCGCGCAATGCCCTTGAGGCGATGGCGGTTAAGCTGAAAATCTCTCCCCAGGCGCTGCAGAAGACCCTGCGCAGCACGGTATTTTCTGCCTGCCGGAGCGACGAGGAATTCTTCGCCCTTGTCGTGGTGGCTAATGAATACGGCCTCAATCCGCTGCTCAAGGAAATGTATGCCTTCCCGGCCAAGGGCAGCGGCATTGTGCCGATGGTTTCGGTCGATGGCTGGATCAGGATTATGAACGAGCATCCCGCATTTGACGGGATCGAGTTCGATTATCACGCCGACGAGAAGGGCGGCATCGAAGCGATCGAGGCGATCATCTATCGCAAGGATCGCCAGCACCCGGTCAAGGTCATCGAATATCTCGAAGAGTGCAAGCGCCCCACCGATCCATGGAAGACCGCACCGCGCCGCATGCTGCGCCATCGTGCGCTGATGCAGGGCGCGCGCGTCGCCTTCGGCTTCTCCGGCATCTTTGCCGAGGGTGACGAAGAAATCGAGGTCGGCAACGTCATCGACATCACTCCGCAGGCCCAGACCATGCCCGACCGTAAGACGCTGGGCGAGGAACTTGGCGATGAGATCCCGAACTTCGACCGCAACACCGGTGAACTGGTCGAGGACACGCAGACCGATGCGCGCGGCATGACCGAGGTTGACGAGGAAACCGCGCGCCAGGCCGATACCGGCGAATGGCAGGAAGGCCGCGCCGATGAGGACATGGGCGAGGCTCATTCCGATGCTGAGGAAAGCCCCTCCGATGCGAAACTGCGCCAGATCCGCGAGAGCATCGCGGCGGCAAAGAACCTCGCCGGCCTCAAGCACGTCGATAACGAGTGGGTGAATGCCCGCGCGGTCTATGACGACGACACGGCGCGCGAGGTCGATGCGGCCATTGCCGCCAAGTGGAAGGAGCTGGGCCAGTGAGCAGCTTCATTCGCCGCATCCAGCGGCAGGTCATGCCGTCGCACAAGGTCCACGCCAGCAGGAACTGGAAGGGCGAGGTTCGCCTCTATGCCAACCCGGCCCGGAAGAAGTTCTTCAACGGTCGTGGCAGCAAGCTCGGCGTCAGCAATCCGAAGGATACCGCCCTGCTGGCGCGTCAGGCGCGCGAAGCGAAGCGCGCCGCTGCCCGGAAGGGGAAGAGCTGATGAGCAGCTTCGGACAGCCGCTCAAGATCAGCTTCCGGGCAACCGGTGAAGGCTATGTCCTCTGCGAGCGCAAGAACCAGGCGGGCAAAGAGGTCGAGCCGATCCGGTATTACTCATACTCCAGCGTCCCTGAGCGCGGCGCCCTCGCTCCCGAGAAGTGGGACGAATACGTCGCCGCTTTCAAGGAAGAGTTCGGCATCGACAGGAATCAGGCCTGATGTCCGGCGCGGGAAAGATGATCACATGGCGCGTGCCTGTCCTTCGCGGACTTGATCCGGATCTACGGCGGGCACGCCTGCTCGCGGCCAGGACCTACGCACCCGGCTCTGTCCCGCGCCATGGCATTCTCGGCGGCTTCTGGGACGGTGGGAAAGTCGTCCGTCACTTCCGGGGCAAGGACTGATGCGGTGCGGCCGAACCCCGGACATTGCCCACCAGAGGCGCAAGGCAAGCGTGTGCATGTCATTCTCCGGAATGGCTACGACACGCGCGCAAAAGAGCCTGCTGGCTGGGCCGCGACGGACAAAGGAGCCTGCCGCTGGACGCTCACGGGCCACCCCTTCGACATTAAGGAATTTGAGGTGATCGGATGACCAGTCACGAACAGTTCGACAATGGCCTTGCCGAAGCGCTCTGGTGGTTTCGCGGCTTTGCGGCCGCCCAGCCGCTTGACAAGTTCGGCCGGCGTGCTGAGCCTCGCTGATCCGCTGCCGGGGGAATTCTGATGGAAGAGGCCATCACCATCGGTCAGGCAACCCTCTATCTCGGTGACGCCTACGCCATCAGACCAACGCTGGGCCGCATGGACGTGGACGTGATGGACCCGCCATATCGCTTCAACGCGGTCGGGGCCGGGAAATTCCGGGCCGCACGTCAGGCAACGCACATGCTGATCGCGGAAGGCATGGACAAGGGCTTCGATCACAGCATCATCAATCCGCTGCTGTGCGGGTCTTGCATCGTGTTTTTCCATCCCGACCAGCTTCTGGATCTGGGCGACCACCTGCGCGGAAACTTCCGCCGAATGGTGCTGTGCCAATGGATCAAGGAAAACCCGGCTCCGCACCGGAACAAGAACTACATCTTCGACAGCGAGCCCTATTTCCATGCCTGGAATGAAGGCTTACACCCGGTTGGCGCCCATGAAGACATGCACCGCTATGTCTTTGCGCCGGTGGCGCCTTCGAAGATCTACGATCACCCGACCGTGAAGCCTGACCGCGTCATGGCGAAGATCATGGCGAACGTGAACGGCCAGACGATCTGCGACCCTTTCATGGGCACAGGCAGCACCGGCGTTGCAGCGATCCGGGCGGGCAAGCGCTTCTACGGCATCGAGAAGAACCCCAAGCACTTCGAGACAGCTTGCAACCGCATAAGTGCAGCAGTGGCTGAGATGGAGGCGAGGGCGGCATGACAGCGCCGGCGCGCATCACCCAGGCCGACATTGACCGTGCCACCAAGGCTGTAGTCACGGCAGGGATTCCGCGCGCCCGCATCGTCATGGATTTGGTGAACCAGAAAATCGAGATCATCATCGGGGAGGCGCCGAACGATTCGCCGGCGCGCAACCCCTGGGATGATGAGTAGCGCATGGGCAAGCACTTGAAGTCGAACGCCTTCCTCCCCCCTCACGTCTCGCGGTTCAAGAGCCAGCACGGCTCCGAACGCTTGCGATTCCGCAAGAAGGGCCTCAAGGGCGGCTATTTCGTCGCACCGTTCGGCAGCAAGGCGTTCTGGGCCGAATACGATGCGTTCCTAAACCCTATCGAAGATGCGGCTCCGGAGACTCCGAAGCAACGCGCCGCACCGGGCACGCTCAATGACCTGGTCAATCGCTATCTCGCCGTGCCGGAAAGGCTTGGCCCATCCGATGTGACACAGGCGAAGATCCGCGCCGTGATCGAAGACTTCCGGGCGGGGCGGGGCGATAGGCCCGTGAGCCTCGTTACGTTCGAGGCGATCGACAAGATCGTTGCCAAGAAGATGATCAAGACTGGAACAGGCAATAAGGCCAAGGGCGGCATCCACGCCGCACGCAAACTCCGCAAGGAATTGATTCGCCTGTTCGATTTCGCGGTGAAGAGCGGTTTCTGCGAGAAGAACCCGGTGCGCCTCTCCGAAAAGGTCAAGCAGCCACGCGGTGAGAAGTCCACCGGCTTCCACTCATGGACCGAAGCGGAGATCGATCGATTCCGGGCGCATCACAAGCTGGGCAGCCGCGAACGTCTCGCCATGGAACTGCTTCTATGGACCGACCAGCGCCGCTCCGATGTCGTGAAGATGGGTAAGGCTCAGATCCGCGACGGGCGTATTCCGATCACGCAGGAAAAGACGGGTAAGGTTCTCTGGGTTGCGATGGCTCCGCAATTGCTCGAAGCGATCGTTGCTCTGCCGCCCGAGCATACGAGCCCGTTCTGCTTCCTGATGACGAAGCGCGGCAAGCCTTTCACGAAGGAAAGTTTCGGCAACTGGTTCAAGAAGGCCTGCATCGCTGCAGAGCTTCCACACTGCACCGCACATGGCCTGCGCAAGGCGACGTTGCGGCGCATGGCGGAACTTGAAATGGCCAACAAGACCATGAAGTCGCTGAGCGGGCAGACTCGTGACGAGACGTTGGCCCACTACATCGAAAGCGCGAACCAGAAGAGGCTGGCAGACAATGCCATAACCGCCCTGGCGCGGTGGGAAATGCACTCCCGAGAGGGAGAGAAAACGGATGAATATCGCTTCACTGCGAACGACTAGAATGTCTCACCCTCGTTTTAGGTGAGACATTCCGTTCACTGTGAGGCACAGAAAACGGAGGTTTCTGTGGTAGTAGTGGCTCCCCGAGTAGGATTCGAACCTACGGCCAAGTGATTAACAGTCACCTACTCTACCGCTGAGCTATCGGGGAGCAGCCCTGACGGGCAGGAGTGGGCCTATATGCAGGCCGGCATGGTTTGGCAAGCGGCCAAAAACAAATTTTATGCAGGTTCTTGCTCAGGCGATAAATTGTTCGGCGACAATGCGTTCGTCCAGGCTGTGGCCGGGGTCGAACAACAGGGTCAATTCCTTGTCTCGCGCGATTTCAAGATGCACCTCCGCAATGTCGCGCACTTCCTTCTGATCGGCCACTGCTGCCACGGGCCGCTTGTCCGGGTCCAGGACGCGCAGGCTGATCCGGCTGCGATCGGGCAACAAGGCGCCGCGCCAGCGGCGGGGCCGGAAGGGGCTGATCGGCGTAAGAGCCAGAAGTTGCGAATCGAGCGGCAGGATCGGTCCGCTCGCGGAAAGATTATAAGCGGTCGATCCGGCGGGCGTGGCCACCAGTACACCGTCGCAGACCAGTTCCTCGATCCGCACCTTCTCGTTCACGCTCACTTCGATCTTCGCCGTCTGGCGTGTCTCACGCAGCAGGGAGACTTCGTTGATGGCGTAATGGACCTGCGCTTCGCCGGAACGGGTGAACGCCTCCATGCGCAGCGGATCGACCGCCACGGCGCGCGAGCGGTTGATCCGCTCCACCAGCTTCCTGCCGCTTCTGAACCGGTTCATCAGGAAGCCGACCGTCCCGAGATTGAGGCCATAGGCGGGCAGCACGCGGCCCCCGTCGATCATCTGGTGCAGGGTTTGCAGCATGAAGCCGTCACCACCCAGAACCACCACAGCCTTGGCTCGCTCCATCGGCACCCAGTCCACGGCAGCGGCCAGCTCTCGCGCGGCTTCCTGAGCCTGCGGGGTGTCCGATGCCACCATGGCAAGTGCCGAGTAGGCATGTCCCTGGCTCACGATTTATTGTGCCTCCGGCTGTCGCAACGTTCTTCGTTGTGCAATTGGCTTCAACCTATGAAGCCGCAAAGACATTTGCAATCGCAAGGGTGCGAACGAATTCCTAACCATGGCGCATTAGGGCAAAGCTGATGCCAAGCGATTTAACGGAAGTGCTGGACGACAATCGCGATACGCTGACCGGCCTTGTCGGCTCTGACGGTGCGCGTGCGCGCATCGTGGCCTGGCAACAAAAGGCGGTGCTGGAAGGTGAGACGGCGCCGATCCATGCGCTGATGCTGGGCCTCCGGAGGTTCGACACAGTGAACCTCGCCTATGGTGAGGCAGCGGGAGATTCCGCCCTCGTGGCTGTTGCCGCGCGCATCCTGCGCTTTGCCGCCGATGAACTGGCGGGCGAGTGGGTGGTGGCGCGCATGGGCGGGGGCAATTTCCTGCTCGCCGCAAATGAGCCGTGCAGCCGCGAACGCTGGCAATGGCTGGCGGAAACGCTGGCGGAGAGCGTTTCCCGCCCGATTGCCAACCCAGTTGGGGCCGGCACCTTGCGCCTTTGGCCTCGCATCGCGCTGATGCGCACGCTCAAGCAGGAAAGCGCCGATGCCGTGTTCGGCCGTCTTGCCGAAACGCTGGAGCGGGCGCGGCAGGAAACCGGGCGGCGGGTCGTGTGGGTCGATGGCGATGTCAGCATTGCCGGGCGCAGCGGCGCGCAACTTGAGGCGGACCTTCTGGCTGCGCTGGACCGCGATGAGATCGAGATTCTCTATCAGCCGCAGTTCCGCGCCGATGATGACGAATTGGTCGGGGCCGAGGCTCTGGCCCGTTGGGAACATCCCCTGCTCGGGCGGATCGGGGCGGGCGCATTGTTCGCCATTGCAGAGCGGGCGGACCATGTCGCCCAGCTATCGCGCCACATCGCGGCGCGCGCCGTGGCTGAGGCGGCCCATTGGCCCGATCCATTGCGCCTGTCGCTCAATGTCACTCCGGCAGACCTTGCCGTGGGCAATTTCGCGGACGACATTGCCGGTGTGGTGAAGGCTGCGGGCCTGTGCCCGGACCGGCTGACGCTTGAGATCACCGAACAGGCCCTGCTGACCGATCTTGACCGTTCGGCGCAGGCGCTGGGCAGGCTGGTGGAACTGGGCATCCGCATCGCGCTGGACGATTTCGGCGCGGGCTTTTGCAACTTCCGCTATCTCAAGATTCTACCGCTGCATTACCTCAAGCTCGACCGGACGATGGTGGACGGGATCACTGACGATCCGCGCGATCTGGCAGTGTTCCGCGGCATCCTCGCCATGGCACATGCGCTGGAACTCGACGTGATCGCCGAAGGCATCGAAACGGAGGATCAGCGCCGCCTGATCGCGGCGGAAGGTTGCGCTTCCTATCAGGGGTTCCTGCGCGCCAAGCCAATGGACGTGGCGGAATTCCGCCTGTTCGCGGCGAGCCATTCTCCCCTTCTCTGACGGGGGAGGCCGGATCACCCAGCCTTCTTTGCCCGCTTCACGATACCTGAAAGCCCCTTGGTAAGCTGATAGAGGCCGTTGAGGCGCGACTTGGGATCGCCCCAAGCGCGTTCGATCACCAGCTTCATATCGGGCCGCAGGCGTGCCGTGCCCTGCAGGCGCTCGACATAGGCAAGCAGGCCCGCGGGATCGGGGAACGTATCCTTGTGGAACGTCACCAGCGTGCCGCGCGCCCCAACGTCCACCTTGGCGATATTGGCGACGATGGCCTGCTGCTTGATCTCGATCAGCTTGACGAGGTTCTCGGTCGCCGACGGCAGGGGGCCGAAGCGGTCGATCATTTCGGCCGCCAGCGAATCCAGCTCTTCCTTGCCCTTGGCGTCGTTCAGGCGGCGATAGAGCGCCATGCGCACGGCAAGGTCTGGCACGTAATCGTCGGGGATCATGATCGGGGCATCGACCGTGATCTGCGGGGAGAGGCCGCTGCTGTCGCGCTCCAGCCCCATGTCGCCGGCCTTGGCGGCGAGGATCGCGTCTTCCAGCATCGACTGGTAGAGTTCGAAGCCCACCTCGCGGATATGGCCGGACTGCTCGTCGCCCAGCAGATTGCCCGCGCCGCGAATGTCCAGATCGTGGCTGGCAAGCTGGAAGCCCGCGCCTAGCCCATCGAGATCGCCCAGAACCTTCAGGCGCTTTTCCGCGACTTCTGACAATTGCTGGTCCTGCGGATGGGTGAGATAGGCATAGGCGCGCAGCTTTGACCGGCCTACGCGGCCGCGCAGCTGGTAAAGCTGCGCGAGGCCGAAGCGGTCCGCCCGGTGAATGATGATCGTGTTGGCGCTGGGAATATCCAGCCCGCTCTCCACGATGGTGGTGGAAAGAAGTACATCATAGCGGCGCTCGTAGAAAGCGGCCATGCGCTCTTCCACTTCGCGTGCACCCATCTGGCCGTGGGCGGAGATATATTTCACTTCCGGCACCGTCTTGTGCAGCCAGTCCTCGATGTCAGGCAGGTCCGCGATGCGCGGCACGACGATGAAGCTCTGCCCGCCGCGATGATGCTCGCGCAGCAGGGCCTCGCGCATCACAACTTCGTCCCATTCCATCACATAGGTGCGCACCGCCAGGCGATCGACCGGCGGGGTCTGCATGGTAGTGAGTTCGCGCAGCCCGCTCATGGCCATTTGCAGAGTGCGCGGGATCGGCGTGGCAGTGAGGGTGAGCATGTGGACGTCGGCCTTCAGTTCCTTCAGCCGTTCCTTGTGTTTCACGCCGAAGCGCTGTTCCTCGTCAACGATCACAAGGCCGAGGCGTTTGAACTCCACCTGCTTGGCGATGATCGCATGGGTGCCCACCACTACGTCCACCGTGCCGTCTTCCAGCCCGTCGCGCGTTTCGGCCGCTTCCTTGGGCGGTACGAGGCGGGAGAGGCGGCCGATTTTGAGCGGGAAGCCGTTGAAGCGGGCGGAGAAGTTCTCGAAATGCTGGCGGGCAAGCAGGGTCGTAGGCGCCACGACTGCCACCTGCTGGCCTTCCATCGCGGCCACGAAGGCGGCGCGCAAGGCCACTTCGGTCTTGCCGAAACCGACATCGCCGCAGACCAGCCGGTCCATCGGCTTGCCTTCCGCAAGGTCGTTCAGAACGTCCTCGATGGCGCGTTCCTGATCTTCCGTTTCCTGCCAGGGGAAGCGTTCGACGAACTGGTTATAGCCGCTCTCATCCGGCACCAACGCAGGGGCCTTGCGCAGGGCGCGCAGGGCAGCCGTGCGCAGCAGTTCGGCTGCGATGGCCTGGATGCGTTCCTTCAGTTTGGCGCGGCGCTTCTGCCATGCTTCGCCGCCCAACCGGTCGAGCGGCAGGGCCTCGTCTGAAGAGCCGTAGCGGGTGAGGACGTCGATATTCTCGACCGGGATGTAGAGCTTATCCCCGCCGGCATATTCCAGCATCACGCAGTCATGTTGGCTCTTGCCGACGGCAATGGCTTCCAGCCCGAGATATTTGCCGATGCCGTGTTCGATATGGACGACCAGATCCCCGGCATTGAGTGCTGAGAGTTCGGCCAGAAACGCGTCGGCATCCTTGCGGCGCTTGCGGCGGCGCACGAGGCGGTCGCCCAGCATGTCCTGCTCGGTGACCACTTCCATTTCAGCATTGGCGAATCCGGTTTCCAGCGGGAGGACCACCGCGACCGGCTTGCCCTTGGCGGCGATGCCAAGCGCTTCCTGCCAGCTGTCGGCAAGGCTCGGTTCGGCGCCCTGTTCGGCAAGGATCGAGGAAATGCGCGCGCGCGAACCTTGGGAATAGGCGGCGATCAGCGGTTTCCTGCCAGCCTTGCCGATGGTGTTGAGGTGCTTGGCCACAGCCTCATACACATTGTCGCCCCGGGCGCGTTCGGGCGCGAAATCGCGCGCGCCGGAAAAGGCGAAGTCGATCACGCCCGCGCTTTCGGGCTGGGCGAAGATATCGCTCCGGTGGACGGGCCAGCCCGACAGGTGCCCGGCAAATTCGGCACGCGAGAGATAGAGCGCATCGGTGGCCAGCGGGCGATAGGAACCGGCCGCCTGCCCGGATGCTTCGACGCGGGCCTGATGATAATCTTCCACATCGCCCAGCCGCTCGTCGGCGGAACCCATGGCGCCCGTGTCGATCACGATCACATCGTCTGCGGAAAGATGGTCGAACAGGGTGGCAAGCTTGTCCTCGAACAGGGGCAGCCAATGCTCCATGCCGGCAAGGCGGCGCCCGTCGCTGACGGCCTGATAGAGCGGATCGCCCGTGGCATTGGCGCCGAACATCTCGCGATAACGTGTGCGGAAGCGCTTCACGGTGTCCTCGTCCAGCAGGGCCTCGCTGGCAGGAAGCAGCAAGTGGCCTTCCACGATGCCGGTGCTGCGCTGGGTTGAAGGATCGAACAGGCGCAGGCTTTCCAACTCGTCCCCGAAGAAATCGAGCCGCAGCCCGCCTTCGAAGCCCGAGGGGAAGATGTCGAACACCGATCCGCGCACTGCGAATTCGCCTGCGTCGATCACAGTGTCGGTACGGGAATAGCCCTGCCGCTGGAGCAGGGCGATCAGGCTTTCATGCCCGATCTGCATACCCGGCACGATCTCGCGCACGGATTCGCGAATGCGGAACGGCGTCAGGACGCGCTGGAGCAGGGCGTTGACGGTAGTGACGAGCAACTGCCCGTTCTTCTTGCCCCGCTGCAGCTTGTGAAGCGCGGACAGGCGCTGCGAACTGATGGAGAGGGCAGGGCTGGCACGGTCATAGGGGAGGCAGTCCCATGCCGGGAATTCGATGACTTCCAGTTCGGGGGCGAAGAAGGCCGCCGCATCCGCCACTGCGCGCATGGCCGCATCGTCGGGGGCGACGAAAACGGCTCGGCCCTTTGCCGCGCGCGCAAGGTCCACCAG
Source organism: Erythrobacter sp. SG61-1L (assembly GCF_001305965.1). Taxonomy (NCBI): domain Bacteria; kingdom Pseudomonadati; phylum Pseudomonadota; class Alphaproteobacteria; order Sphingomonadales; family Erythrobacteraceae; genus Erythrobacter; species Erythrobacter sp. SG61-1L. The sequence continues at coordinate 885,522 of NZ_JXQC01000003.1, forward strand.
TACCAGCGGCTGTGCCCCGCGCGCGATGGAAGCGAGCGTCAGGGGCGTTTTGGCGGAAAGGATACGTTGGAAATCGGGCATTTTTCAGCAAATCCGTCTGGTCAGCGCACGCGCGAAAACCCGTTTGCGCGTTTTGGGTGCGCAAACGGGTTCTGCGAAATCTGCTGCTCCCCTAACCGGGTGAGCCGGAAATGTCGAATGCCCTGCGGCCTTTGCTGCAGGAAGTCAGATCTTCACGTAATCGATCATCTGGAGCTGGCGCATCATCGGGCCGGCATATTTTTCCGGCACGGGCTGCGCTTCCAATGCCCAGGCCATGATCTCCACATCATCCTCGTCAAGCAGCGTCTCGAACCAGCCGAGCGCTGCCTCGTCCCAACCGGCATGATGGCGGTCGAAGAAACCGCCGATCATGTAGTCGGCCTCGCGCGTGCCGCGATGCCAAGCACGGAACTTGGCACGGGCAAGACGGGATTCGAAGGTCATGGCGCCGGGCATTTTACTTGGCCTTCATCGCTTCGAGGATGTCCTCGGGCTTGTGGCCAACCAGATCCTTGTGGAACTCGCCCAGCAGGGCATGTTCGGTCTGCTTGTGATAATGCTTGCGCAATTCGCCCAGAGTGCGCGGCGCGGCGAAGACCACCAGCTTTTCGATCTTGTGGCCAAGCACCTGGCTGTTGAGCCATGCGGCAACGCCTGCGGCGTGAGCGTCTTCTTCCTGAAGGCTGGCCTGGGGATTGCCCGCGCTGGAATAATGGCGGCCGCCCGATCCGTGATTATGCTCGTCGAGCTTGGGGGAAGGCAGGGCGGTCAGTTCGGGTTCGGCTTCATTGCCGCTGTTGCGATAGAGTTCGAACTTCGATCCGTCGGCCAGAGCGATAACGGCACCATGGGGCAGCAACATTCAGCTTCTCCTCAAAACATTGGCCCCCTCGGGGGGCGGTTGCCATATGGGCATCTGATCCAGCCAATTTAATGCGCTGTGTCAAATCTGGCGAATTTTCCGTCATTGGGGCAAGGAGCATCAATGCGGCCCGACCAGTTAAACCCGCTTTTCGTCGAATCCGATGCCCTCGATGGCGTCGGACCCAAGCTGTTCAAGCCGTTGGAAAAGCTCGGCCTGGCGCGGGTGAAGGACATTGCCTACCATCTGCCGGAGCGTTTTGTGCTGCGCCATGCGGTGGACAATCTCGATCAGGCGAGCGTAGGCGAACAGATCGTTGTTGCGCTTACTCCGGTGGATCAGCGTGCCTCGGCCGGGCGCGGGCCTTACCGGGTGATGGCACAGGATTCGCTCGGCAATATCTGCGCGCTGACCTATTTCGGCCGAGCCTCCTACACGGCGCGCAAGCAATTGCCGCTGGGGGAGAAGCGCTGGATCGCGGGGCGGCTCGATCAATATGGCCAGATGCTTCAGATCGTCCACCCAGACCATGTGGAGGAAGAAAGCAGCCGCCTCGCGGGCAAGCTGGTGGAGCCGGTCTATCGCCTGGCCGAAGGGCTGACCCAGCCGCGCGTCGCCGGGCTGGTGGCGCAGGCTTTGGCCCGAGCGCCGGAACTTCCCGAATGGATCGAGCCGAGCCTGCTCGAACGGCAGAAATGGCCTGCATGGCGCGATGCGCTGATGCTCGCCCATAAGGACGAACATGCCGCCGCGCGGGACCGGCTCGCCTATGACGAATTGCTCGCCAGCAGCCTTGCCCTGATGCTGGTGAAGGAAAGCAACCGCACGAGGCGCGGCCAGCCCCTGCAGGGCAATGGTTCGCTGCGGGCGAAGCTGCAATTGCCCTTCGGCCTGACCGGCGCGCAGAAGCGCTCCATTGGCGAGATCGAAGGGGACATGGCGCAGGGCCACCCGATGCTGCGCCTGCTGCAGGGCGATGTCGGCGCGGGCAAGACAGTGGTGGCGCTCGAATCCATGCTGGTGGCAGTGGAAGCAGGGACGCAGGCGGCCATGCTGGCACCCACGGAAATCCTCGCGCGCCAGCATTTCGAAACGATCCGCCGCCTTGCCGCGCCCACGGGAGTGAATGTCGCGCTGTTCACCGGGCGGGACAAGGGCAAGGCGCGCGAGAGTATCCTGATGGGGCTGGTCGATGGCAGCATCGACATCGTGATCGGCACCCATGCGATCTTTCAGGAGGCGGTCGCCTATCGCAATCTCGGGCTGGTGGTGATCGACGAACAGCATCGCTTCGGGGTCGGCCAGCGCCTGATGCTGACCCAGAAGGGCAGGGTGACGCCGCATTGCCTTGCCATGACGGCCACGCCGATTCCCCGCACGCTTACGCTCGCGCAATATGGCGAGATGGACGTTTCCCGCCTCGACGAGATGCCGCCGGGCCGTCAGGCGATCGACACGCGGGTCGTGTCAATCGACCGGATCGCGGACGTGGTCTCGGGGATCGAACGGCATATTGCGGGCGGGCAGCAGGCCTATTGGGTCTGCCCCATGGTGCGCGAGAATGAAGGCGAAGACCTTGCCGCGGCCGAGGCGCGCTACGCGTCGCTCAAGGAACGTTTCGGCGACGCGGTCGTGCTGGTGCACGGGCAGCTGAAGCCGGAACTGAAGGACGCGGCGATGGAACGCTTCGCCAGCGGACAGGCGAAGGTGCTGGTCGCCACGACGGTGATCGAAGTGGGCGTGGACGTGCCCAATGCCACGCTGATGGTGATCGAACAGGCGGAGCGGTTCGGCCTTGCCCAGCTTCACCAATTGCGTGGCCGGGTGGGGCGCGGTTCGGAAAAATCGGTCTGCCTGTTGCTGCGCGGGGCGGAACTGTCGGAGACGGCCAAACAAAGGCTGGCCCTGATGCGCGAGACACAGGACGGCTTCCGCATTGCCGAGGAAGACCTTGAGCTGCGCGGCGGCGGCGAGTTGCTCGGCACGCGGCAATCGGGGGAATCTGCATTCAATGTGGCTACGCTCGACCAGATTCAGCGCCTCCTGCCGCTTGCCCATGACGATGCTCGACTGCTGATCGACCGTGACGGCGGCCTTGCCAGCCCACGCGGGGAGGCGGCGCGACTTCTGCTCTATCTGTTCGAGCGGGACTGGGGCGTGCAATTGCTGCGGGGCGGATGATACCGGCCCGTGCTCAAAATCCGCCCGTCCTGAGCCTGTCGAAGGACGCGCACGACAGTTGACCCGAGGCGCGATGGTCGTTTGCGCGCTTGGTGTTTTGACTGGGCCGAAGTTGGCGCGCGTCCTTCGACAGGCTCAGGAAGGGCGGATGTGGCGCTACTCCCCCACCACATTCCCCTTCGTCGCTTCCAGCGCAATCGGCCCCACCAGCGACGCGATAATCGGCGCGCCGCCGGGAATGTCCGCCCGGCGCGCATCCATGCGCATTTCGTTCATGGCGATATGGGCCGTGACATGGCGCGTGAAGGGCAGCACGGTGCCTTCGCCCCAGTCCTGATGGACGATGTCGAATTCCAGCGTGTCGTTCTCAATGCGGAAATTCTCCAGCGCGCCAAAGGTGTAGGGATTGTCACAGCGCCCACAGGCAAGGCCGAACAGGCGCTCGCCATCTTGGCGGATCAGGAAATATTGCTTGTTCATGCCCACGCCGAAACCGAGCCACACGCCCTCGACGTCATTGGCAGAAATCGTCCGCCATGGTGACGGCTGCTGGTAGGGCGCTGGCGGCGGGCTGCCAGGGCCGGATGGCTTGAGTACAGGAACGGGCGGTGCGTCAGGCGGCAGGACGGAAACCGGATATGGCCCGGCATCGGGGCCGCGCGGATCCTTGATCGTCTCTTGCCGGAAGCTTCGCCCGCCGGTTGTCCCGGTGACGATCAGCTTGCCATTCTCCAGCCGCGCCGTGGCCTTGGTCTGGCCGTCAGGGCCGCCGTCCGCCTTCAAATGGCGGATGGTGAAGGTAATCCCGCCATCCTCGCTGAATGCGCCTTCCAGCGGGGCGAGGGTCGTCGCATCGGCGCATTGGGTGCAATAGACGCCGGTGACCTTCTCGCCCCGGATCACGAACTGATAGATGTGACTGTCTGCCCCATCGGTGCGCCAGCCGCCGCGATAATAATCGGCATTTTCGGCCGCCGCACCGGTTGCACAACCAAGCGTGATCGCCAGCCCGAAGGCGGCTTTCCTTCCAATGATCATCGGCCTCTCCCAAGCCCTTTCGCGCAGGATAGGCCGAGAGAGCCGGATTGCCTACTCCTTGTCGAAAGGGCGAATGGTGCGGTTTCGGGCAATAATTCGACCAACCGCCAACAAGGCGGGCCGGGCGTTTTCCCGTCGGGCCTTTTCCATTGCCTAGGCAGGGGCGCGCTTCTAAACCCCGGCCACTTGGACGGAAACAACGCAAAGCTACACGCTTGATCCTCTCGCCTTTCGAATGGACCATCGCCAAGCGCTACATGCTGCCCGGTAAGGGAGAAGCATTCATCGCGCTCGTGGCCGGCATCAGCCTTGTGGCGGTGATGCTGGGCGTTGCCGCGCTCGTCATCGTGATGAGCGTGATGAACGGCTTTCGTGCCGAATTGCTGGACAAGATCGTCGGCCTGAATGGCCATGCGATCATTCAGGCCTATGGCGGTCGGCTGGAAAACTGGCAGGACGTGCTGAAGGAAGTCCGCAAGACGCCCGGTGTCGTGCGTGCCTCTCCGCTGATCGAGCAGCCGCTGCTGGTCACATTCAACGGCCGTGTCGAAGGCGTGCTGGTGCGCGGCAATACCCAGCAGGATATCAACCGGCTGGAATCGCAGAAAGTATCCGGCAGCCTTGCCCAGCTGCGCCCCGGCGCCAGCAAGGTGGCCATCGGCGCAAGGCTCGCGGAAAATCTCGGCGCGCGGATCGGCGATACGATCACCATCATCAATCCGGCCGGGCGGGCCACCCCCTTCGGTACGGTGCCGCGCCAGATTGGCTATGAAGTGGGCGCCATCTTCGAAGTGGGCGTCTACGATTATGACGAGAAATTCGTCATCATGCCGATGCAGGATGCGCAGACCCTGCTGTTGATCGGCGACACGGTCGGCATGATCGAGGTGAAGACCGTCGATGCCGACAAGGTGACCGAAATTCTCGCGCCTGTTCAGCGCCAGCTGGCCGGCGTGGCCGTGATTTCTGACTGGAAGACAATCAACGCCAGCCTGTTCGAGGCGCTGGCGGTGGAACGGGTGGCGATGTTCGTCGTCCTGTCCATCATCGTGCTTGTCGCAGTGTTCAATATCCTGTCCTCGCTCATCATGCTGGTGCGCGCCAAGACGCGGGACATCGCGATCCTGCGCACCATGGGCGCCACGCGGACGAGCATGCTCAAGATCTTCGTGACGACCGGCTTCGTCATCGGCGCGATGGGCACGCTGGCCGGATTGGTGCTGGGCTTCGTGTTCCTGTTCTTCCGCCAGTCCATCGTGCGCGGGATCGAGATTATTACCGGGCAGAACCTGTGGGATCCCTCGATCCGCTTCCTGACCGAACTGCCCAGTCGCACCGATCCGGGCGAAGTGATCGGCATCAGCGTGATGGCCTTGGTGTTCAGTTTCGTCGCTACGCTCTATCCGGCCTTCCGCGCCGCCAATACCGATCCGGTACAGGTGCTGCGCTATGAGTAATGCCCATATGATGCCCGTGGTCCAGCTGACCAACCTTACCCGCAGCTTCGAACAGGGCGGCGTGAAGATTGACGTTCTGCGCGGCGTGAACCTGGCGATCCAGCCGGGCGAGATCGTGGCGCTGCTTGGCCCTTCCGGTTCGGGCAAGTCCACCATGCTGCAGGCTGTGGGTCTGCTGGAAGGCGGCTTTGGCGGGCGGATCGAGATCGCGGGCAACAATGCCAGCGCGCTTCACGGCGATCAGCGAACGGGCCTGCGTCGGGATTACATCGGCTTCGTCTATCAGTTCCACCACCTGCTGCCGGACTTCAACGCGCTGGAAAACGTCACTTTGCCGCAACTCGTGGCCGGCAAGAGCCGTGCGGAAGCGGAAGGGCGCGCGCGCGAATTGCTTACTTCGCTGGGGCTGGGCGCGCGGCTGGAGCACCGGCCTAGCCAGCTTTCGGGCGGTGAGCAGCAGCGCGTGGCGGTTGCCCGCGCATTGGCCAATCGGCCGAAAGTGGTGCTGGCGGATGAACCCACCGGCAATCTGGATGAGACCACCGCCGACAAGGTGCTGACCGAATTCGTCAAGCTGGTGCGCGGCGAGGGCAGTGCGGCGCTGGTGGCGACCCATAACGAACGGCTCGCCATGGCGATGGACCGCGTGGTGCGCCTGCATGACGGCGTGCTGGAATAGGGCCTGAAGGATTGGGTCTGAAAGGGAGCCTCCCGCAAGAAGCCCCCCTTCACTGAATTTCCGCCTTAGAGCATCATCCCCGGCGAAACGATGGTCGCAGCGACCATGTTGAGCACGATCGAGACGACAATCGCGGCGAGTACGGTAACCGCGATGTAGCCGCCCGCCTTGTCCTGCGGCACAGCCATTACCGGCGTGGCGCCCAGGAACAGCACATAGATGCTGTAGATACCGCCCACGATGGCGGCGATGCCGCCCAGCATCGGAATGATGCTGAGGAAGCCTGCAACCCATGCCGCCGTCAGCGAATAGGCAACCAGCTTGAATGCAGAGCCGAAATCATCCTTGCCGCCGAATTTGGGGCTGAGGAAATTGGCCACGAAGCTCACCACGAACAGGGCGATCACCGATTGTACCAGGCTGGAAATCGCAATGCTCAGCGAGAAGCCGAGGCTCGGCCTGAAGGTGACGATCACCGCGTTGTAGCCGAACAACTGACTGCCGACGAAGCTGCACAGCGCACCAATGGCGATCAGCGGCAATGCGTATTTGATAAGGATGCCCTGGGTGTCACCAGGTTCGGCCGCGACCGTTGGCCATTCTTCTTTGGGTTTCAGGATCATTGCCTTCGCACGTGCGATGAGCGAGGCGGTATTTTCGGAACTCAACGGATTATCCGACATGGCCAGTCTCCCCTCGGTAGCCGGGCGGCGAGTGGACCCTGTTTTGCGAGGAATCGCAAGCCGAAAGGCTTTTCCCCAGCATGTCTGTCACCGGTCTTGATCGGCGGTGCGCGGTTGCTACCTCTGTCTGCATGGCATTCGCTCCCTTCGTTCCTTTGCGGGTCTTCTCCTCTTTCTCCATGCTGGAAGGGGCCATTGATCCCAAGGCTATCGCCAAGCTGGCGAAGGAACGGAAATTCCCGGCTATCGCCATTTGCGATCGCAACGGGCTTTACGGCACGGTCGCCTTCGCCGGGGCCTGCCGGGAACAGGGCGTGCAGCCGATTATCGGCACGCTGCTGGGCGTTATCCGGGAAGACGGGAAACAGGTCGATTACCTGCCCCTGTTCGCGCAGGATACGGATGGCTGGAACAGCCTGTGCCACCTCGTCAGCCGTGCCCATCTTGACCGTCCGCTGGAACTGGAACCGCATGTCACCTTCGCCGATCTGGCCGCGCATAATGCCGGGCTGATCGCGCTTACCGGCGCTGGCGAAGGCGGGATGGCCCGCCTGTTTGCTGACGGGAAGGCCGAAGCCGCATGGGAATATGGCCAGCGACTGGAGGAATTCTTTCCCGGCCGCCTCTATATCGAACTGGCCCGCCGCGGCGACCCCGTGGAGGAAGCAGCCGAAGATGCGCTGGTGGACTATGCCTATGCGCGGGGCCTGCCACTGGTGGCGACTAACCCCGCCAATTTCGCAGAACCAGCCTTCCACGCCGCGCATGACGCGATGTTGTGCATCGCGCATTCCACCCAGATCGACGCGCCGGACCGGCCACGCTCCGCGCCAGAGGCCTTCGTCAAATCGGCCGAGCTGATGGAGGAGGAATTCGCGGACCTGCCGGAAGCGCTGGCCAATACGCTGACTATCGCCCGCCGCTGCGCCGTCGCGCCGCCAAAGCGCAAGCCGATCCTGCCCAGCCTTGCCGGCGACAAGGAAGGCGAAGCGCGGATGATGGCGGAAGATGCCCGGCGCGGCCTTGCCGCCCGTCTCGAGCCTTATGAGGACCTCACCGAGGAACAGCGCAAGGTCTATGACGAACGCCTCGAATTCGAGATCGACGTCATCAATCGCATGGGCTTCGGCGGCTACTTCCTGATCGTTGCCGACTTCATCAAATGGGCGAAGGAAAACGGCATTCCGGTGGGGCCGGGGCGCGGTTCGGGCGCAGGCTCGCTGGTGGCATGGGCGCTGACCATCACCGATCTCGATCCGATCAAGCTGGGCCTGCTGTTCGAACGCTTCCTCAACCCGGAACGCGTTTCCATGCCGGACTTCGATATCGACTTCTGCGAAACGCGGCGCGGCGAAGTGATCCGCTATGTGCAGCGGAAATATGGGCACGATCACGTGGCCCAGATCATCACATTCGGTAAGCTGAAAGCCCGCGCCGTGCTGCGCGATACGGGCCGCATCCTGCAGATGAGCTATGGCCATGTGGACCGGCTGTGCAAGATGGTGCCCAACCATCCCACCGATCCGTGGCCGCTGCCGCGCGCGCTGAACGGCGTGGCCGAGTTCAAGCGCGAATACGATTCCGATCCGGATGTGAAGCGCCTGATCGATCTGGCGATGCAGCTGGAAGGCTTCCCGCGCAATTCCTCCACCCACGCGGCGGGCGTGGTGATCGGCGACCGGCCGCTGGCGCAGCTTGTACCGCTTTATCGCGATCCGCGTTCGGACATGCCGGTGACGCAGTTCGACATGAAGTTCGTGGAGGATTCCGGGCTGGTGAAGTTCGACTTCCTCGGCCTCAAGACCCTGTCGGTTTTGCGCAAGGCGGTGGACCTGCTTGCCCGGCGCGGGATCGAGGTGAATCTCGATACGCTGCCGTGGGATGACAGGCAGGTCTACGAACTGCTCCAGCGCGGTGACACGGTGGGCGTGTTCCAGCTGGAATCGGAAGGCATGCGCCGCACTCTGGCGGCGGTGAAGCCGACCAATTTCGGCGACATCATCGCGCTCGTCTCGCTCTATCGCCCTGGCCCGATGGACAACATCCCGCTGTTCGGCAAGCGCAAGAACGGCGAGGCGGAGATCGAATATCCGCATCCCAAGCTGGAAGGCATCCTGTCCGAAACCTACGGGATTTTCGTCTATCAGGAACAGGTGATGCAGGCCGCGCAGATCCTCGCCGGATACTCGCTCGGCGATGCCGACCTTTTGCGCCGCGCCATGGGCAAGAAGATCCAGGCCGAGATGGACACCCAGCGCGCCCGCTTCGTGGAAGGGTGCAAGGAAGTATCGGACATCGACAAGGGCAAGGCCAACGAGCTGTTCGATTTGATCGACAAGTTCGCCGGCTATGGTTTCAACAAGTCCCACGCGGCGGCCTATGCGCTGTTGTCCTACCAGACTGCATGGCTGAAGACCCATTATCCGCATGAGTTCTATGCGGCCTCCATGTGCTTCGACATGCACCAGTCGGAAAAGCTCTCCGTCTTCGTGGATGATATGCGCCGGAACAAGATCGAGGTCGCCGGGCCGGACGTGAACACGTCGGAAGCGGAATTCTCGGTCGATCAGACGCATGAAGGCCACGCCGTGCGCTATGCGCTGGCCGGTATCCGCAACGTCGGTGAAAAGGCGATGGATGCCCTGGTGGCGGAACGGGAGGCAAATGGCCCGTTCGAAAGCCTGGAAGATCTGTTCCGGCGCATGCCGCCCGGGGCGATGAACCGCCGCCAGCTTGAAGGGCTGGCAGGGGCGGGGGCCTTCGATTGCCTTGAGCCGAACCGCGCCAAGGTGCTGGCCAATGCCGATATGCTGCTGGCCGTGACCGATGCCGCCAATCGCGAGCGGGAGAGCGGGCAGGCCGGGCTGTTCGGCGGCGAAGGCCATCAGGAGCAGGCCCTGCGCCTCGTCGAAACTCCTGCATGGCCCAAGGCCGAGCAGATGGCGAAGGAGCGGGAGAATTTCGGCTTCTACTTCGCCGCGCACCCGGTGCAGAGCTATCGCGAAGTCGCTTCGGCCAATGGCGCCCGCTCTTTCGCTAGCCTGATGGAAGGCGGTGTTCCCGGTGGCGGACGGACTACGGCTGTGATGGCCGCGATGGTGGAAGGCGTGAACCGGGGCCGCACGCGCAAGGGCAACGATTTCGTCCGGGCGGACTTCTCCGACAGTTCGGGCCAGTTCAGCGCCGCCTGTTTCGAGGAAAGCCTTGTCGAGCCGTTCCAGAAATGGGCGGCGGACGGCACTTGCGTGCTGCTGACGGTGGAACTCGATGCGCCCAGCCCAGACGAGCCGCCGCGCGTTACCGTGCGCGGCGCGCGGCCACTGTCCGAAGTGACCGGCTCCACCCGCATGATGCTGACGGTGGAGATCGAGACGGAGGATGCGCTGCGCCAGCTCGGCCTGGCGCTGCTGCCGGGCAATCCGGGCTGCGGCGAAGTGCTGGCGCGGCTCGATGCCGGGCTTGAGAGCAAGCCGCTGCTGCGCCTTGGCCGCGATTTCGCCCTGGATGGCGAGCTGGTGGAACGGCTTTCCAGCATCGAAGGCCTGACGGTCAGCGATTTCCGGCCGCAGGGCGGGCGCACCAATCTGCGGCTTGTCGCCTAGTCTTCGGCCCGATCTTTCCGGAAGATCCCGCTCAGCCGCGCGCTGAGCATCAGGATGGTGGGCACCATGCCCGTGTTCACCAGATCCTTGGCGCTTTCTCCCCACATCAGGGGGCAATCGTTCGCATATTGGTCGAGCAGGTCCAGCACCTCCCCGAAGGCGGCCACCAGCAGCACCGCCAGCAACGGCTTCACCTGCCATGCCTTCCAGCGGAAGATCAGGCAGGCGCCGAAGAAAACCACCAGCGAAACATAGATATGCAGCGCGTCCTTCGCGAGGCCGGTCACGTCCACAAGGGCAAGTTTGGCCTGCTGAACGGCGCTCATTCCGCGCCCGTGCCTTCGATTGCCATGGCGTGCAAGCACAGGCATGAAGGCGTGGGATGAGGAGAGGCAAATGCTGGGTGAAATGCAGGATTGGGAACTGCGCGTCAGTGCCCTGATCGACCATGCAGCGCGGGAACATGGCGCGCGCGAAATCGTCAGCCGCTGGGCCGATGGCAGTGAGACCCGTTCCAGCTGGGCCGGTGTGCGCCACGATGCGATGCGGCTGCGCCAGGCGCTGGCCCGGCTTGGCCTTGCACCGGGGGACCGGGTGGCGACGCTGGGCATGAATCACCTGCACCATCTTTCCGCCTTTTACGGCATCACCGGGGCAGGGCTGGTGCTCCACACGATCAACCCCCGCCTGTTCGATGACCAGCTGGAATATATCGCCAACCATGCCGAGGCGCGGGTGCTGTTCTACGATGCGGCCTTCACGCCAATTGTCGAACGGCTGAAGGACAAGTGGCTGACAATCACCCGCTATGTCTGCTTCGACGATGGCGACTATGCCGCGCTGCTGGATGGCGAGGATGGGCAGGGCGAATGGGCCACCGGGCCGGAGCGGGAGCCGTGCCACCTGTGCTACACCAGCGGCACCACCGGCCATCCCAAGGGCGTGCTCTATACGCACCGTTCCAGCGTGTTTCATGCCGTCAGCGCCTTGCAGCCCGCCTTGCTGGCGATCGAGCCGAAATCGGTGATGCTGCCGGTCGTGCCGATGTTCCATGCGGCCGCATGGGGCCTGCCATGGTCCTGCGCGGCGGCCGGGGCCAAGATGGTGATGAGCGCCACCAACGATGCGGCGGGGCTGTGCGAGCTGATGCGGCGCGAGAAGGTGACGCATTCGGCAGGTGTGCCGACAGTGTGGCTGGCCATGTTCAAGCATCAGGAGGAAACGGGCGAGAGCCTGCCTCATCTGCAGCAGGCCATCATCGGCGGCGCGGCTGCGCCAAGGGCCATGATCGCGCGGCTGATGGAAGCGGGCATGCGGGTGACCCATGCCTGGGGCATGACCGAAACATCGCCCATCGGCACGACCGGGGCGGAGCCTTCCAATTGGGACGAGCTGAGCTTCGAGGACAAGGTTTCCGCACAGGCGCTGCAGGGCAGGGTGCCCTTCGGCGTGAAATGCGCTGCGTCGATCTGGGCGACATGCAGACCGAATTGCCGCGTGACGGCAAGACGGCGGGCGCCCTTCAGGTGCGCGGGCCGTGGGTGGTGAAGCGCTATTTCCGGGGAAGTCACGATGCCGTGGGCAGCGATCTGTGGTTCGATACCGGCGATGTCGGCATCATCCACCCGGACGGCACGCTACAACTGACCGACCGGACCAAGGATGTGATCAAGTCCGGCGGGGAATGGATCAGTTCGGTCGATCTGGAGAATGCGGCCATCGCCCACCCCGCCGTGGCCGAGGCCGCCGCCATCGGCATTCGCCATCCCCAATGGGACGAACGGCCCATTCTGGTGGTGGTGCGCAAGCCGGGCCACCATGTGGATGCGGCGGAAATCCGCGAGTTCCTGAGCGGCAAGGTCGCCAAATGGTGGCTGCCCGACGCGGTGGAATTCGTGGAGGCGCTGCCCCATGGCGCCACCGGCAAGATCAGCAAGAAGGATTTGCGCGAGCAGTTCAAGGATTACGTTCTGGCGGGGTAGCTTCAATCCCTTCGTCATTGCGAGCGGCGAAGCAATCCAGGGCGGATCGCGCTGAGCCATGGATTGCTTCGCTACGCTCGCAATGACCGGTTTCTTACCCGAACAGGTCCATCTGCCCGTCCAGTGCGGGTGGGCGGAAGCTTGTGCAGTCAAGCCGAGTGTAATCCTGCGCGATCCCGGCGCGCTTCACTGCCAGCCGGAAACGGTCCCGCATCAGAGAAGCCCATGCACCTTCGGGCCGGAAGCGTTTGAAAAAGCGGGCATCATTGTCCTTCCCGCCGCGCATGGATCGCACGATGGACATCACCTTTTCCGCCCGGTCCGGGAAATGCGCATCCAGCCATTCACGGAAGATCGGCGCGACTTCATGGGGCAGGCGCAGCATGATCCAGCTTGCCGAACCGACGCCCGCCTGCGCCGCGCGGGCAAGGATCGCCTCCATTTCCCCATCGGTGATGGCCGGGATCACCGGGGCGACCGAAACATGGGTGGGCACGCCTGCCTGAGACAGCCGGGCCAGCGCCGCCAGCCGCTTTTCCGGAGAGGCCGCGCGCGGTTCCAGCGTGCGGGACATGCGCGGATCGAGGCTTGTGACCGAAATTGATACGGAAATCAGTTTCTTGCTGGCCATATCTGCAAGAATATCGAGATCGTACAGCACTCTGTCGGATTTGGTGGTGATCAGCGCAGGATGGCGCGTTTCCAGGCAGACCTCCAGCACTTGCCGCGTGATCCGGTATTTCGCCTCTATCGGCTGATAGGGATCGGTATTGGTGCCCATGGCAATGGGCTGCACCTTGTATCCCTTGCGCGCCAGCGTCTGCCGCAACAGCCGCGCCGCATCGGGCTTGGCATAGAGCTTCGTTTCGAAATCCAGCCCGGGTGACAGGTCCAGAAAGGCGTGGCTGGGCCTGGCATAGCAATAGGCGCAGCCATGCTCGCAGCCGCGATAGGCATTCACCGAACGGTCGAAGGCAATGTCGGGCGAACTGTTGAAGGTCAGGATCGTGCGCGGATGTTCTTCCGTCACTGTCGTGCGCAGCTTCGGCGGCGGCCCGTCGATGCTCTCCGCCTCGTCCCGCCAATCCCCGTCCGCTTCCCGCGCGGGCAGGTTGAACCGCCGCGAAAGCACGGAAGACCGGGCACCGCGGCCATTTGCAGGGGAAGGGGCGGGCATCGGGAATGCATAGAACATATGCGGAACATTGGCAAGGCGCGCCACCGCAGGAACTCGTCATCCGCTCGTGCAGAGCCTGTCGAAGCATGGGCGAAAAGCACGCCCGAGCCGCAATATGGGCGCGTGGCCTTCGACAGGCTCAGGCTGAGCGGAAGTCATACTACACGGCCTGCCTTTGTGCGCTCAGGCCCAGTCCCGAAGTTGACAAGGTTGACACTGTGCTGAGCAAAGAAGCCGAGCCTCGCAGGCGCCGGGGTGAGGCCGCTTCAGCGCAGGCGGCGGCCACGGCCGCGCTGCCACGCGCGAACCATTCGTCCCAGCGGGCGCCAGCCTCCGTCGCGGCCTCTTCGCCGGCAGCCCAGGCGGCATCTTCGCGCTGTTCGAGAGTGTCCTCGGGATAATAGCCATCCCGGCGCTCTTCCTCGTCGAACTCGCCTTCGCCGTCGGGCTGCTCGATCGGGGTCCGATAGGCCTCGCTCCAGGCGCGTTCGCGGGCCTTGGAGATGAAATCCTCGCGGGAAGGCGGCAGCGGATCGTCGGGCGATGCAAGGGAACTCTCCCCTTCAGCCAGCGCGGCCAGTAATTCCTGGAAGCGGGCCGCGTCACCTTCGCCCGGAGATTGTTCCACCAGCCGGTCGAGCCGGGCGAGGTGGGCCAGCAGCAGGCGCGTATCGTATTTGCGCCGCGTGCCGACCATTTCGCCGCGATACCAGATTTCTTCCTCCACCCCGTCCAGCGCGCGGCAGGCAAGCTCGTCCGAACCAGCCTCGCGCGCCAGCACCAGCGCGGCGGCCCAGCCCCGCGCGAACAGCGCATCGCGCCGCCTCAGGCGATAGGCTGCCTCTGCCGACATGCCGGCGGCCGCACAGGCCCCGCGCACGGTGCCTTTGGTGGCCAGATGGTCGAGGAATTTGATCTTGAGCGCCCCGCTCCACCCGTCCTTGCGGGCGGGGTGGGCCGTGCCGGTGAATGCCGTGAAGTCCATGATCCGCGTCTCCCGATGAGAACAAACAGCGAATCAGGGCTATTATGCACGATACGGCGTGTAGGACAGCACTTTGTTTGGGGGAGGGCTGCCCCCCTCATTCGTCATCCCCGCGCAGGCGGAGATCCAGTGGCGACCTGCGAGCTGGATTCCCGCCTGCGCGGGAATGACGAAGACTATTTTATAGATACTTGGCAGGCATATGTGAGAATGAATCTTAACTCGCCCGCTCACTTCTCCCTGAGGCGAGGCATCAGTTCCACGAAGTTGCAGGGCCGGTTCCGGCTGTCGAGCTGCTCGGCCAGAATGCCGTCCCATCCGTCTTTCACGGCGCCGTTCGATCCGGGCAGGGCGAAGACATAGGTTCCGCGCGAGACCACGGCGCAGGCGCGCGATTGCACGGTGGAAGTGCCGATCGTGTTGTAGCTGATCCAGCGGAACAATTCGCCGAAGCCGGGAATGTCCTTTTCCTTCACGCGGTCCAGCGCCTCAGGCGTCACGTCGCGGCCGGTCAGGCCGGTGCCGCCGGTGATGATTACCGCGTCCACGCTCTGGTCGTCGATCCAGTTGTTGAGGCGCGCCGTGATGATGCCGACATCGTCCTTTTCCAGCTCGCGGCTGACGAGCTTGTGGCCGGCCGTCCTGATGCGGTCCGCCAGAATGTCGCCCGACGTATCTTCATCTGGCCCGCGCGTGTCGGACACGGTGAGCAGGGCGATATTGATCGGCTTGAAGGTGCGTGCGGGATCGACCGCCATGGCATTGGCCCCCTGAATGTGATTGGCCTGCCGGGAATTCCGGCCGGATTGCTGAATCAGTCGCGTTTCGCGGAAAGCCAGACGCGCCCGTTCTTGGGCTGGCCCGGGAAGAGCGGCCACTGGCCTTGCGCCAGGGCAACCCGGCTGGGCGAATCGCTTTCCGCCTGCCGCTCATACATCCAGTAATTGCGCATCACGATGGCCACGTAGCCGCGCGTTTCCCAATAGGGGATGGATTCCATGTAGAGTAGCGGATCGCCCTGATCGCGCACTTCGCTGTTCCAGCGGGTCACGGGGCTGAGGCCGGCGTTATAGGCGGCCATGATCTTGGGCAGCTTGCCTTCCGTGGCGGAAGAATCGCGAAGCATTTCAAGGTTCTGTTGGCCAAATGCGAGATTGACCCGAGGATCGTCGAGATCGACGGCAGAGGCCGAGAGATTGAGGCGCGGGGCATGTTCGCGCACGGTGATCGGCGTGATCTGCATCAACCCGCGCGCATTGGCCGGGCTGACGGCGCTGGTGCGGAAGTTCGATTCCTGCAGTGCATGGGCATAGGCCAGCGCGGGATCGACTTCCCAGCCCGTAACCGGCATCCACTTGGGCGCCGGATAGGCGGAGGCCGGATCTGCCTTGCCGCCCGAAGGCGCATTGTTGGCCATGAACAATTGCGTGGAAGGCAGGCCCAGTCCGCGCGCCAGGCGGGAAAGCGGCTCGTAATCGGCGGCATCGCCGATCTTGGCCTGATGGATCAGCAATTCGCTGGCCAGATCGTCCCGCCCGATTTCGGCCAGTTCGATGGCCATGCGGACGTTTTCCTTGCCCTGCAGCCGGTCCCAGTCCTTCTGGTTGAAGTCGGGCTTCGCGAAGCGGTCGGGCAGGGTCATGCCCAGCTGTTCGGCCGCCAGCATGCCATAGAGCGTTTCGTCGGAACGGGCGGCCGCGCGCAGGTGGCTGCTGGCCTTTTCAGGCATACGGCAACGCACGGCGGCACGATTGGCCCAGTAATGGGCCGCTGCGGTCAGTTCCGGATTGGTGCTGCGCTGTGCGGCATTCTCGAAACCGAACAGCGACGTGGTGCAATCGTTGAGGCGCCATGCGGCAAGGCCGGTCACCCAATGGCCTTCGGCCACCCACGGCCCGGCACCATCCACGATAGTGAGCGACAGGGCCAGCGCATCGCTGTCGCGGTTTTCGATGTAATAGCTCCACGCCACGCGCTGGCGCCATTCGGCGCGAGCTTCGGGGCTGAGCTGGGCATCCACGCTGCCCAGTGCCTCGCGGGCGCCATCGGGATCGTCATTGGTGATGCGGTCCAGAATGCGGCTCTTCACCGCTTCGGGCATGGTGCCATCGTCAATCGCGCCGGGGCGGATACGCTTGGGGATGGAAGGCTGGCGATAGAGGCTCTGCGCGCTGGGCAAAGCGGGCGCGGCAGCAAGGCCGCGCTTGAGGCCCAGCTTCGTCATGCGATCGGCCTGCGGCAGCAATGCGCCGTCCTTCAGCCAGCTTTCGATCTGCGGCAGTTCCACCTTGGGGGATTTTGCCGCGAGATAATATTCGGCCAGCGCCACCTTGTGGAGCGGCCCGTCCTTGCGCTGGGCAAAGAGATCCTGGACCTTCTGCCAGTCTTCCTTGTCGATCGCCGTGAAGACTTCGGTGTAATATTCCCGGTCGGACTGGGGCAGCAGAGTGGGCACATTCCGGCCCGTGGCATGGGCGTGGAAATATTCGATGCTGTCCGCCATCGCCGGAGTAGCGCAGGCGAGCACCGTCGCGCCTGCCAACAGGGCCAAGGCCTTGCGTGTAGTGCGAGCCATATTCAGTTCGAGCCGTCCGTCCAATCGAGCCATCGCTGCCAGAAACCGGCCCGTGCATTCGGGCGCGCCAGCAGAAAATCGAGGCTCCGCTCCGCCAATAGCGGAAAACTCGCGCCCTGATGGTTAATATTCCGCAAAAATGCAGGGTTTTGCGCCGGATCGTGGCCGAACAGCGGCAAGATGTCGCGCCCGAAGGCGATGACGCGGCGCGGCTTAGCCAATGCGATGTGGTGCAGGGTGACTGCGCCCAACCCGTCCGCCTTGAGCGCGGGCCAGTCGGCGGCCGGAGTATGGCGGGCAAGGGCACTGGCGAGATAGACCTCCGCCGGGTCAATCCCCGCCGCGCGCAGGAAGCTGGACAGAAGCCTGCCGCGCGCGCCGGAAAGCAGGGTTTCGGCATCCTCCGCCTCAGGCTCGGGCACCAGCACCATCAGGCTGGCCCCGGCGGCACCGCGCGGCGCGATGCGCGGGCGGGCGCCTCCGATGTCGAGACTCGGCTCGGCCAGCCACCATTCGGCAAAGGCTTCCAGCGTTTGCGGCCATTGCGCCTGATCTCCGCCGATGACGGGGCGTTTCGCCACGGGTTCGGCAACGGGCATGGCGATGGGCGGGCGCACCGGCGTGTCGGGCGCTTCCTCTTCCGGCTCGCGCAGCCAGACTTCCGTAGCGTCGGCAAAGTCATGGTCCACGCCTGCTTCGCGCCACCAGTCCTGTGCGGCGGCGATCTGCTGGGCCAGAGTGAGGGGAAAGCGCGTGTCCATATCTTGGCGGCCAGTCTTGACCTCGCAGCCGCCAGCAATCAAGGCTCCTGCGCTCACGAAGACACAAGTTTCGATCAGGGAACGCCGGGAAATGAGCGAACGCGAATCCATGCCTTATGACGTTGTGGTGGTTGGGGCCGGCCCTGCCGGGCTTGCCGCCGCCATCCGTCTCAAGCAGCTCGCCCCGGATGCGACGGTCTGCATCCTTGAAAAGGGTTCGGAAGTCGGCGCCCATATTCTCTCGGGCGCGGTGGTCGATCCCAAGGCGCTGGACGAGCTGCTGCCCGACTGGCGTGACGATGGCTGCCCGATGGCGGAAGTGCCGGTGACCGACAATTGGCACTGGGTGCTTACTGCCGGCAGCAAGCTGGACATGCCGCACGCCATGATGCCCCCGCTGATGAGCAACAAGGGCTGCTATACCGGATCGCTGGGCAATCTGTGCCGCTGGCTGGCCGAAAAGGCCGAGGCACTGGGCGTGGAAGTGTTCCCCGGCTTCCCGGCCTCTGAAGTTCTGTTCGACGAGAGCGGCGCGGTGATGGGCGTCGCCACGCAGGACATGGGCGTGGCCAAGGATGGCAGCCACAAGCCGGACTATCAGCCGGGCATGGAACTCCACGCCAAATATACTCTGTTCGCCGAAGGCGCGCGCGGCCACCTGACCAAAAGGCTCAAGGCGCATTACGACCTTGAGCGCGATTGCCAGCCGCAGGTCTATGGCCTGGGCATCAAGGAATTGTGGGACATTGCGCCTGAAAAGCACGTGCCGGGCCGGGTGATCCACACGCAGGGCTGGCCGCTGAGCGAAAGCGGCAGCTGGGGCGGTGGGTTCCTTTACCATCAGGCGAACGGGCAGGTTGCGCTCGGCTTCGTCACCGCGCTCGATTACGCGAACCCCTACGTCTATCCCTTCGAGGAATTCCAGCGCTGGAAACAGCACCCGGAAATCCGCGCCGTTCTAGAAGGCGGCCGCCGCGTTTCCTATGGCGCGAGGGCGATCAACGAAGGTGGCTGGCAGTCCGTGCCGAAGCTGGAATTCCCCGGCGGCGCATTGATCGGCTGTTCGGCAGGCTTCGTGAATGTGCCGCGCATCAAGGGCAGCCACACCGCGATGAAGAGCGGGATGCTGGCTGCAGAGGCGATTGCCGAGGCTTTCCAGACGGGCCGCCAGAATGATGAGCTGTCCGGTTATGGCGCGGCCCTGCGCCAGAGCTGGATCGCCAGGGAACTGGAACTGGTGAAGAATGCCGAACCGCTGGTGGCGAAGTTCGGCGGCACTGTGGGCACGGTGCTGGCAGGCGCGGACATGTGGCTGCGCACGCTGGGCATCCGCCTGCCGTTCACCATGGAACACCATACCGATGCCTCCGCAACCGGAGAGGCGAAGAACTACAAGCCTATCGCCTATCCCAAGCCCGATGGCGTGATCAGTTTCGACCGGCTTTCCTCCGTGTTCCTGTCGAACACCAATCACGAGGAAGACCAGCCCTGCCATCTGAAGCTGAAAGACCCGCAGGTTCCGGTGACCGTGAACCTGCCGGTCTATGCCGGGCCTGAGGCACGTTATTGCCCAGCGGGCGTGTATGAATTCGTGGGCGTGGAAGAAGGCAATCCCAGCCTGGTGATCAACGCCCAGAACTGCGTCCACTGCAAGACCTGCGACATCAAGGACCCGACGCAGAACATCGAATGGGTAACGCCGGAAGGCGGCGGCGGTCCGAATTATCCGAATATGTGAAATCCTCCCCCGCCGGGGGAGGGGGACCATCCGCAGGATGGTGGAGGGGTACAGGCGTGATCACCGGACCTCGCGACACGGTCAAACGCGCACGCAAATTGCGCAGTGAAATGACCTTGCCTGAGGCGATGCTCTGGCGGGAAATGCGCAAACGCCCGCAAGGCTTGAAATTCCGCCGGCAGCATCCGGCAGGGGATTACGTGCTGGATTTCTATTGCGCAGCGGCCCGTCTGGCGATCGAGGTGGACGGTTTCGCCCACGCCGGGATACGTGCCGCGAAGGCGGATGCCGCCCGGTCCCATTTCCTCAGGTCGCAAGGTGTTGCTACATTGCGTGTCCCGGCGAAGGCTGTGCTGGACGATCTCGGGGCGGCGATGGAGCGGGTAGTTGGGGTTTGTTGTGACAGGATTGGTGCTTCGATGACCCCACATGTGCCCCTCCACCATCCTGCGGATGGTCCCCCTCCCCGGAACGGGGAGGATTTGTGAAAGAAACCGCCTACGCCAAGATCAATCTCGCCCTGCACGTCCGGCGGCGGCGGGAGGATGGGTATCATGAGCTGGAAACGCTCTTCGCCTTTGTCGATGCGGGGGATGAACTCACCGCGCGGCAGGCGGAGGAGGACAGCCTTGTCGTCACCGGAGAGTTCGGCGGGGTGCTGACCGAACCCTTCGACAATATCGTTGCTCGCGCGCTGGGCACCTTGCCGCGGGCCGATGGGCTGGCGATCAGTCTGGAAAAGAACCTGCCGGTCGCCGCCGGACTGGGCGGCGGGTCCGCCGATGCCGGGGCAGTGTTCCGTCTGGTGGAGCGCACGCACGGCCTGCCGGACGACTGGCGGCAGCGGGCCGCGCGGCTGGGCGCCGATGTGCCTGCCTGCGTGGAAAGCGTGACCTGCGTGGGGCGCGGCACCGGGACGCAGCTGGAACCCGGCCCGGCCGATCTTGCCGGAACCCCCGTGCTGCTGGTCAATCCGCGCATTCCGCTGGCCACCGGGCCGGTGTTCAAGGCATGGGACGGGCAGGATCGCGGGCCTATGCCGGAAGGCAGTGCGCGCCAGATCGCGCTGGAAGGGCGCAACGATCTGGAGGCGCCTGCCATCTCGCTCTGCCCCGAAATCGCCGATGTGTTGCGTGATCTTGAAGCCACAGGCCCATGGCTGTCGCGCATGTCGGGCAGCGGGGCGACCTGTTTTGCCCTGTTCGACAGCCCGCAGGCCTTGCGCGATGCGGCAGAGCGGCTAGCGCAGGAACATCCGCAATGGTGGCGCATGGAAGGCAGGCTGCGATGATCGAGGAAGAAGCTTACCGGATTTTGGGCACTCCGCGTTTTGGCGGTATCCTCGTCATCTCGGACCATGCTTCGAACCTCGTGCCCGCTGACATAGACCTCGGCATCGATCCGGCGCTGATGAACGATCATATCGCCATCGACATCGGTGTTGGCGCGGTGGGCGAGTTGATGGCACAAAACCCCGGCATCGCCGCCTTTCAGGGCAATGTCAGCCGCCTGGTATGCGACTTCAACCGGGACGAGGATTCCCTCGCCAGCGTTCCGGAAGTGAGCGACGGGGTGGAAATACCCGGCAATCGCGGCGGGGTGCACGAGGCGCGGCTGGCGCGTTTCTATCGCCCCTATCACAGTGCACTGGCCCACCTGCTGGTGGAAACGCCGCCATCGCTGATCCTTTCGCTCCACAGCTTCACGCCCCAACTCGCCAGCGATCCGCACAGCCATCGCCCGTGGGATTGCGGGGTGCTGTACAATCAGGATGACCGGGCATCGCGCGTGGCCATTCCCCTGCTGGATGCCGAAGGCCTGCATGTTGGCGAGAACGAGCCCTATTCGGGCAAGATCCTCAATACGACGATGAACGTCCATGCCGAGGCGGAGGGGCGGCCTTACTTCGGTGTCGAAATCCGGCAGGACAAGGTAACTACTTCCGCCCAGCAGGAAGAATGGGCCGAGCGGCTGGTGCGTATCTGCAACCGGGTGGCGATAGCCATTGGGGAATGATCCACCCTTGTCACCCCGAAACCAGTCCGGGGTGACAGCAAGAGGGGCGCTGCCCCCACTTTGTCCATTTTCTTCTTCGGCTCGCTCGCTACCTGAAGTAGAGCGCCTGCAAACCTGACTTCGGAGCCTTTGTCATGCCTGCCTATCGTTCCCGCACTTCCACCCATGGCCGCAACATGGCGGGCGCGAGGGGGCTGTGGCGTGCCACCGGCATGAAGGACAGCGATTTCGGTAAGCCGATCATCGCCGTGGTGAACAGCTTCACCCAGTTCGTGCCGGGCCATGTGCACCTGAAGGATCTTGGCCAGCTGGTCGCCGGGGAAATCCATGCGGCGGGCGGTATCGCCAAGGAATTCAACACCATCGCCGTGGATGACGGGATCGCCATGGGCCATGACGGGATGCTCTATTCGCTCCCCAGCCGCGACCTGATCGCGGACAGCGTGGAATATATGGTCAATGCCCATTGCGCCGATGCGATGGTTTGCATTTCCAATTGCGACAAGATCACGCCGGGCATGCTGATGGCTGCCATGCGCCTCAACATACCCTGCGTGTTCGTTTCCGGCGGGCCGATGGAAGCGGGCAAGGTCGTAGTGAAGGGCAAGGAAGTCGCGCTCGATTTGATCGACGCGATGGTCGCCGCGGCGGACGAATCCTACACGGATGAGGAAGTCGCCACGATCGAGCGTTCGGCATGCCCAACCTGCGGTTCCTGCTCGGGCATGTTCACCGCCAATTCGATGAACTGCCTGACCGAGGCGCTGGGCCTTTCGCTGCCGGGCAACGGTTCGCAGCTGGCCACCCATTCGGACCGCAAGCAACTGTTCGAACGCGCCGGTCGCCTCGTGGTGACGCTGGCCAAGCGCTATTACGAGGAAGAGGACGAAAGCGTCCTGCCGCGCGCCATTGCCAGCTTCGAAGCGTTTGAAAACGCGATGAGCCTGGACATTGCCATGGGCGGTTCCACCAACACCGTGCTGCACCTGCTGGCTGCCGCGCAGGAAGCAGGCGTGGACTTCACCATGGCCGATATCGACCGGCTGAGCCGCAAGGTGCCCTGCCTCTCCAAGGTCGCCCCGGCCAAGAACGACGTCCATATGGAAGACGTGCACCGCGCGGGCGGGATCATGGCGATCCTTGGCGAGCTTGACCGCGCCGGGCTGCTGCACACCGCGCTGCCCACGGTCCACAGCCCGACGCTGGGCGATGCGCTGGCCGATTGGGACATCCGTCTCACCAACAATCCCATGGTGCAGGAATTCTACAAGGCTGCACCGGGCGGCGTGCCGACCCAGACCGCCTTCAGCCAGAGCCGCCGCTGGGACGAGCTGGATACGGACCGGGAGAGCGGCGTGATCCGTTCGGCCGAACACGCTTTCTCCAAGGATGGCGGGCTTGCCGTGCTCTATGGCAATATCGCGCTGGAAGGCTGCATCGTGAAGACGGCGGGCGTGGACGATTCCATCCTGAAATTTTCCGGCCCGGCAAAGGTTTTTGAAAGCCAGGACGCTTCCGTCACCGCGATCCTTACCGGCCAGGTCGAGGCGGGCGACGTTGTCGTGATCCGTTACGAAGGGCCGAAGGGCGGGCCGGGCATGCAGGAAATGCTCTATCCCACCAGCTATCTGAAGTCGAAGGGGCTGGGCAAGGCCTGCGCCCTCATCACCGATGGCCGCTTCTCCGGCGGTACGTCGGGCCTGTCCATCGGCCATGCCTCGCCCGAAGCGGCGGAAGGCGGCGCCATCGGGCTGGTGGAAACGGGCGACATGATCGAGATCGACATCCCCAATCGCACGATCCATCTGGCCGTGACGGACGAGGAACTCGCCCATCGCCGCGCCAAGATGGAAGCGAAGGGCGCTGCTGCATGGCAGCCGGAAAAGCCGCGCGAACGCCGCGTTTCCGCTGCGCTGCAGGCCTATGCCGCGATGACCACCAGCGCCGCGCGCGGCGCGGTGCGGGACGTTTCGCAGCTCAAGCGGGGGTAACTCGCATGCGTGCTTCGACAGGCTCAGCACGGGCGGAGTTGGGATATTCCATCCAACATCCGTTCGCCCTGAGCTTGTCGAAGGGCGCGCTCCTCGCAATGACGATGCTTTTGTCCGCCTGTTCCCCCGAAGCCGCGGAGAAATCTCCCGCGGCGACCGAGGAAGCGAAGGCGGCCCCGACGCGCTCGGCCAGCGGCAATGAACTGATCGAATGTGCCATCGGCGGCGCGCAATGGTTCCTGCGCGAATGCGAGGTGGAGAAGGGCTCGGCCGAGGACGGTTCCCGCATCCTGATCGTGCGTCATCCCGATGGCGGTTTCCGCCGCTTCACTGTGTTGACCGATGGGCGCGGGCTGGAACCTGCCGACGGTGCTGAACAGGGCGAGGCGGCTCTGGTGGACGGGCGGCTGGACATGCGCGTCGGCGATGATCGCTATCGTTTCCCCGCTACGGTGAAGCCCGATGCGCAGGGCCAGTGACCAGATATTGACCGTCGCGCAGATGCGCGAGGCGGAAGAGGCGCTGATCGCAGCGGGAACCAGCGTGGATGCGCTGATGCAGATCGCCGGGCGCGGCGCGGCAGAATGGGTCTGGCGGCTTGGCTGGCCCCGGCCAGTCACTGTGCTGTGCGGCCCCGGAAACAATGGCGGGGACGGCTATGTGATCGCCGAGACCCTGCGCGAACGCGGCATGCCGGTGACGGTAGTCGCGCCGCTGGCCCCCGCGACCGACGCCGCCCGCAATGCCCGTGCGCTCTATCGCGGCGAAGTGCGGGACGCTGCCGATGGCGTAAGGGGCAGTGTGCTGGTCGATTGCCTGTTCGGCAGCGGACTGGTCCGGCCGCTGGGACAGGATTTGCTCGATCTGCTGCGCGGGCTGGCGGACAGCCATCCGCTGCGCGTTGCAATCGACCTGCCGAGCGGTGTTGAAAGCGATAGCGGGCGTCCGCTCAACGATGGTCTGCCCGATTACCGGCTGACCGTCTCGCTCGGCGCGTGGAAATATGCCCATTGGACCATGCCCGCCGCTGCCCTGATGGGGGAGCGCAGGCTGGTCCCCATCGGCGTGGCGGAAGTCCCCGGTGCGGCGCATCTGCTGGCTAAGCCGCAGGTTCACGCGCCTGCCGCCGATGCCCACAAATATACGCGCGGCCTGCTGGCGATAGTCCCCGGTGCAATGCCCGGTGCGGGCCTGCTGGCGAGCGAGGCGGCAATGCGGGGCGGGGCGGGCTATGTCCGGCTCGCTGCCGCGCAGGCGCCGATGGGCACGCCGCCCGATCTGGTGACCGATCCGCAGGCGCTTGCCGATCCGCGCCTTTCCGCCGCACTCGTCGGTCCAGGGCTGGGCCGGGGCGAGGAGGCGCACCGACTGCTGGGCGAGGTGCTGGCGCGCGAAGTGCCCATTGTGCTCGATGCCGATGCGCTGATGGTCCTTGCCCCCGCCATGCTGGCCGGACGGCGAGCGCCGATCGTCGCCACGCCGCATGAGGGCGAACTTACCCGGCTCGCCGTGAGTTTTGGCATTGCGGCACAGGGCAAACGCGCCGTGGCGCAGGAACTGGCGCGGCGCACCGGAATGGTCGTGATCGCCAAGGGGCCTGACAGCCTGATCGCCGCGCCCGATGGCCGGGTGGCGATTTCCCGCCCCGCGCCAAGCTGGCTTTCGGTGGCAGGCACGGGCGATGTGCTGGCGGGCCTCGTTGCCAGCCGTCTTGCCACCGGTGCCGATCCCTTCGTGGCCGCCTGCGAGGCGGTGTGGCTGCATGGCGAGGCCGCGCGCCTTGCCGGGCCGGTTCTTACGCCATCGGCACTTGTCACACATATCCCGGCCGCCTACGCGGCCTGCCTGTGACCGAAACCGAAGAAATCATTCGCATCGCCGCCAAGGGTGACGGCATTACCGAAAGCGGCCGCCATTCGCCTTTCGCGGCGCCCGGCGATCTGCTGCATATCGATGGCACGCTGGAACATGGGCCCCACCATGTCGATCCGGCCTGCCGCCATTTCGGCCCCTGCGGCGGTTGCCAGTTGCAGCATGTCGATGACGCGATGCTGGCGGCCTTCGTAACCGACCGGGTGGTGAACGCCGCCCAATCGCAGGGCCGGGGGCTGGTGGCGGATCATGTGCTGCCCGCCCATCTCTCGCCGTCTTACAGCCGCCGCCGGGCGACGTTGCATGCCGTGAATGGCGGGGGCAGCCCGCTGATCGGCTTTCATGAAAATGGATCGCACCGGATCGTCGGAATTTCCGAATGCCCGGTGCTGGCGCCCGAACTGTTCGATGCGGTGAACAAGCTGCGGCGCCTTCTGGCCCAGCGCAAAGGCAAATATGCCGTCGATATCGAGCTGACGCTGGCCGAACAGGGCGTGGCCTGCGGGCTGAAGGGCCTGAGCTTCGAAGGGCTGGCCGATGCCGAAGCCCTGCTGGATTTCGCCCGTGAAAGCGGCTTTGCCCGCCTGACCGTGGATGAAGGCTATGGCCCGGAGGTCCGTTGGGAGCCTGCCCCGGTCACGGTGTCGCTCGGCGGGGTATCCGTGCCGCTGCCGCCGGGCGCGTTCCTTCAGGCGACTGCCGATGGCGAGGAGGCACTGACCTCCTGCGCGCGTGAATGGCTGGACGGTACGAAATTCGTGGCCGATCTGTTTTCCGGCCTCGGCACCTTTGCCTTCGCGCTGGCAGGCCCGGCCAAGGTGCTGGCGGCGGAAGCTTCGCGCGATGCCTTCCTGGCGTCCAAGGCAGCGGCGGCCTCTTCCGGCCGTCCGGTCCATGCCCTGCATCGCGACCTGTTCCGCAACCCGCTGCAGCTTGACGAGTTGAACCGCTTTGGCGCCGTAGTGCTCGATCCGCCGCGGGCCGGTGCGCGTGAACAGGTGAAGCTGATCGCGGACAGCACCGTGGAACGCGTCGTCTATATCAGCTGCAATCCGTCAAGCTGGGCGCGTGACGGGGCGCTGCTGGCCGAGGGCGGTTACAGGCTGACCCATCTGCGCCCGGTCGGCCAGTTCCGCTGGTCAACCCATGTCGAACTGGCCAGCCTGTTCGTGAAAGGCTGATCCGGCCTCACTCGCCGTAATAATACATGTATTCCCAATATTCGTCCGCCGCGGCGAAAGGATCGGAATAGCTCATGTCAGCGCGCTCGCCATTGCAGGCCACGGCATTATAGGCCGCGCCGATCGTGCCATCGGCAAAGGTCTGCCAGGCTGTATCGAGCGGTTCGGGGGCCAACATCGCGTGGTCCATCCCATACGCGTCCATTCGCAATTCGCGCACCTTGTGATTGGTGCAATCCAGCTCGATCTGGCTCTTGGTGTAATAGGCCTTGCCGCTGGTGCCCATGCCAAGATCGAAACCCTGGAATACCATCATTGTCTTGTTGCTGCCGACATTCTGGATGCTGTCTACGTCGGCATAGACGATCACGGCGTCAGACACGCCCACTTCATTCCACGCCTCGGCCATGGCCGGTGTCGTGAGGAACGTTGAGGCAGTAAGGCCGATGAGAAAACTGGCGCGCATTCGAAATCACTCCGCAGAAGAGATGGGGAGCGACTCGTTCCTGTTTGCATTTGCCCCGTTCACCACAAAATCGCACTAAATGCCCACGCTGCAAGGGTGAATCGCGATGGGGTGTTCACTAACAGAAAATTTCATTCCTCAGCGGGGCATCACCTCTGTGAGGCAGCAGCCAGCGCTTCCAGCAACTGCGCGGTGAGCCACTGCCGGGAACCGTCTTCCACGAAAGCATGCGTCGCATTGTGGCAGCGGCGAATGCGTGGATCGCCATTGTCCCAACTTGCCGCAAAGATCTGTGCCGTGCGGTCACGCTCTGCCAGCAGGATCATGGCCGGGCCATGGAATGCGGCCAGCCCGGCGGCCACATCCTGCGCCAGCGTGGTGGGGGCGGGCCGGGGGCGCAAGGCTTGCCCGATGCCGCGCAGCAGCTTGCGCAGCGAAACCTTGCCGGTCAGCAGCCGGGCGATCTCCTTTGGATTGCGCAGTTTTTCGGAATAGCGCGCACGGATCGCCTCGGGCGGCGGGGCGCCATCGTCGGCCTCGATCGTCCAGGGGTTAGCCAGGACGAGGGCGTTCAGCCCCGCACCACAGGCCAGCATCAGCGCGCTTGCCCCGTCGCAATTGCCGAAGCCGACAATGCGCGTGATCTGCGGCGCAGCCTGACGGAAGGCGGCAAGGGCGGCGGCGATGTCGGGCGCGCTGGACAGGAAGCCGCCATTTTCTCCCTCGCTATCGCCCACGCCGCGTCGGTCGAAGCGGAATACGGGATAGGTTTCGGCGGCGATGCGCGTGGCCAAATGGGCCTGCCCGGAAAAGGCGCCCGCGCGCGTCTCGTTCCCGCCGGTTACGATCAGCAGGCCGGTGGTGCCGGGCGCATCGTCCAGCGTGCCGGTAAGCCGCGCTTCCTCGCAAGTGAAGGTCAGGTGCCGCCGGGTCAAAGAGACATTCCCATGGTGAGGAAGGCGGCCAGCATATCGGCCTGTGCGGGGCTGTAGCCGGGTTCTGCGCGCAGCCACGGGGCGGGGCCGCCGATGGTCGGCTGGCCAAGATCAACCAGCCGCCCGCTATCGGGCAGGCGCGCGGCCTCCAGATCGCGGATCATCGCGGCGCCGAGCCGGTAGCCGGCCAGTTCCAGCCCCTCTTCGCGGCCGATCTCCATCAAGCTCTCGCTCGTCTCGCTCACCCATGCCTCACGGGCGGCGATAGTGCGGGCGCGCAGCATCGCGCGCAGGATATTCGCCCCGCCGGTGGGGGCATAGCGCCAGCCGGGGAGCGCAGGCGGCGCAAGAATGGCGGAAGCGCGCACTGTCAGCAGGTGGGTCGCGCCGAAATGGGCTGCGGCGGCAGTGGCAGCCGCGCGCCAGCTTGCCAGCGTCTGTTCCTCCAGCGGGGCAAGGCTTTCGTTACAGCCGTGCAGATCGGGCAGGAAGCTGTCGATCCCGGCCCCGTCCAGCCGCCGCATGGTTTCCACCAGCGTGTGGCGCGTCTTGTTCGCCTCGTCGAACAGGGGCGTCAGGATCAGCAGGCGGCCTTTGCGGCCCGCGTCGATGGAGAGGGCATATTCCTCGCCGCCTGAGGGGCTGGGCCAGGAGGCGATCATCGCGCGCAGGCCATCCGGAGATCAGCCGTTTCCGCGCTTGCTTTCGGCAAAGGCCAGCAGCGCGCCGTAGTTTTCCAGCATGTCGCCATCGACTTCATCGTCGTCGATCACGATGTCCAGCCGATCCTCGATTTCGGTCAGCAGCCCGGCCACGGCCATGGAATCGAGTTCCGGCAAATGGCCGAACAGGCCGGTGTCGGCGGAGAACCCATCAACCCGCGAATGATCTAGCCCCAGCACGTCGCACAGGATTTCGCGCAGGATTGCGTCGGTCTGGCCAGCGGTGTCGGTGGAACTGCTCATCGCGTCTTTCGTCGGGGTGGTAAATGCCTGTTAAGCCCCAGCCTTAGTTCCTGCGCAGCAGTTTGCGCAACCCCGCGCGGACAAGGCGGGGCCAGCAGGCCGGATTGCCGGGACGCAGGCATTCGAGGCGATAGCGCTTGCGCGTCTCTTCCATCCACATGTTCTTATAGGGATCGTTGCCCGTCCCGAAATCCACGATTTCCACCTGATCCGTATCGATCACCCGTTCGAACAGGGCTGCGGTAAGGACAGTGCCGGCTGAAAGCGGAACTGCCTCTTCTACATGGGCCAGCTTGTGGATGAAGGCAGTGCCAGCTTCCACGGTCCAGAACTGGGCGGCCAGTGGCCTGCCTTCATGACGCGCGATGCCCAGCCGCAGGCGCCCGGCGGCGCCTTCCTGTTCGGCAAAGCGGCGTAGCATGGCGGGCTTGCCCTCGGCGGGCTTCCAGCTTGCGGAATAGATTTCCTGATAGGCGCCCCAGGCTGCAGGATCGAAGGCGGAATGAATTTCCACTTCCAGCTTCTTCGCCTTGCGTTTCAGCGTGGTGCGCAAGGGGCCGGGGCGGGATGCGAGATAGGCCTGATAGCTGCGACCGGAAAGGCGCAGGATGTGGTTGGTGTCGCATTCCTGTCGTATAACAACCCAGCCGGCAGCGCGGAACGCGGCGGCAAGCATGGTGGCGCTGCGATCCTCATCGGGCAGGGGCCACAGCACCATGCGACTGTTTTTCGTGGAAAGATCGCGGGCGATCGCCTCCAGCAATGCGGGCTGATTCGCACCCGGGGTGGCAAGTGGCCGCCACAGGAAACTATACCAGTTGGCCAGCGGCACCAGCGTGCCCCCCTGCTGCATAAGCGGCAGGGCTGCTGCATGGCTGCCTTCTGCCGCCAGCGCGATAAAGGGACGTAAGCCGCCTTCCTCTTCCAGCAGCGTAAACCATTCGACCCGGTCGAATGGTGCCGCGCTGGCAAGATCGAGTGCTTGCAAGACGTTAACCCTGTCGTGATAGCTGACCGCGACCAACCCAATGCTTCCCCTGTGTGGAGCCCCAGCCGGAGCCCCGATGCCTGTTGCCGCTGATCCGATTGCCAAACCGCTCGATCACCTTGCCCTGTTCGGCAAGGATGAAGCGATGGCGCTCGTTCTCCGGCAAGGCGGCCTTAACTACAAGGCCTTAAGGGAGCGTATCTCTCTGCTGGCCGCGTGGCTGGCGGACCGGGTGCCGGAGAAGGGCGCCCGCGTGGCAAGCTGGGCGGCCAAGGGCGAATTGACCTGCCTCATGCCGCTGGCGGCAGCGCGGGCAGGGCTGGTGCATGTTCCGGTCAACCCGCTGCTCAAACACGCGCAGGTCGCCCACATCCTTGCCGATAGCGGTGCGCATTTGCTGATGGGCAATAGCGCGCGGCTTGCCAGCCTTGGTGCGGGCGACGTCCCGGCAGGGTGCGCTCTGGTGGAAGAAGGGCAGGTCTGGGCAGAAGCAGAGGCTCTGGGCGGATCGCTCGGTCCGTCGCAGGCCGATCCGGGCGAACTTGCGGCGATCCTCTATACCAGCGGCTCCACCGGCAGGCCCAAGGGCGTGATGCTCAGCCATGCCAATCTCTGGCTCGGCGCGGTGAGCGTGGCGAATTATCTCGGGCTTGAGGCGGATGACGTAGTGCTGGGCGTGCTGCCGCTGTCCTTCGACTATGGCCAGAACCAGCTTCTTTCCGCGTGGCGCGCCGGGGCGAGCGTGGTGCCTATCGACTATCTCACCGCACGCGACGTAGTGAAGGCATGCGCGAAGCATGGCGTGACTACGCTGGCCGCCGTTCCGCCTCTGTGGGTGCAATTGGTGGAACTGGACTGGCCGCGGGATGCTTCCGCTCCCTTGCGGCGCCTGACCAACAGCGGCGGGGCTTTGACAGTGGAACTGGTGCAGCGCCTGCGCGCGATCTTTCCGCAGGCGCGCCTGTTCCCGATGTATGGCCTGACCGAAGCCTTCCGTTCGACCTATCTCGACCCGTCGCTGGTCGATACGCACCCCACGTCCATGGGCAAGGCAATCCCCTTTGCCGAAGTGCTGGTAGTGGGCGACGATGGCGCAGTGACAGCACCGGGCGTGGAAGGCGAACTGGTCCATTGCGGGCCGCTGGTGGCGCAGGGCTATTGGCAGGATGGCCAGCGCACAGCCGAACGGTTCAAATCCGCGCCTGCCGGATCGGCCTATGGCGGCATGGCCGTCTGGTCGGGTGACCGGGTGGTGCGCGATGCGGATGGGCTGCTCTATTTCGCCGGACGGCGCGATGCCATGATCAAGAGTGCAGGCAACCGCATTTCCCCGCAGGAGATCGAGGAAGCGGCGCTGGCTACCGGACTGGTGGCCGAAGCGGTCGCGCTGGGGGTTCCGGATGAAAGGCTGGGTCAGGCCGTCCATCTGGTGGTCCGCCCGAAGGCGGACGCAGAGGATGCGCAGGATCGGTTGCCGCGCCTGCTGGCACAGGAATTGCCCAATTTCATGCAGCCGCGTGCCTATCACTGGCGCGATGCCATGCCGCTCAATCCCAATGGCAAGATCGACCGCACGGCCTTGCAGCAGGAGCTTGCCGCATGAAGCCGCTCGGCCCCATCCCCGCTGGTTTCGAGATACTCGACGGCGAACTTGCCCTTGGTGGCAGGACGGCCAGCGCGCTTGTGGCGGAAGCGGGGGGCACGCCGTTGTTCGTCTATTCGCGTGATCGCATTGCCCGCCGCATTGCCGATCTGCGCGCCGCCATGCCGGAGAGGCTGGCGATCCACTATGCGGTGAAGGCCAATCCCTTCGCCCCGCTGCTTGGCGCAATGGCTGGCCTTGTGGACGGGTTCGACATTGCCTCTGGCGGTGAACTCGCGATGGCTCTTGCCGCCGGGATCGCGCCGGAAAAAGTCAGCTTTGCCGGGCCGGGCAAGCGCGATGACGAATTGGAAGCCGCCATCGGCGCGGGCGTGACGCTCAATCTCGAATCCGAGAATGAAGCCCGCCGGGCGTTGGCGATTGCAGAACGTCTGGGCGGGGTGCCGCGCCTTGCCATCCGGGTGAATCCCGATTTCGAACTGCGCGGTTCCGGCATGAAGATGGGCGGGGGTGCCAAGCCCTTCGGCCTCGATGCCGAGCGGGTTCCGGCCCTTGCCCGAGAATTGATCGCGGCCGGGGCTGACTGGCGCGGGTTGCATATCTTCGCGGGCAGTCAGGCGCTGGATGCGGAAGCCCTGATCGAGACGCAGGCCAATGTGCTGGACCTAGCCGCGAGGCTCTCAGGGGAAATCGGCGCCCCGCTGCCCAAGCTGAACATGGGCGGTGGTTTCGGCATTCCCTATTTCAACGGCGATGCACCGCTGGACATCGCCGCCATCGGGGCGGCACTGCGCGACCGTTTCGGATCGCTGCCGCCACTGCTGGAACAGACGCATTTCTGCATCGAACTGGGCCGCTATCTGGTGGGTGAGGCAGGCGTCTATCTGACGCGAATCGTGGACCGGAAGGAAAGCCATGGGCAGACCTATCTGATCACCGATGGCGGGCTGCATCACCAGCTCGCCGCTTCGGGAAATTTCGGCACCGTGGTGCGGCGCAATTACCCGCTGGCCATTGCCAATCGTTTCGGAATTGACGCTACGGAAGAGGCGAATGTGGTGGGGTGCCTGTGCACTCCGCTTGACCGTCTAGCCGATCAGGCTGCGCTGCCGCGCGCGGATGTGGGCGATCTGGTGGCCGTGTTCTGTGCCGGTGCCTATGGCGCCAGCGCCAGCCCGGCGATGTTCCTGGGTCAAGGGCCTGCACGAGAGATGCTCGTTTAACCTTTCCCCGCCGCCAGTCCCCATTCGGGACAGCGGCCCGAAAACCCTCCCAAAGCCGGGCATTTGCGCCTTTGGATAACGAGATGTTCACCCTTTTCGGGGAAGACGCAGGTTGGATCCAGGGGTCATGTGCACGGGGCGGGAGAGCCTTTCTTGCGCGCATGGCCAAACGAGACACCCGGTTTTCCGTGGGGACGTATCGATGCGTATGAGTGTGTTTGCCCGCATGTTTCTGGGGCTGGCCATGGCCAGTCTCTCTCTGGCCGGTTGCGCCAGCAGCGGCCCCAGATTGCCCCCGGCCCAGTTCGTGGCCATGCAGGAAGGGCCGGGCGAGGAATATGTGATCGGCCCGCTCGACGAACTGACCATCCATGTCTGGCGCAATCCGGAACTGGGCGCGAAGGTGCAGGTCCGCCCCGACGGGCGCATCACCACGCCGCTGGTTTCCGACATGCCCGCCGTGGGCAAGACGCCATCCATGCTGGCCGAGGACATCCGCCTGCAACTTTCGCAATATATCACCGATCCGCTGGTTTCGGTGATCGTGAACCAGTTCGCGGGCACCTTCAGCCAGCAGGTGCGCATCGTGGGTGCCACCGAGAAGCCTGCCTCCATCCCCTATCGCGCGAACATGACCCTGCTCGACGCGATGATCGCGGTGGGCGGCCTGTCGGAATTCGCCAGCGGCAATCGCGCCAAGCTGGTTCGCTTCGACAAGGAAACGGGCAAGCAGCAGGAATATGCCCTGCGCCTGTCAGACCTGCTCAAGAAGGGCGACAGCAAGGCCAATGTCCTCCTGATGCCGGGCGATGTGATCATCATCCCCGAAAGCATGTTCTAAGGGCAGGGCTGCGCACGGCATGAACGCCATCGTCGAAGAAATCCGCGCAGCGCTCTGGTCGGTCTGGAACCGGCGATGGCTGGCGTTGGCCGTTGCCTGGGGCCTGTGCCTCGTGGGTTGGCTGGCCGTGGCCATGGTGCCCAATGCCTATGAATCCAAGGCCCGGATCTTCGTTCAGCTGGACGATGTTCTTGCGCAGCAGATCGGCATCGGCACCGGCAGCCGCAAGAAAGACATCGAACGCGTCACCCAGACGCTGACCAGCGCGGTGAACCTTGAAAAGGTCATCCGCTCCACTCGCCTTGGCGAAACAGTGACCACTCCCCGCCAGATGGAATCCGCGGTGGAGAAGCTGGCCGAAACGATCACGGTAAAGAACACCGAGGAAAACCTGTTCGAGATCACCGCCGAAAGCGGGCGACGCGATCTTTCCGATGGCGAGAACGCGCAACTGGCTCAGGACGTGGTGCAGAAGCTGATCGACATCTTCCGCGAACAGAATCTGGGCGGATCGCGCGGGGAAATGCGCGAGACCATCGACTTCCTGGATCAGCAACTGGCAGACAGGCAGAAGCAGCTGGAAAAGGCGGAGCAGGAACGGCTCGCTTTCGAGGCATCGCACCCCGAACTGATCGGCGGCGCGGCGGCAATCTCGCAGCGGCTTGAATCGACCCGAGCGGAAATGCGCAGCGTCGATGCAGATCTTGCAGCGGCGCAAAGTGCGCTGGCGGCCACGGATGGGCAACTTGCGGGCACTCCTCGCACGATTGTTGTGCCCGGGCAGGTCGGTGGTGCGGCGGGCGCGCTGATGCAGGCCGAAGCCAATCTGTCCGATATGCGTGCCCGGGGCCTGACCGACAGCCACCCGGACGTGATTTCGATCGAGAAGCAGATAGCGTCGCTGCGTCAGCAGGCAGCGCGGCAGGGCAATGCGGGCGGCATGCCCAACCCGGCCTATTCCTCGCTGCAATCCATCCGCGCAGAACGCATTGCCAATGTCCAGGCGCTGCAATCGCGCAAGGCGGCGCTTAATTCGGAAATCATGCAGATCACTGCCAACCAGTCGCTCGAACCGGGCGTAGCGGCGGAGGCGCAGCGGATCAGCCGCGACTATGAAGTGCTGCGCGAACAATATGACAAGCTGCTGAAGGATCGCGAGGAACTTCGCCTGCGCGGTCAGGTGGAGACCGAACGCAACGCCGTGAAGTTCGAAGTGATCGACCCGCCGACCACGCCGCGCACGCCTTCCGCGCCCAATCGCCCGTTGTTGCTGTTCGGCGTGCTGGTGATGGGTATCGGCGCCGGGGCAGGGGCTGGCTGGGCAATGGGCCAGTTGCGGTCTTCCTATGCCACGGCGGGCAAGCTTGAAAACACCTTCGACCTACCGGTGATCGGCACGATTTCCCACGTCAC
Organism: Erythrobacter sp. SG61-1L; assembly: GCF_001305965.1. NCBI lineage: Bacteria > Pseudomonadati > Pseudomonadota > Alphaproteobacteria > Sphingomonadales > Erythrobacteraceae > Erythrobacter > Erythrobacter sp. SG61-1L. The sequence continues at coordinate 920,778 of NZ_JXQC01000003.1, forward strand.
AACCGAGGCGAGCCGGATGCTGAAGGCCAGGCGCTTCAAGCTGTTCGCGGCCGGTGCCGGGGGGCTGTGCGGGCTGTTTGTGGTGCTGCTGGCGGTGGAGTTCATCCAGCGCGGCATGGTGGCCTGAGGGAGAGGGATATGACCGAGCAGAGCAAGATCCCGGTTCCTCCCGAAGGTGAAGGCGAGAAGGGCGGCAATTCGCTGTTCGAGCGGGCCAATGGCGCGTTCGACCTTGGCGGTGCGTTCAAGCCAGCCCCGATGCCGAAGGATCTCGCCCAGATCCCCTCGCGCATCAAACGCCCCGCCATGGCGCCCGCGCCGCAGCCCAAGGCAGTTCCTGCCCCGGTGGAAACCCCGGTTGCAGCGCCGGTGGCCCAACCGGTTGCACCTGCCCCGCAGCCTGTTGCGGCAGCGGAGCCGGTCATGTCCGCTCCGGCAGCGGTTCAGGCCGCACCGGTACAGCCAATTCACTTCCAGTCCGCGCGCCATCCGGTTGACCGGGCGCGCCTGCGCGAACAGGGCCTGATCGAGCCGGAAGGTGCGGTGTCCACGCTGCTGGAGGAATTCCGCATCGTGAAGCGCGAACTGCTCCAGTCCGCGCGCGAGGCGCAGGCCAAGGGCGCGGGGGCAATGGCGCAGCGCGTGCTGGTCTGTTCGCCTCTGCCGGGGGAAGGCAAGACCTTCTGTTCCACCAATCTCGCGCTGGCAATGGCGGCGGAAAAGGACAGCGAAGTGCTGCTTGTGGATGCCGATTTCGCCAAGCCTTCGGTGCTGTCCGTACTTGGCCTGCCGGGCGGGCCGGGGCTGATGGACGCGCTGGCCGATCCTTCGATCCGCGTGGAAGACTGCGTAATCGGCACGGATATTCCCGGCCTGTGGGTGCTGCCCGCCGGGAACCAGACCACCCGCGACAGTGAATATCTCGCCTCCGGCCGCACCGTGCAGGTTCTTGACCGGCTTACGCAGGGCGTGCCCGGCCGGATGGTGATTTTCGATTCCCCGCCGGCACTTGCCGCATCGCCCGCAGCCGATCTGGCAAAGCTCGTCGGGCAGACCCTGCTGGTCGTGCGCGCGGATGCCACCGGCCAGAACGCCATCGAGGATGCGCTGCACCTGCTGTCGAATTGCGCCGACATCAAGCTGCTGCTCAACGACGCCAACTTCAGCCCGAGCGGCCGCCGCTTCGGCTCTTACTATGGATATGGAGGCTAGAATGCCCCGCCTCGTTCCCGCTCTCACGCTTGCCCTGGCGCTCGGCGCGGTTCCGGCCGTTGCCTCTGCCAAGGATGCGGGCGAGAAGCCCAAGCAGGTCGACATCGAGCCCTATATCGAAGCGGCACAGGTCGTTTCTGCCGAGCTTTCGCCGGGCGACGACGTTGTCACATACAGCCGCATTGCCGCCGGGGTCGATGCACAGGTGATCGGCCGGAATACGGCGGGCGCCCTGTCATTGCGCTATGAACGCCGCATTGGCTGGGAAGACGATGCTCCCGACGGCGATCTGATCAGCGGCATTGCCCGCGTCGGCATTGGCATTGTGCCGCAGGCCCTTACGCTGGAAGCAGGCGGCCTGGCCGCACGCACCCGCGTGGAAGGCAATGGCGCGTCTATACAAAGCCCGATTGCCGACAACGCCGGCAAGAGCAATATCTATGCTGTCTACGCCGGGCCTTCGCTCCATACCAATATGGGCAATCTGGATGTCGAAGGGCATTACCGCATCGGCTATTCCAAGGTGGAAGAGCCTGATGCTCTGGTGACGGCGCCGGGCGCAGAGCCGGTTGACGTGTTTGACGAGAGCGTGGTCCAGAACGCGCAGATCCGCGTAGGCGCACGCCCAAATGCCCTGCTGCCCGTGGGCATCGGCGTGGGCGCTGGCTGGTATCGCGAGGACATCAACAATCTCGATCAGCGCGTGGACGATCGCCATGTCCGCGCCGACGCCACTCTGCCGGTCAGCCCCTCGCTCGCGCTGGTGGGCGGCATCGGCTATGAGGATGTGGAGATTTCCGCCCGTGACGCGCTGCGTGACGAGCTGGATATGCCGGTGATTGGGGCCGATGGCCGCTATGTCACCGATCCCAATTCGGAACGCCGCATTGCCTATCATACGGACGGCCTGATCTGGGATGCCGGCGTGCTGTGGCGCCCCAGCACGCGCACGTCATTGGAAGCTCATGTGGGCCGCCGTTATGGCTCGATGAGCTATTATGGCTCGCTGTCCTACCAGCCCAGTTCGCGTTCCAGCTTCAACGTCGGTGTTTATGACACGGTGTCGGGCTTCGGCGGGCAGCTCAACAATGCGCTGGCCAACCTGCCGACCGAGTTTCAGGCGATCCGCAACCCGATTTCGGGCGACATCGGCGGCTGTGTCGACAGCCTTGAGAACGGCGTCTGCCTTGGCAGCGCTCTCAGCGCGATTCGTTCCTCCACTTTCCGCGCACGCGGCGTGATGGCTACTTATGCCCATCGTTTCGGCCGCTGGCAGACGGGGATCGGTGCGGGTTACGACAATCGCAAGTTCATCGCCGCCGACGATACGGTGCTGGCCGATGTGGACGGCAAGGCGGATGAGAACATCTGGCTGGCCGCGTTCCTCAATGGGCGCCTGGGTGACAATTCCAGCATCTCGACCAATATCTACGCCAATTGGTTCAACAGTGCTTTCGATCTTTCCGGCAGTTCCACCGGCTATGGTGCATCGGCGGCCTATTATCGTAATCTCACGCAGCGGCTTTCGGCGACTGCCGCCGTCAGCCTGGATGGCGTGAACCGCGACGAGGAAGCGCTGGACGATACTTTGTCGGCCGCTGCGCTGCTCGGCATGCGATATTCGTTCTAAACATTTCGGCCCGTGACCGGAGGTAAAAGATAATGTTCGACGATTTTTACGGGCTCAAGGGGAAGCCGTTCCAGCTTACGCCGGATCCGGCCTTCTATTTCCCCAGCGGGACGCACCGCAAGGCGCTGTCCTACCTGCGCTATGGCCTGGCGCAGGGTGAGGGCTTCATCGTCATCACCGGCGAGGTGGGCGCGGGCAAATCCACGCTGGTGGCGCATCTCGTGGCCTCGGTCGACCCGGCGCAGCTTACGGTGGGGCAGGTCGTCACCAGCAAGCTGGATGGGGAAGAAATTGTCCATGTCGTTGCGCAGAGCTTCGGCCTCGACATCAGCGGCCATGACAAGGCCAGCGCGCTGGGCGCGATCGAAGGCTTCCTGCACGAGGAAGCGCGTTCGGGCCGCCGTTGTCTGCTGATCGTCGATGAATCGCAGAACCTTTCGGTCGCCGCGCTGGAAGAGCTGCGGATGCTCTCCAACTTCCAGCTTGGTTCGCACCCGCTGCTGCAGACCCTTTTGCTCGGTCAGCCGGAATTCCGGGCCATGCTGCAATCGGAAGGCGGGCTGGAACAGCTGCGCCAGCGTGTGATCGCGGCCCACCATCTTGAGCCGATGGATGCCAGCGAGATCGAACCCTATGTGGTTCACCGCCTGAAGCATGTTGGCTGGGAAGGGACGAACCCATCTTTCGACCAGCGCGTGTTTGCGGAACTGTATCAGGCATCGGGCGGCATTCCCCGCCGGATTAACCAGATCGCCAATCGCTTGCTGCTGCTGGGCGCGGTGGAACAGCGTTCGCGCATCGATGCCGCAATGCTCCACGCCGTGCTGGCGGAAATGGACAGCGACAATGCGTTCCCGGCCGCTGCACCGGTCGTCCAGCCGCGCAGCGCTGCGCAGGTTGAACGCGCCGCACAGGCCGATGCCCAGCCCGCTGCGAGCCAGCCTGCTCCCGCGCAGCCCGCACCCGTGCCGGGCGTCCGCCCCGACGTGTTTGAGCGGGCGCTGGCGCAACGTGACGCGCAGATCGCTGAATTGCAGCAGGCGATTGTCGAATTGTCCTATTCGAAGGACGATGCGACTGCTGCGGCGGTCCAGCCGGACATTGCCGCCCTGCATGATCGCATTTCGCAGCTGGAGGCGCGCCTGATCGAACAGGAACGCACGATCCGCCACACGCTCACCATGCTGATCGAGTGGATCGAGAACGACGCAGCCGCACAGATCGCCGCCTGAGGAGCTTTAGGTGAGCGACGAGGCGGCCTCTCCGAAAATTCCCGGGAGCGGCCCGGTTAACGGCCTGTCCGTGGATGTGGAAGACTGGTTCCATGTCGGCGCGTTCGAAAACGTAATCGAGCGGAGCGAGTGGGACGGCCTGACCAGCCGCGTCGAGCGCAATGTGGACCGGATACTCGCCCTGTTTGACGAAGCGGGCGTGAAGGGCACCTTCTTCACGCTGGGCTGGGTAGCGCAGCGTAATGGCGCGCTGTTGCGGCGCATTGCCGATCACGGGCACGAGCTTGCCAGCCATGGCTGGGACCATGCCCGGGTCCACACGCTGGACCGCGTCCGCTTTGCCGACGATCTGCGCAGGGCGCAGTTGGAAATCGAGGATGCGGGCGGCATGCGGGTGGCCGGATATCGCGCGCCCAGCTTTTCCATCGATGCGCGCACGCCGTGGGCATTCGAAGTCCTGGCGGAGCAGGGCTATGCCTATTCTTCCAGCGTCGCGCCGATCGTCCACGATCATTATGGTTGGAGGGAAGCCCCGCGCTTTGCTTTCCGTCCGCTGGCGGATGCGCCGCTGGTAGAAATTCCGGTGACCACGGCGGAATTCGCGGGCAGGCGGCTTGCGGCGGGCGGTGGCGGGTTCTTCCGTGTGCTGCCCTACGGCTTTTCCCGCTGGGCAATCCGTCAGGTCAATCAGCGCGATGACCGGCCAGCCGTGTTCTATTTCCACCCGTGGGAAATCGATCCGGGCCAGCCGCGCGTGGCCAATGCGCCGCTGCGCTCGCGCCTGCGCCATTATACCAATCTGGATGCGATGGCCGGCAAGCTGGGCCGCCTGCTGCGGGATTTCCGCTGGGGGCGCATGGATGCGCTGGCCCGGCGCGAGGCGCGCCGCACGGTGGAAATGGCCGCGTGAACGCTCCCTTTGTCCATTCCGATGAAACTGTGCGCTGCGCCGATCTGCGTCAGCCGGACGAGGCGGCGCGGATCGAAGGCTTCGTGGCTGAAATGGGCGGCACTATTTTCCACCGCCCGGCCTGGCTTTCCGCGGTGGAGCAAGGCACTGGCCAGCAGGCGCTGGGCATTGTCGCGGAAAAGGGCGGGGCGCTGACGGGCTGGCTGCCGCTGACCCGTGTCTGCTCGCCGATCTTCGGGCGGGCGCTGGTTTCCAGCGGGTTCGCCGTGGGCGGCGGCGCATTGGCTCTGCGTGAAGGCACTGCCCATGCCATGGCCCATGCGGCTGAAGAACTGGCGCTGCGTAACAGCTGCACGACAATCGAACTGCGCGGCGGCGCTCTGCCCGCCGATTGGGACATCAGGACCGACAGCCATTGCGGCTTCGAATGCGATCTGGCCGGTGATGACGAGGCGCAGCTTCTGGCAATCCCGCGCAAGCAGCGCGCTGAAGTGCGGAAGGGTCTGGATGCCGATCTGACGGTCCATGTCGGAACCGGCGCGGAAGATCGCGCCGCGCATTATGCGGTCTATGCCGAAAGCGTGCGCAATCTGGGTACGCCCGTCTTCCCGCGCTCTCTGTTCGAAGCGATGCTCGACGGGTTGGACGCGGATATTCTGACGATCCGCCATCAAGGGGCGCCGGTCGCCAGCGTGCTGTCCTTCTATCACGGCGGCGCCGTGCTGCCCTATTGGGGCGGCGGGACATTCGGCGCGCGGAGCCTGCGCGCCAATGACCGGATGTATTTCGAACTGATGCTGCACGCCCGTCGGCGCGGCTGCACACGGTTCGATTTCGGCCGATCCAAGACCAACAGCGGGGCGTGGCATTTCAAGAAGAACTGGGGTTTCGATCCGCAGCCGCTCGCCTATGCCAGCTGGACGGCGCCGGGCGCGGAAAAGCGCGATGTCGATCCCACCAGCGCCCGCCATGCAGCCCGCATCGCCCTGTGGCGGCGCCTGCCGCTGGCCGTTGCCAACCGGCTCGGGCCGGTGATCGCGCGGGGGCTGGGATGAGCGGCGAGATCCTGTTTCTGGCCCATCGCATGCCGTTCCCGCCCGACCGCGGGGACAAGATCCGCTCTCACCATGTGCTCAAGGCATTGGCGGAACTCGCACCGGTGCATGTCGCCACCTTCGCGGATACGGCTGCGGATTGGGACCATGAGGGCGAACTGGCGCAGGTTGCGGCCAGCCACTGCCTTGTGAAGCGCCGGAAACCACTGGCTCTGGCCGGTGTGCAAGCTCTGCTGCGGGGGGAGCCCGTGAGCCTCACTGCTTTCAACAGCGCGCGCCTTGCCCGTTATGTCGATGACATTCTGCGCAATCGGCCGATCTCGGCGATCTACGTCTTTTCGGGGCAGATGGGGCAATATGTCCCCGTGGAGTTCGATGGCAGGCTGGTGGTCGATCTGGTGGATGTCGATTCCGCCAAATTCGATGCCTATGCGCAAGGCCGGCACGGACCGCGCGCCTGGATCGATGCGCGGGAAGGGCGGTTGCTGCGGGCGGAGGAGGAACGGCTCGCCCACCTGGCCGCCGCGACCCTGCTGGTGAGCGAGGCTGAGGCCGAATTGCTCACCTCTCGCCTTTCCGCGCCGGGGCCTGCCAATGTCCGCGCGCTGGGCAACGGGATCGACACGAGGTTCTTCAATCCCGCCGCGACCTTGCCGGCCCTGTCGATGAAGGAAGAGCCGGGGCCGCATCTCGTCTTCACCGGACAGATGGATTACGCGCCCAATGTCGAGGCGGCGCTGCGCGCGAAAAGTCACATCCTGCCGGAACTGCAGCGGGACTGGCCACAGGCGCAGTTGCACATCGTCGGCCGCGCCCCCGTGCCTGAACTGCTGGCGCTGGATGGCACCGGTGGTGTCCGCATTTGGGGCGAAGTGCCTGATGTAAGGCCGTTTCTTGCCGGTGCGGATATCGCGCTGGTGGCTCTTTCCATCGCGCGTGGCGTACAGAACAAGGTGCTGGAAGCGATGGCTATGGCCCGCCCTGTCGTGCTGACACCCGGCGCGGCAACCGGCATCGGCGGGCAGGATAATGTCCACTTCGCGATTGGTGAAAGCGATCAGGCGCTTGTCGCACGGATCAAGGGCCTGCTCGCCAGCCCTCCGGCGGCGCGGGCGATGGGCGCTGCCGCGCGGCAATTCGTGATCGAACAGCGCGGATGGAAGGCAATGCTGGCCGATCTTCCGGCGATCATGGGCATGCCCCAGCCGGGCGAGGCACGGCGTGACGCAGCGTGAGGCCGTGATGCCGGGCGGAATGGCGGGCAATCTCCTGGCGCACTTGCCGGAGGACTGGCGATTGCCCCTGCTGCGTTTGGCCATTGCCTGGGTGGGCCTGACAGCATGGTTCTGGCACGACTGGGCCGAAATGGCGGACCAGTGGTGGAACAGCTCCACCTATAATCACATTCTGTTGGTGCCCGCGATTGTGGGCTGGCTCGTCTGGCTGCGGGCAAAGGAATTGGTCAAGCTGACTCCGAGCAGTTGGTGGCCGGGGTTGATCATCGTGGCCGGGGCCATGGCGCTATGGCTGCTGGGCGCGATTTCCGGCCTCAACCTGGTGCGCCAGCTTGGTGCCGTGGTGGCAATGCAGGGCGCAGTGGTCGCGCTAATCGGTCCGCGTGCCACAGCCGGGCTGGTGTTTCCGCTCGCCTATATGTTGTTCCTCGTCCCCTTTGGCGACGAGTTGGTCCCTGCCTTGCAGATGATCACCGCCAAGCTGACCATCGCCCTTGTCCATCTCAGCGGCATCCCGGCAGAGATCGAAGGGGTGTTCATCGACACACCCATCGGCCTGTTCGAAGTGGCGGAAGCCTGTTCAGGCGTGAAATTCCTGATCGCAATGGTCGCGCTCGGCACATTGGTAGCCCATATCTGCTTTGAGCGCTGGGGCAGGCGGGCGGCGTTTCTGGCAGTAGCGATCATCCTGCCCATCCTCGCCAATGGCGTGCGTGCATGGGGCACAATCTATATCGCGCAGTTTCAGGGCATCGAGTTTGCCAAGGGCTTCGATCACATCTTCTATGGCTGGGTATTCTTCGCCATCGTAATGGCGATCCTGCTCGCGATTGGCTGGCGCTTTTTCGATCGCGCGCCGGATGATGCGCTGATTCATGCCGATGATATCGCAGCTTCACCCTTGCTCGGCAGGCTCGCGGCCTGGCGCATGAACGGGTGGGGGGCGCTCGGCGCAATTGCCGCTCTTTCACTTCTGTCTGGCGCGTGGGCCGCACGGGCGGAGCAACTCGCCGCACCGGTTCCTCCGCAGGTCGCTTTGCCAGTGGTACCGGGCTGGACCGTGGTGGATTACGCGCCGCAGGTCTGGTGGCAGCCACGCGCAAGCGGCGCCGATCACCGCCTTTTGGGCCGCTATCGGGATAGTGAAGGGCATGAGGTGGATGTGTTTTATGCCTTCTATGCAGCACAGGATGAAGGGCGCGAGGCCGGGGCCTTCGGGCAGGGCGCCTTGGTGCCCGATACGGACTGGCGCTGGCTCAAGCCCGGGCCGCCGATTGCTGACGCCCAAGCCGATCTTCTGCTCGCTCAGGGCAGCGTGACGCGGCTCGCTGCAACCTTCTACCGCACGGGCGATCTGCTGACCGGTAGCAATTCGCGCCTCAAGCTTGCCAATATGCGTGACCGGTTGCTGGTCCATGCCGAACCGACCATGACCCTGATCCTCTCCGCCGAAGAACGACCGGGCCATCCCGCAGCCGAGAGCATCGCCGCCTTCCGCCGCGCCACTGGACCTACGGGCGAGTGGATGGACGGCATCGCGCAACTTCCCTAACCGCTAAGCCCATGTGCGGAATTGCCGGTATCTTTCATTGTCAGACGCCCAAGCCGGTCGATCCTGTGCGGGTGGAACGCATGTGCGAGGCGCTGGCCCATCGCGGGCCTGACGGGTCAGGCGTGTGGACCGCGCCGGGCGTCGGGTTGGGCCACAGGCGGCTTTCGATCATTGACCTCGCCGGTTCTCCGCAGCCGATGCAATCGGGCGATGGGGGGGCGGTGATCGTCTTCAACGGCGAAATCTATAATTTCCGCGAATTGCGCCGCGAGCTTGAGGCGGGCGGGGCGGAATTTCGCACGCATGGCGATACGGAAGTGATTCTTGCCGCCTGGCGCAAATGGGGCGTCGATTGCCTTGAGCACCTGCACGGCATGTTCGCCTTCGCGCTGTACGATCTGGCGGATCGCACCCTGTTCCTGGCGCGTGACCGACTGGGCGTGAAGCCGATCTTCATGGCACAGCTCAGCGATGGCAGCCTTGCCTTTGCATCTGAATTGAAGGGCTTGCTCGCCCATCCGATGCTGCGTCGCGAGGCTGATCCGCTGGCGATCGAGGATTATCTCACTTGGGGCTATGTGCCCGATCATCGTTCGATCCTGAAGGGTGTGGAGAAGCTGCCCGCTGGCCATTACCGGCTGCTGCGGCATGATGCATCGCCCGCCGCGCCGGTGAAATGGTGGGACGTCAGCTTTGCCGAGCGTCGCCGGAGTTCCGATGCCGATCTGGGCGCGGAACTGCTGCACCATCTGCGCGAGGCGGTGACGTCTCGCATGGTGTCCGATGTGCCGCTGGGCGCGTTCCTTTCCGGCGGGGTGGATAGTTCCAGTGTCGTCGCCCTTATGGCCGAAGCGAGCCGGGAGCCGGTGCGCACATGTTCCATCGGCTTCGATGTCGCGTCGGAGGATGAGACATCCTACGCCAGCGAAGTAGCCCGGCTGTTCGCGACCGATCATCGCAGCCGCACAGTCGCAGCGGACGATTTCGCGGAGCTGGACCGGCTTGCTTCCATGTTCGACGAGCCATTTGCGGATGCATCTGCCTTGCCGACATGGCGCGTATGCCAGTTGGCGCGCGAGCATGTTACCGTGGCTCTGTCCGGTGACGGGGCTGACGAGGCATTTGCCGGTTATCGGCGGCAGATATTCCAATCGCATGAAGAACGGGTGCGCTCGGTCCTTCCTGCGGCACTGCGTGGCCCTGTCTTCGGCACTCTGGGCGCGCTCTATCCCAAGGCAGACTGGGCGCCGCGTATGCTGCGGGCCAAGGCGACGTTCCAGGCCCTGTCGGTCAATGGTGAGGAGGCCTATGCCGCCGCCCTGGCAGTGAACCGGCCGGAATTGCGCACTTTGCTCTACAGCGACGATTTGCGCGGCAAGCTGGCGGGCTACCGGGCGGAGCGTCCCTTCGTGGACATGATGCGAGCGGCCCCGGCTCGTTCCGGGCTGGACCGGGCGCAATATGCCGATCTGAAATTCTGGCTGCCGGGCGACATCCTGACCAAAGTGGATCGAACCAGCATGGCGGTAAGCCTTGAGGCGCGTGAGCCTTTGCTGGACCATCGCCTGATCGAATTTGCCGCCACCCTGCCTGAGCGGATGCGAGTGCGCGGTAAACAGGGCAAGTGGCTGATGAAGCAGACCATGCGCCGTTACCTGCCGGATTCCATTCTTTTCCGCCCCAAACAGGGCTTCGTCACACCCATCGCCCAGTGGCTGCGCGGGCCGCTGGCGAGCGAGGCGAGGGGGATCGCCACCTCTGCCATGATAGCCCGGACAGGGTGGTTCGACGGGGCACGGATCGGCCGGATTGCGGAAGATCATATTGCCGGGAGGGCGGACCATTCACGGCTGTTGTGGCAGTTGCTGATGCTCGATCGCTCGCTGAACGGACTGGGAATTTCAGGCTGAAACAAGCCTGTCGCAAACGCCGCAACTGTCGAATCTGATTGGGGTTTTCCGCCAGGTTTGTTCCGATACGGGTCATTGCCTAGCATTATGGTAAACAAAACGTTTGCCAAGGGACTCCTGCTTGACGTAGATTCTTCAATGACTTCTGCGCAGAACATAACAAAAGCGCGGAAAACGGGGGTCGCGAAAAGAGGGATCTATGGATCGACTGGCGAGCAGTCTCGACAGGAGTGAAACGGGCTCGGAAGGGGCAGAACGCCCCGTGATGGTGCTTGGTGAAGGCGAGGAACATCTCGTCACTGCCGGCGCCCGGCATCTGGCCATTCCTGACGAGTTATTCAGGCTGAATGAACTGGATGTCCTCTACGAGGATTCCCGGCAGACCCTGTGGACCTATATGCGGCCTGCAGGCAGGCCGAGCTTCTCTCCCGCAATGCTGGGCGATTTCGTCAATTGGCAGCGGCTGATTGGCGACAATTTCGGGCCGGGCAAGGTGCCGTTGCGCTATCTGGTGCTGGCCAGCCGATCTCCGGGTGTGTTCTGCTTCGGCGGCGATCTTGAGCTGTTTCAGCGCCTGATCCGCGAGCGCGATCGCGCCAGCCTTGCGCAATATGGCTACAAATGCGTGGAAATCCTCCAGCGCAACACGCAATGCCTTGATCTGCCGATGCTCACCATCGGACTGGTCGAAGGCGCTGCGCTAGGCGGCGGGTTTGAGGCGCTGCTTTCCTTCGACTATATCATTGCCGAACGTGGCGCGACCTTCGGGTTGCCGGAAGTGATGTTCGGCCTGTTCCCCGGCATGGGCGCGCATGCCTATCTGTCGCGTAAGCTAGGCACGGCAATGGCCGACCGCCTGATTGTGTCGAACGAGACCTATACGGCGGAGCAGATGTACGACCTCGGCATCGTCCACAAGCTGGCCGAGCCGGGCGAAGGCCTTAATGCCTGTCGTGAGTTCATCGACAAGTCGGAAAGGCGCCATGGCGGGCTGGTCAATGCTCGTAGGGCGATGAAAGTGGCGCAGCCAATCCGGCTTGAGGAAATGAAGCGGATCGTCGACCTGTGGGCCGATGCGGCGCTGCAATTGCGTGAGCAAGACCTCAAGGTGATGAGCCGCCTGGCTTCGGCGCAGACGCGACTGGCCCGCGTAGCCTGATCTTTTTGAATGCGTAGAAGGGCTGGATTGGCTGTGGCCAGTCCGGCCCTTTTGCTGTGCAGGTGCAGCGTACCAGCGCCGAAGTGGCTCTCTTCAGGCTTCTACTCGCCTGCGCCGTGGCCTTTGGCCAAATAGTCGGCGCTTTGCATTTCCATCAGGCGGCTGATGGTCCGATCGAATTCGAAACGTCCGTCACCAGCGGCATATAGAGCTTCTGGTTCGGCCGCAGCGGCGGCCAGCAGGATGACGTTATGCTCGTAAAGAGCATCGATCAGCGTAACGAAACGCGCGGCCTCGTTGCGTTGATCCGGCCCCATCACCGGAACGCCGACAAGGATTACCGTGTGATATGTACGGGCAATGGCCAGATAGTCCGCCGCGCCGCGAGCCTCTCCGCACAGGCGCTTGAAGCTGAACACGGCCACGCCCTTCAGGCTCTTTGGGACGAATAAAGTGCGTCCGCCGCCCACGTCCAGTTCACCGCTGGGCACATGCGCAGCGTCTTCAGGGGCATAGTCGGTCAGGCGAAAGAACGCCTCGCGCACCTGCGCGGTCGCTTCGGCCCCAAGAGGGGTGTGCCAGGTAGCCATGCCGCCGAGGCGCTGAAGCCGATAGTCGACCGGGCCATTGAGCGCCAACACGTCCATTTCCTGTTCGATCAGCGCGATGAAAGGCAGGAAATGCTCCCGATTCAGCCCGTCCTTGTAGAGTTCCGAAGGCGCGCGATTGGAGGTTGTTACAACTGTTACACCCTCATCCATCATCAGCGCCCGGAACAGGCGGCTCATGATCATCGCGTCAGCGGAATTGTTAACCACCATCTCGTCGAACGCCAGCACACGCAGGCCTTGCGCAAGCCGTGCCGCTACAAGAGGGATCGGATCTCCGCTCTCGCTCTGGCGGACCTCGCGCATCAGGGCGTGAACTTCCAGCATGAAGGCGTGAAAGTGGACACGGCGCTTTTCGGGGATCGCCAGCGTTTGGTGAAACAGATCCATCAACATGGATTTGCCCCTTCCAACGCCGCCCCAAAGATAGGCGCCGCGCGGGTTTTTGGCCTTTCGCCTTAGCAGCTTGCCCAGCAGGCCGGGCTTCTCCTGCCCCAGTTCCAACTCGCGTTGAAGTGCGTCTAGCCTGGCAGCGGCTGCGCGTTGCTCTGCATCCGGGCGCAATTCGCCAGCGGTCAGCAGTGCCTCATAGCGAGCCAGCATTCCGGTCATCAGCGGGAATGGTTCTCGCGCGGTTGCATCGCTTCGAACTTGGGGAGATCGGGATCGAAACGGTCCCAGCTTGGCGCGTCCTTCAAGTAGATCACGCTTTGCGGATTCGCCGCGCTGGGATCATCGAGCGACCCGGCCTGAACCATGATGTGCTCGCCGGGCAGGTCGCCTGAAGTGTAGAGGCGCCCGGCGCAAGTGCCGCAGAAATGCCGCGTTACGCTGCCGCCGGTTTCGCCGACATTGGTGTAGGTTGCTGGCGTGCCTTGCAGTTCGAGCTGGCTCTTGTGAATGCCGACAATCGTTGTGTGGCCAGTGCCGGTCGCCTTCTGACAATCCTTGCAGCAGCATTGCGAAACGAACAGACTGGGGCCGGTCAACCTGTAGCGGATCGCACCGCACAGGCATCCGCCTTCCAGAACCTGGCCAGCTTCAACCATGGTGTCAGGCGTGCCTTTCGGCCTGCATCTTCTTGATTTCCGCGATCGCGCGGGCCGGGCTAAGCCCCTTGGGGCAGGCATTGGCGCAATTCATGATCGTGTGGCAGCGATAGAGGCGGAAGGGATCTTCCAGCTCGTCCAGTCGCTCACCGGTCATTTCGTCGCGGCTGTCGGCCAGCCAGCGATAGGCCTGCAGCAGGATCGCCGGGCCGAGGAATTTGTCCGAATTCCACCAGTAGCTGGGGCACGAGGTGGAGCAGCAGGCGCACAGAATGCACTCATACAGACCGTCCAGCTTCTCGCGCTGTTCCGGGCTTTGCAGACGCTCCTTGCCCGAAGGGGTGGGGCTGACGGTCTGCAGCCAGGGACGGATCGAGGCATACTGGGCGTAGAAATGAGTGAAATCGGGCACGAGATCCTTCACCACTTCCATATGCGGCAGCGGGGTGATGCGGATTTCGCCCGAACCGCAATCCTCGATCGCGGTGGTGCAGGCCAGGCCGTTCTTGCCATTGATGTTCATCGCGCAGGAACCGCAGATGCCTTCGCGGCAGGAACGACGGAAGGTCAGCGTGGGATCGACCTCATTCTTGATCTTGATGAGCGCGTCCAGCACCATCGGGCCGGTCTTCTCCAGATCCAGTTCGAACGTATCGAAGCGCGGATTTTCGCCGCTGTCCGGATCGTAGCGATAGACCTTGAACTTCTTCGGCGCGGCGGCGCCTGCTGCCGAATGGTCGCGGCTCTTGCCGGTGATCTTGCTGTTCGCGGGGAGAGTGAAGGTTGCCATCGGTGCGATCCTGCTGAGTCCCGTCCTCTCTAGCGATTGTGCGGCGCGGGGCAAGGCACCGGGACGTGAAAAAGACCATTGCGTCATCGCCTTCAGCCAGCCCATTACCTTGCACAAGAGAACTGGCGGCCGGCGCAACGACGCATGGCCCGAATGAGGGGATGATGGATGGGCCTTCGGCACTGGTATGAGGAGACGATTCTCCCCAAGATCATCAAATGCGCCTGCAACGACGAGCGTATTGAGGAGCTGCGCGCCCATGTGGTGCCACTGGCGCAAGGAAGCGTGTTCGAACTGGGCTGCGGGGGCGGCCTGAACCAGAAGCTCTATGATCCCAAACGCGTGACGGCCTTCGCCGCGATCGATCCTTCACCTGCCATGCTGGACGGCGCGCTGAAGGCTGCGCAGGAGAAGGGCTGGCCCGCCGACATCCGGCAGGGCCGAGGCGAGGCCATTCCGTTTGAAAACGAAACTTTCGACACGGTTGTGTGCACCTACACCATGTGTTCGGTCGACAATCAGGAACTGGTGCTGAAGGAAATGCGGCGTATCCTCAAGCCTGGCGGCAAACTGCTGTTCCTGGAGCATGGCCGGGCGCCGGAAGTGAAGGTCTATCGTCATCAGCGGATGATCGAGCCGGTCTGGAAGCGCATGATGGGCAATTGCCACCTGACCCGCGAAGTGGCTGGCGCCGTCAGTCGCGGCGGGTTCGAAGTGCAGGACATGTCAAACACCTACATGGACAAGATGCCTCGTTGGGCCGGGTTCATGGAGTGGGGCGTGGCCGTAAAGGCGGGAAATTGAGCGGACAGGAAGGCGAGGGCGCGCGATGGTTCAACTGACGAATGAAGAACGGGCCATGCTGGACGGCGATCAGGGGATTGCTGTCCAGCGAGCGATGGAACTGCTGGTCCGCTATGCCGAGGCGCTGGATGCGGATCGCTTCGTATACACAAACAACATCGCCGGCGTGCCTGGTTCCTCGCCGCAATGGGTGAAGGACTATTACGCAGCCGATGGCGGGGATTATCGCGCGGTTTTCTGCCGGTTCGATCTGGATGCCGATGACGTGTTCGACGTGCCCCGGATGAACGCCTTTTCCTGCCATCTGCAAGGCGGAATGGACCCGGTGCTGTGGCGCGAACAGGGGATGAGTGAAGAGGCCTTCGCCAATTTCGCCTCTGACGAGCGCGAGGTTGCGGCCCATGGCATTCAGGTTCTGAAGACTTGCACGCCCTATCTGGCTGGCAATGTGCCGGTGATGGGTGAGCACTGTGCCTGGATGGAATCTTCCGCCGTGGTGCTGTGCAACTCCGTGCTGGGTGGGCGGACCAATTGCGAAGGGCGGGAATCCACCAGCGCGGCCATGCTCGCGAAACGTGTGCCCAATTGGGGTTTTCACCGGGACGAGTTCCGCCGAGGGCACCATGCAGTGCAAGTGGATTATCCCGTGGACTCGATCTTCGAATGGGGGATGCTCGGCTATTTCACCGGCGATGCGGTGCAGGATGCCATCCCCGTTCTGGACGGACGGATCGAGCAGCCCAGTCTGATCCGCCACAAGCATTTCGGTGCGGCGGCGGCATCGTCCGGCGGGGTGGAGATGTACCACATGGTGGGCATCACGCCGGAGGCGTCGAGCAGGGAATCCGCATTCGGCGGGGCGGATTGTGGGGAGCGCTTCGTCTACGATGCAGCGGCCCGCAAACGGATTTACGAGACGCTCAACAGCGTCGGTTCGTGTGAGGATGTCGATTTCGTGATGCTGGGCTGTCCGCATTACTCCATCGAACAGATCGCCGAAGTGGCTGCGCTGCTGGAGGGCCGCCGCGTGCATGAGAACTCGGCGCTGTGGGTCTTCACCAGCCGGGCAGTGAAGGCCACTGCCGATGCCAATGGCTACACTAAAGCGCTCAGGGAAGCAGGGGCCTTGCTGATGACGGACACTTGTTCCTCAATCAGCCGGATCGCCCCGCCGGGGGCGAAGGTTGCTGCACTCGATAGCGCGAAGCAGGTACACTATCTGCCTGCAATGATGGGCTTGGAAGGCTGGTACGGCACCACCGCGCAATGCGTGGACGCGGCGTGTACCAGCAAGTGGCGGGGAGGGCTGGCATGAGCGAGGCAGAAGCAATCGAGCGGCCCGCGAAGGCCGGCGGCGAGCCTCGACTGGTACTCCATGGGCGCAAGGTTGTCGGCGGAGTGGTGGAGGGCGAGGCCATCGTCACTCATGACACGATCTCGGGCTGGGGCGGAATCGATTCCATGACCGGCACGATCATCGAAAGCCGCCACGAACTTGTCGGGCAGAGCTTTGCAGGCAAGGTGCTGATCTTTCCGGGTGCCAAGGGTTCTTCGGGCTGGTCTGGCGCGTTTCATACCACGCGGATTGCCGGAGTGGCCCCGCTGGCCATGGTATTCAACATCATGACCACCAAAGCGGCACTTGGCGCGGTAGTGATGCGCGTGCCGACCGTGACTGCACTGGATGGTGACCCGTGCGAACTGATCCGCACCGGCGACTGGGTGCGCGTCGACGGCGACGCCGGGACAGTTTCGGTCTGGTAGGGGCAGTAGCTGGCGGGCTTAGTCGACCAGCTCGCCAGCTTTCACGACTTTGGCAGGATGTTCCAGCACGGTGACATCCGTCAGCGGATCCCCGCTCACCGCTACCATGTCGGCCCATGCGCCGGGCTTGAGCGTGCCGACCTGGCCGTTCTGGCCAAGGGCATCGGCAGCGTTCAGCGTGGCGGCGCGGATGGCGTCGAGCGGGGCCATCCCGTATTCGACCATGATCCTGAACTGGCCGGCGGCGGTTTCATGCGGCATCACGCCCGCATCGGTGCCGAAGGCCATTTTGACGCCAGCTTTGAATGCCTTGCGAAAATTGTCGCGCTGGATCTGGGCGACTTCGCGGTCCTTTCGCAGATTGTCTTCCAGCACGCCATTCGCCTTGCCGGTGGCCTGGGTGTATTCGGTGTTGAAAACGTCCATCACCAGATAGGTGCCGTGTTCCTTGGCGAGGCGAATGCCTTCGTCGTCGATCAGGCTGGCATGTTCGATCGTGTCGATGCCGCCTCGAATGGCGGCCTTGATACCGTTGGCGCCGTGGGCATGGGCGGCCACCTTGAGGCCCCACAGATGCGCTTCATCGGCAATGGCGCGCAATTCCGCCTCAGTCAGTTGCTGCTGGCCCGGTTCCGTATTGCGAGAGAAGACGCCGCCAGTGGCGCAGACCTTGATGACCTCAGCGCCGTATTTGCGCTGCTCGCGCACACGCTTGCGCAATTCGTCCACGCTGTCGCCCACGCCGGGGCTTTTCGCTTCGAAGCTGGGCGGCAGGAAGGTTTCATCGCAATGGCCGCCGGTTGCACCCAATGCATAATTGGCATTCACGATGCGTGGGCCACTGATCCAGCCGGCTTCGATCGCCTGATCGACCCCGGCCACATTATAGTCGGAATCGCCGACATTGCGCACGGTCGTGAAACCCGCTTTCAGCATGCGCTGCGCATTCACTACACCGATGACGGTCCAGAAGCGGTCGGTGAATTCCAGCGCGTTGTAGCCGCCATATTCCGGCCGCCCATCGAGATGGACATGCATGTCGATCAGGCCCGGCAGAACGGTGAGGCCGGACAGGTCGACCACGTCCGCACCGGCGGGCGCCTGTGCGCCGGGGGTGACAGTCTCGACCTTGCCATCGATGACCTTGATCAGTGGATCGGCGACATACTTGCCGCCTTCCACATCAAGCATCCTTGAGGCCTTGATGTAGACCGTCCCGGCCGTTGCTGGCCCCGCCAATGTTGCCGCGAGCGCGGTGGCGATGGCGAGGTTCCTGACGGCCGGGAGGATCTTCATTGGATTATTCTCCGAAAGTGCGCTGCCACCAGCCGCGACGGGGTGGGGAGGCCGGTTCGTCCGATCCGGCTTCCTCTGCCGCTGCGGGCTGAGCTTCCGGCTCCGGCGCGGGCGCCGGTTCGGCGGGGGCGGTTTCCACCGGGGCAGGGTCCGTTTCGGGAGCAGCTGCTTCGGCTTCGGCGGCAGGCTCAGCCTTCTTGCGGCGAGTGCGCTTGGGCTTGGCCGGTGCTTCCTCCGCCGGGGCTTCGACTGCTGCCGCCTCGGCGGGAGCTTCCGCTGCCTCGGCTGCAGCTGCTGCCTCGGCTTCGATGTCGGCCTTCTTACGGCGAGTGCGCTTGGGCTTGGCGGGCGCTTCTTCGGCGGCGGGGGCCGCTTCCTCGGCCGGCACAGCCTCGGTTGCGGGTTCCTCCTTCACCTTCTTTGCGCGGCTGCGGCGCGGCTTCGGCTTGGGTTCCTCGGCAGGGGCTTCTTCGGCGGGAGCCTCCGGTGCGGGCGCTTCCTCGGTTACAGGTTCGCCAGCTTCGACATCGGCGGTTTCACCGCTTTCGCCTTCGCTTCCTTCGCCGTCACTTGCTTCGTCGGAACCTTCGCCTTCGAACTCGCCATCCAGCCGCTTCTTGCGGCGGTTGCGACCGCCGCGGCGGCGACGCTTCTTGCGCGGGGCGCCTTCGCCATCCTCTTCGGAGGAGCTATCGGCCTCAGCGGCTTCACTGTCTTCAGCCTCGCTCTCGGCATCGCTATCGCCTTCTTCGGCGCTATCGTCCTCATTGCCTTCGCCCAGTTCGTCGCGGCGCTTGCGCCCACGGCCGCCACGACGGCGACGGCGGCGCTTCTTGCGATCTTCGCCTTCGGCGGTTTCTTCCTCTTCCTCTTCGTCCTCGAAGATTTCGAGTTCTTCCTCTTCCTCGATCTCGTCGATGATCGGTTCAAAGCGGGGCAGGGAAGTCGGACGCGGGCCGCCGGATGCGACACGCATCTTCGCGCCCTCGTTTTCGCCTTCCGGGATCACCTGCACGGCCACGCCATAGCGATCCTCGATCTCATGCAGATCGGCGCGCTTGGCGTTGAGCAGGTAGATCGAGGCTTCCGTGCTGGCATAGAGCGTAATGATCGTGCCCTTGCCCTTGGCGGCTTCGTCCTCGATCAGGCGCAGGGCGGAAAGGCCCGCGCTGGATGCTGTGCGGACAAGGCCGGTACCGTCGCAATGCGGGCAGGAGCGGGTGGTTGCTTCCAGCACGCCGGTGCGCAGGCGCTGGCGGCTCATTTCCATCAGGCCGAAGCTGGAGATGCGGCCCACCTGAATGCGCGCACGATCGTGCTTCAGGGCTTCCTTCATCGCGCGTTCGACTTTGCGGATGTTGGAATTGTATTCCATGTCGATGAAGTCGATCACCACCAGACCGGCCATGTCGCGCAGACGCAACTGGCGGGCGATTTCATGCGCCGCTTCCAGATTGGTGGCCAGCGCAGTCTGTTCGATCCCGTGTTCCTTGGTGGAACGGCCCGAGTTGATGTCGATCGACACCAGCGCTTCGGTCGGGTTGATGACAATGTAACCGCCGGACCGCAGCTGCACGACCGGATCGTACATCGCGGTCAACTGATCTTCCGCGCCATAGCGCTGGAACAGGGGGACCGGGTCCGAATAGGCCTTCACCCGCCGCGCATGGCTGGGCATCAGCAGCTTCATGAAGTCGCGCGCGGCCTTGTAGCCGAACTCGCCCTCGACCACGACTTCCTCGATATCGCGATTATAGATATCGCGGATCGCACGCTTCACCAGATCGCTGTCCGAATGGATCAGCGTCGGTGCGGAGCTCTTGAGCGTATTCTCGCGGATTTCGTCCCACAGGCGAGCGAGATAATCGAAGTCGCGCTTGATCTCCGGCTTGGTGCGCTGGAGACCGGCGGTGCGAACGATGCAACCCATGGTCTTGGGCAGCTTCATTTCGGCCACGATCTGCTTCAGGCGCTTGCGGTCTGCCGCATTGGAGATCTTGCGCGAAATGCCACCGCCATGGGTGGAGTTGGGCATCAGCACGCAATAGCGCCCGGCGAGGCTGAGATAAGTGGTAAGAGCGGCGCCCTTGTTGCCGCGTTCTTCCTTCACAACCTGAACCAGCAGAACCTGGCGGCGATGGATCACGTCCTGAATCTTGTAGCGGCGGCGCAGGGCCATGCGCTTGGCGCGCACTTCGTCCACTTCCTTGGCGCGGGCGCGGTTGCCGCCGCGACCCTGACGGCGGCCTCGGCCGCGACGGGGGCGGTCATTTTCCTCGGCGCCTTCGTCTTCGGCGGTTTCGCCGTCATCCTCGTCGCCAGAGGTGTCGCCATCTTCGGCATCTTCCTCGTCGCCATCGGCAATAGCGCCGCCTTCGATCGTGGCGACATCGTCCTTCTCGGACGTATCGATTTCTTCCACGCCGTCATCGCCGGCCATTTCGTCGGCAAAGCTGTCGCCCTCGCTATCGTCGGCGTAGGCGTCTTCTTCTTCCTCTTCCGCAGCGCGCAGAGCAGCTTCCTCGGCGGCGGCTTCAGCCTCTTCCGCCAGCAGTGCCTCGCGATCTTCGCGCGGAATCTGGTAATAATCGGGATGAATTTCGCTGAAAGCGAGGAACCCGTGACGGTTGCCGCCGAAATCGACGAATGCCGCCTGCAGAGAAGGTTCTACGCGAGTAACCTTGGCTAGGTAGATATTGCCTTTGATCTGCTTGTGTTCAGCAGATTCAAAGTCGAACTCTTCAATACGATTGCCCTTGAGCACCGCCACCCGCGTTTCTTCCGGGTGGCGCGCATCGATCAGCATGCGCGTTGCCATTATGAATTCTCCAGGCGCGCCTTGTTCCTGCGACCTTCTCGTCTGTGGAGGAAGCGGCGCGCACATATGCGTTGAAACCGGCGGCCCGTGGACGGTGCCTTTCGTGGCGGCCGGAAATGGAAATTTCGCCGGTCTGCAGTGCGCAGCCGGCGAAGCGGATCGTGTCTGCGGAACTGAGAATGCGCGGCCCGTTCCCGGTATGCTGCGCCACAATGCGCCGCGACATCGCAACACAGCCTTGCGGCTGCGGCGATCGTACGGGGCAAAGGATTCTCATTTCGGCATCAACCTGTATGCGGCCCGGACCTTTTTCCAGGGACATGCGTTCCCTTGGATATAGTCCGGATATTGACCGGGGGTTACTGCGCGGCGATCTCCTCCGCGGCGGTGCCTGCGCCTTGGGCTGCAGCAGCGCTGGTAGGGTCTCCACAAGGCAGGACTGCCCGGTTGGAACGTGCTAGCACTGCCTTTTTTCATCGGCAACCGCTTTGCGCACGAAAATTGCGCGAGGGTTTCGAAATTTCGCTTGTCCCCTTATTGCCTGCGCACCTAAGCGAAAGGGCGATGGCAGTGCGTGTCCAGCTCTGGCTCCTGTTTCTTGCTCCGCTGGCTGTTCTGGCGGGGTTATATGTGTTCGGGTTGACCTTGCCCGTGCCGGCCCTCGGGCGATCCTACGTTATCCGTTTCGAACTTCCGGTGGCAGGCAAGGCGATTGATTTACCGCCCGTGCAAGGCCCTCAGGACGTGACCATGCCGCTGGTTGTCATCGACGCCGGGCATGGTGGGCACGATCCGGGCGCATCTGGCGAAGGGCTGGAGGAAAAGCGTATTGTGCTTGGCCTGGCCCTGGCCTTGCGTGACCGCCTGTTGCAGCAGGGCGGCATCCGCGTCGCATTGACCCGTAGCGATGACCGTTTTCTCGTCCTGCAGGAACGCGCGGAAATCGCGCGCAGGCTCGGCGCGGACCTGTTTCTTTCAATCCACGCGGATTCCGCCGGCGACGAAAGCGCGGTTCAGGGGGCGAGCGTCTACACACTGTCCGAAAAAGCGTCGGACGAGGCAGCGGCCCGATTTGCCGCCCGTGAAAACAATGCCGACAGGCTCAACGGAATTTCCCTTTCGGGTCAGAACGACGCGGTCAGTGCGATCCTTGTCGATTTGTCGCAGCGGCGCGTGCAGGAGGAATCCTCGGAATTCGCGCAATTGATCGTGCGTGAAGGGGAGGGGGCGATCGAGTTCCATCCCGAGCCACGCCGCGCGGCGGCACTGGCGGTACTTCGTGCGCCGGATGTACCTTCGGTGTTGTTCGAAGCGGGTTTCGTGACCAATCCCAAGGATGCGGAGCGGCTTGCCTCGCCGGAGGGGCGCGTGCGCTTCGCGAGGGCAATGGAAAATGCCATCCGGGTCTATTTCGCGCGCAATTCGGCAAGCGCGGTGCAATAGAGCGCTTCCTTCTGGCATCGGGCGAACACGCCGTGCTAAGGCGCCCGCAACCATGAGCGAGACCGATCAATCCGCCCCGCAATCGATCCATTACCGGATCCGCCGCGAAGCGCACAGCGTGCTGACCTGGTGGCGCGAAAACTGGCGCCAGAGCCGTGCATTCCGCTGGGCCACCATGGCCATTGGCGCCCTGCTGCTGCTGTGGCTGCTTATCTGGCTGCTGCTGGCGCGCAATCTGCCCGACGCCAAGATGCTGCTGGAATACGAACCGCCGCTGCCCACCATGGTGCGCGGGATCGACGGTGAGATCGTCGATTCCTATGCGCGCGAGCGACGGGTGCAATTGCAGTTCCGCGATTTTCCCAAGCCGCTGATCAACGCCTATCTCGCGGCCGAGGACAAGACGTTCTGGACGCATGGCGGCGTGGACATCACCGGTTTTGCCGGGGCGGTGTTCGACTATGTCAGCAAGATCGGCAGCGGCCAACGCGCGAAGGGTGGTTCGACCATCACGCAGCAGGTGGCCAAGAACATCCTTGTGGGGGACGAATATTCGATCACCCGCAAGCTGAAGGAAATGCTGCTCGCCCGCCGCATCGAAGGGGTGCTGACCAAGCAGCAGATTCTTGAACTCTACCTCAACGAAATTCCCCTTGGCCGACGCAGCTTTGGTGTGCAGGCCGCTTCGCGCGCTTACTTCGGCAAGGACGTGAACGAGTTGCAGCTCCACGAGGCTGCCTTCCTGGCGATCCTGCCCAAGGCACCTGAACGCTATGGCCGCCCGCAATATCACGACACGGCGATCGAGCGCCGCAACTGGGTGCTGGACGAGATGGTGGAGAACGACTTCATCTCGCGCGCCCAGGCCGATGCCGCCAAGGCGCAGCCGTTGGGCCTCGTCACTCAGCGGCCGGAATATACCACGGTCGATGCCGGCTATTTCATGGAAGACGTGCGCCGCCAGTTGATCGACAAATTCGGCGAGCAGGCGAAGGATGGCCCGAACAGCGTCTATGCAGGCGGGCTGTGGGTGCGCACTTCGCTTGATCCGGAACTGCAGAAGGCGGGCAGCGATGCCTTGCGTGCGGGCCTGCTGCGCTATCAGTCGGCCAGAGGCTGGAGCGGCCCGATCGCAACTATCGACATGGCGAAGGGTGACTGGCGCGGACAGCTCCAGAGTTCCTTCCTGTCAGTCAAATATCTGAACTGGCGTGTCGGGGTGGTGACGTCCCGTTCGGGTAGTTCCGGCCGGATCGGTTTCACCGATGGCAAGGAAGCGCCTTTGGTCGGTCTGCCCGACAAGCTGAAGGAAGGCGACGTGATTGCTGCCACGCCGGAAGGCAATGGCTGGCGCGTGCGCAGCGTGCCGGAGATTTCCGGCGGCTTCCTGGCCGAGAACCCCAATACCGGTCGCGTCCTGGCAATGCAGGGCGGGTTCGATCCCCGGCTCGACAGCTTCAACCGCGCCACGCAGGCACTGCGCCAGCCCGGTTCGACCATCAAGCCATTCGTCTACGCCACTGGGCTGGATCAGGGGATGACACCGGCCACGATGGTGCCGGATGCGGAATATTGTTACTATCAGGGCGCTGCTCTGGGCGAGAAGTGCTTCCGCAACTTCGGCGGCTCTCGTGGCGGCGGCGAACATACGATGCGTTGGGGCCTCGAACAGTCGCGCAACCTGATGACCATGCATATCGCGATGGATTCAGGCATGCCCAATGTGGTCAAGACGATCGACCGGATGGGCATCGGCAAGTACGAACCTTATCCTGCGGTTTCGCTGGGCGCTGGCGAGACGACTGTAGCGCGCATGGTCAATGCCTATTCCGCGCTGGTCAATCATGGCGTGCAGTTCAACCAGACCACCATCGACTTCGTGCAGGATCGGCGCGGCAAGGTGATCTGGCGTGCGGACCAGCGTGAATGCACCGGCTGCAATATGGCGCAATGGGACGGCAAGGCGATGCCCCGTCTGAAGCCGGTGGGCAAACAGGTGCTGGATGCGCGCACCGCTTTCCAGGTGGTGCATATGCTGGAAGGCGTGGTCCAACGCGGGACGGCAGTGGTCCTGCGCGACCTCAACATGCCTTTGTTCGGCAAGACGGGCACCACTAACGGGCCGACTAATGTCTGGTTCGTGGGTGGATCGCCCGACATCGTGGCCGGGGTCTATATGGGCTTCGATAAGCCGCGTAACATGGGTGGTTATGCCCAGGGCGGCACGATCGCGGCGCCGATCTTCAAGCAGTTCGTCAAGGAAAGCCGTGATCGCTGGACCGGGCGCCCGTTCGAAGCCCCGGCAGGTATCCGCATGGTGAAGATCGACCGTGCTACCGGCCGCCGCGTGTTCGGCGCCTGGCCGACTGACGATCCCAAGGCGAGCGTGATCTGGGAGGCGTTCAAGCCCGACACCGAGCCTCGCCGCGCCGCATTGCAGGACGAGATCGACGCAATGCGCGACCTGATCATTGCCCAACTCAGAAGGCGGGAACAAGGCTCGCAGCAAGGCGTTACAGATGGCAGTTCCGAGGCCGGCCAGCCGCAGAATTTCGCAGAAGAGCAGGGCGGCCTTTATTAAGGTAAGAGCTTTGCCGCGTCGCACAGGGGAGAACAGGTGATGATCGCACGCAAATTTGCCGCTACGGCCGTAATGGCAGCCTGCCTTGCGCTTCCCGGCGCGGCTTCTGCGGAACTCAGCCAGGGCCGCAAGGCGCCGCCGTTCGTCACGCAGGGTGCTCTGGCAGGCAAGGGTTTCACCTTCGACCTCTCGAAAGAGCTGAAGAAGGGGCCGGTCGTCCTCTATTTCTTCCCCAAGGCCTTCACTCAAGGCTGTACGCTTGAAGCGAATGCATTTGCCGAAGCGATGGAGGATTTCCACAAGGCGGGTGCGACGGTGGTGGGGATGTCGGCTGACGATCTGCCCACCCTCAAGCGTTTCTCGAAGGAAGAATGCCGCAACAAGTTCCCGGTGGCGACTGCCAGCAAGGCTGTGATCAAGGCCTATGATGTCGGGTTCGTCAGAAACGGCCAGGATACTGGCCTTTCCGACCGCACCAGCTATGTGATCGGCAAGGACGGCAAGGTGAAGTTCGCCCATTCCGATCTCGACTGGCGGGAACATGTCAACCTGACGCTCGCCAAGGTGAAGGAACTCAAGGGGCGCTGAGCTGCCTTTATGGCAGGGCGCCGCCAAGTTCTGGCGGCGCAGCTTTACAATCGGCAGTCTTCCGCTAAGCGGACCGCTGGATTAGCGGAGTAAGATTGCCATGCGTGCCGAAGGGCAGGCCCAAATTGACCGGATCGAAGCTGCTCTGGCGCTTGTGCGCCGCTCGCTCGACTGGGATCGCGCCGTGAGGCGGCTCGACGAACTGAACGCGCGGGTTGAAGACCCGACGCTGTGGGACGATCCGAAGAACGCCGAGAGCGTGATGCGCGAACGCCGCCGGCTCGAAGCCTCCATTGGCACGGTGAACGAGATTTCGGCCGAAATGGCCAATGCCGTCGAATTCGTCGAACTTGGCGAGATGGAAGGTGACGAGGATGTCGTGCGCGAAGGGCTTGATGCTCTCAAGCAGCTCGCATCCCGCGCCGACGCGGACAAGGTGCAAGCCCTGCTTTCGGGTGAGGCAGACGCCAACGATACCTATCTGGAAATCCACGCCGGTGCCGGCGGCACTGAAAGCCAGGACTGGGCGGAAATGCTCCAGCGCATGTATACGCGCTGGGCGGAACGTCATGGCTACAAGGTGGAGCTTGTGGATTACCACGCTGGCGAACAGGCCGGGATCAAGAGCGCGACGCTGCTGATCAAGGGGGAAAACGCTTATGGCTATGCCAAGACCGAAAGCGGGGTTCACCGCCTGGTCCGCATCAGCCCCTATGACAGCTCCGCCCGCCGCCACACCAGCTTCAGCTCGGTGTGGGTTTATCCGGTGATTGACGACAATATCGACATCGAGATCAACCCGGCAGATCTCAGGATCGATACCTATCGTGCATCCGGTGCGGGCGGCCAGCACGTCAACACCACGGACTCGGCCGTGCGTATCACGCACGTGCCTTCGGGCATCATCGTCGCCAGTCAGGTTGACCGTTCGCAGCACAAGAACCGCGAAATCGCCATGAACATGCTGCGTGCGCGTATGTTCGAGGAAGAGATGCGCAAGCGTGAGGAGGCGGCCAGCAATGAGCATGCCTCCAAGTCCGACATCGGGTGGGGCCACCAGATCCGGTCTTACGTGCTGCAGCCCTATCAGATGGTGAAGGATTTGCGCACCGGCACGACCTCCACGGCGCCTGATGACGTGCTGGACGGTGACATCGACGATTTCATTTCCGCCGCGCTTGCCCAACGAGTGACGGGCGAAGCCGTCGAAGTGGAGGATGTTGAGTGAGATTGCGCGCCGCCTTCTGCCTTGGGGTTCTGCTGCTTGCGGGCGGCTGCAACCTGTTCAAGCAGGAGGATAAGGACAGGCCCGAAACTGCGCGCGAATTTCCGCGTGCCTATCGGCCTGTGTCCAATCTTGGCGGCAACAGTGTTTCTTCCGAGCAGGCGCGCGATGACCGGCGCGAGGCGCAGACCGTGATGGAACTGGCCAATATCAAGCCGGGCATGACCGTGGCCGACATTGGCGCGGGCGAAGGCTATTATACAGTGCGCCTTGCTGCGAAGGTGGGCGCGCGCGGCCGTGTGCTGGCACAGGACATTGACGAATCCGCGATCAAGCGCCTCGGCATTCGTGTCGAGCGTGAGAGGCTGGATAATGTCTCCATCAAGCTGGGTGCGGAAGACGATCCGCGACTGCCTGAAAACAGCTTTGACCGAGTGTTCCTGATCCACATGTATCACGAAGTTTCGGAGCCTTACGCCTTTCTGTGGCGTCTGCGCCCGTCACTTCGCCCCGGTGCGCAGGTGATCGTGGTCGACCGGGATCGTCCGGCAGATCAACACGGCATCGCGCCCAAACTGTTATTCTGTGAATTTGACCATGTGGGCTTTCGCCTCGTCGAATTTGTTCGTAAGCCCGAACTTGCTGGTTATTACGCGCAATTCGAAGCGGTGGGCGACAGGCCCGAACCATATGATATAGAACCCTGCGGCCAGCCGGGGGAGAAGGACGAAAAGAGCCCCTCGTGAGTTGGCGCGGTTAATTTAGGAACGTACATGAGCTTCAAAGGGTTGCGGCCGATCAACTATGGCGGCCGGGAAGTCTGGCCGTTGATCGAAGGCGGCAAGGGCGTTTCCGCCACGAACCACGCATCTTCGGGGGCGTGGGCTGCTGCGGGCGGCATCGGGACGGTGAGCGCGGTGAACGCCGATTCCTATGACATGGACGGCAACATCATCCCCCAGCTCTATCCGCAGCGCACGCGCGTCGAACGGCACGAGCAGCTGATCCGCTATGCGATTGACGGCGCGGTCGAACAGGTGCGCCGCGCTTATGACGTTGCCAGCGGCAAGGGCGCGATCAACATCAACGTGTTGTGGGAAATGGGCGGCGCTCAGGCCGTTCTGGAAGGCGTGCTGGAAAAGACCCGCGGGCTTGTGACGGGCGTCACCTGCGGCGCTGGCATGCCCTATAAGCTGGCCGAGATCGCCGCGCGCTTCAACGTCAATTACCTGCCGATCATCAGTTCTGCACGTGCATTCCGCGCACTGTGGAAGCGTTCCTACAGCAAGGTCAGCGAACTGATGGCTGCGGTGGTCTATGAAGATCCCTGGCTGGCCGGCGGGCATAACGGCCTGTCGAATGCCGAAGACCCGACCAAGCCGGAAGATCCCTATCCCCGCGTAAAGCTGCTGCGCGAAACCATGCGCGCGGAAGGCATTTCGGACGATGTGCCGATCATCATGGCCGGCGGTGTGTGGTTCCTTCGCGAATGGAACGACTGGATCGACAATCCCGAACTGGGCAGCATTGCTTTCCAGTACGGCACGCGTCCGCTTCTGACGCATGAAAGCCCGATCCCGCAGCAGTGGAAGGATGCACTGCGCACGCTGGAGCCGGGTGATGTGCTGCTGCACAAGTTTTCTCCCACCGGCTTCTACAGCTCGGCAGTGAAGAACCCCTTCCTGCTGAACCTCGAAGCCCGGTCTGAACGCCAGATCCCCTATTCGCGCGTCGAAGCGGGTGAGCACACGGTGCAACTCGATGTTGGCGTGAAGGGCAAGAATTTCTGGGTCGCGCCCAAGGATCTGGAGCGTGCCCGGATTTGGGCGTCGCAGGGCTTCACCGAAGCGCTCAAGACGCCGGACGATACGGTCGTGTTCGTCGGACCTGAAGAGCGGAACGAAATCAGGCAGGATCAAGCCGATTGCATGGGCTGCCTGTCGCATTGCGGTTTCTCGGCATGGAAAGACCATGACGATTACACCACTGGCCGTCTGGCCGATCCGCGTAGCTTCTGTATCCAGAAGACCTTGCAGGATATCGCCCATGGCGGTGAGGTGGATCGCAACCTGATGTTCGCTGGCCACGCGGCCTATCGGTTCAAGCAGGATCCGTTCTATTCCAACAACTTCACCCCGACGGTGAAGGAACTGGTCGACCGTATCCTGACCGGGGACTGAGGCGGAAAGGCACTACAGCGTGGATGGTGGCGCCGATGACGCCCAGCTTCCGCCGTTCTGGCGATTGCTGAACGAGGCGGCTGCCGTTGTTCCGCTTGGTCTCAGCCCTCTGCGTGAAGCGGTGGACTGCGTGGGCGAGGGCAAGGGCTGGCCAGTCATGGTTCTGCCCGGATTCACGACGGACGATCTTTCCACTGCGTTGCTGCGCCGCTCGCTCGACCGGGCGGGTTTCCACGCACATGGCTGGGATCAAGGGTTTAACCTTGGTCTGCGGCCAGGCTTGCTTGAAGCGCTTGAGGCCCGCATTGCGGCCATTGCCGGGCAGGAAGGGCGCAAGGTTATACTATTGGGGTGGAGCCTTGGCGGAATCTTCGCCCGGGCGCTGGCCCATCGTATTCCGGATCTCGTCGCGCAGGTCGTCACACTGGGTAGCCCGTTTTCCGGAAATCGCCACAGCAACCGAGCGTGGAAACTCTACAATCTCATCAACGATCACACGGTGGACGAAATACCGGAAGATCCGGAATTCGTGTCGAAGCCGCCCGTGCCGACGATAGCCGTATGGTCAGCCCATGACGGCATCGTCAGCAAGCGGGCGGCACGCGGATTGCCTGAGGAATCCGATCTGGCGGTTGAACTCGATGTGACCCATTTCGGCTATGGCGGTACGGCAGACGGTGTCCGTCAGGTTGTCGAACTACTTGCCGCCAATTTGCCCAAAGACCCTATTCGGTAGTCTTCCCGTCAAAATGCTCATGGTCCGCATGGGCATCGTCGCAGGTCTTGTGAACTGTGCCGTCGCGATGCTCGGGCGGACCGTAGATGGTGTACAGTTTCAGCGGCTCTTCACCTCGGCAGGCCACATTATGTTCAGCGCCCTGAGGAACGATGATCCCGTCATCATCCTCAACCTCATGCGCCACTCCGTCGATGGTGATGGTTCCCTTGCCGGATTCAATACGGAAGAACTGGTCACGGTCGTCATGGACTTCCAAGCCGATTTCCTCGCCCGGACGGATCGTCATCACCACCAGTTGAAGGTTATGGCCGGTATAGAGGACGCGCCGGAAATCTTGGTTTTCCAGCGTCAGTTTCTCGATGTCGTCGACAAATCCCTTCATCTTGAACCTCCTGAGTTTCCAGGTTCAAGATAGGCAGGATCAGTCGAATTCCCACCCCCGTTCGCCATGGCTTGTAATGTCCAGGCCTTCGGTTTCCTCTTCCGGGCCGACACGCATCGGCAGCAGGAACGAGACGCCCAGCGCGAGCAGGACCGTGGCGATGGCAGACCAGATCGCCACGGCGACTACGCCCACGACCTGTGCGGAAATCATCGTCACCAAGTTCAGCCCTTCCGGGAAGCCAGTGCCGCCCAGCGCGGGCGAGATGAAAATGCCGAGCAACAGCGATCCGAGCATGCCGCCGACACCGTGAACGGCGAATACGTCGAGCGAATCGTCGATCTTGAGCTTCAGCTTGGTGAGGTGGATTGCACCATAGCAGACCACGGCTGCCAGAACGCCGAAGAGGATCGCGGCACCGGGCGAGACGAAGCCCGCCGCAGGCGTGATCGTCGCCAGGCCGGCAATGGCGCCGGTGGCAAAGCCCACGCTGGTAGGCTTGCCGAATGTGTATCGTTCGATCAGCACCCAGACCAGCGCGGCGGCCGAAGCCGAGACATGGGTGTTGATGATGGCCGTGGATGCGTCATCGGTTGCCGTAAGGGCGGAGCCGCCATTGAAGCCGAACCAGCCGACCCACAGCAACATGGCACCGATCATGGTCAGGCCGGGGGCATGAGGCAGCATGGCCGTGCCGGGGAAGCCCTGCCGCTTGCCCAGCAGCAGCGCGATGACCAGCGCGGAAATGCCCGCCGTTGTGTGGACCACGATCCCGCCCGCAAAATCCAGCGTGCCCATGGTCGAAGCCAGCCAGCCGCCGCCCCAGATCCAGTGGGCCGCTGGCGCATAGACCACGAGGCTCCACAAGGCGCAGAAGCCAACCACCCAGCCGAAACGGGCGCGGTCGACCCACGCGCCGACCATCAGGGCAGGTGTGATGGCGGCAAAGGTAAGCTGGAACAGCGCGAAAGTGCTTTCGGGGATCGACAGGCCCTCGCGGACATTGCCGAGATCGATCAGCATCCAGGCATTGCCCGCGCCGATCCAGCCATTGGTGACATTGCCGAATGCCAGCGTGTAGCCGGCAACGACCCACAGCAGCGAGGCAACGGCGGCCACGGCGCCACACTGAAGCGCGACGGAAAGGAAGTTCTTGGCGCGAACGAGGCCGCCATAGAAAAGGCTGAGGCCGGGCAGGCACATGAGAAGGACGAGGGCGGAGGAAACGAGGATCCAAGCCGTATCGCCACTGTCACCAGCCGCCGCATAGGGATCCTGAGCGAAAGCTGCTGCCGGAAGGACGGCCAGTGCCATCCCCGCAAGAAGTTTGCGGATCATCCTTTTGGTACTCCCCCTGCGCCCATCCCTGTGGGCTTGCCTTACGCGTCGCCGTCTAGGACGGAATTTGTCCGGCATTCAAGCGCCGGAGCCACAAAATTGCGGATGTGTGCCGCTATCGGGCGGCACGCCGGTTTGCGGGCCCTAGCCGAGGCCAACCACGACCCGGTCCGGCGGGGAATGGCCGTCGGCCCAGCTCTGGATATTGCGGATGATCTTTTCGCCCGCGGCGGTCCGGCCTTCCAGCGTCGCGCTGCCAAGATGGGGCAGGGCCACGACATTGGGCAGATCGACGAAGCGTGGATCGATATTCGGTTCATTGAGGAACACGTCCAGTCCAGCGCCGCCCAGATGGCCGCTGCGCAGAGCGTCGATCAGGGCGTCCTCGTCGATCAGGTCGCCACGGCCGCTATTGATCACGAAGGAACCGGGCTTCATTGCCGCGATGCGCTGGGCATTGAGCATGCCCTTGGTTTCCGCAGTGACCGGGCAATTGAGCGAGAGATAGTCCGAGGCGGAAATCACTCGGTCCAGATCGGGTTCGAACTCGGCGCCAAGGATCGTTTCCAGCGCATCGGGCAGGCGGCGGCGGTTATTGTACACCACCTGCATGCCGAAGGCGCGGGCGCGGTGAGCCAGTGCCTGGCCGATGCGACCCATGCCGACAATGCCCAGAACCTTGCCGCGCAGGGTACGGCCCAGCATATGCGAGGGGGACCAGCCGGGCCATTCATTGGCCGCAACCATGCGGACACCTTCGGACAGGCGACGCGACGCACACAGGATCAGCGCCATGGTGATGTCCGCCGTATCTTCGGTGAACACACCCGGCGTATTGGTGACCATGATCTTGCGAGACTGGCAGGCATGGAGATCCAGATGGTCCACCCCGGCGCCGAAATTGGCGATCAGGCCCATCCGGTCACCCGCTGCCTCAATCATTGCCGCATCGATCTTGTCGGTAACGCAGGGCACCAGCACATCGCAATCTTGCATCGCGGCGATCAATTCGTCACGCGTGAACTGGCGATCTTCCGGGTTGAGCACGGCGTCGAACAGTTCGGCCATGCGCGGTTCAACACCGGGCAGATGGCGGGTGACGATTACGCGCGGCTTGCCGCCAACGCGGCGAGGGGAGTCGGGCGAGGCTGCTGAAGAAGTGCTGTCGGTCATGCTTAGCGCGCTATGCGCCCATAGTGGGACGGTCAAGCACCCGTTTGCACGCTTGAAGCGTTACGGCGACGGGGGTTATGGACGGTGAATGCGATTCCTCGCCAGACTTGCCTCGATTGCCTTTTTCACCGCACTTGCCGTTCCGGCCGCCGCGCAGGACAGGGATGTGCCCTATTGGGCATCCATGCGATCGAAAGAGGTCAACATGCGTGTTGGGCCAAGCGAGGAGTATCAGATCGACTGGGTCTATCGCCGGGTTCAGCTCCCGGTGAAGGTCATCCGGATCAAGGAAGGCTGGCGTCTGATCCGCGATCCCGATGGAGCGCAGGGCTGGGTGGTTGCCCGCTTGCTCAGCCCGGAACGCACCGCGCTGGTAATTGGCAAAGGCCTTGCCCCGATGCGCGACGGGCCGAGCGATAATGGCGCCTTGCTCTGGAACGCAGAGCCCGGCGTTGTGGGAACTCTGGGTGATTGCGACGGTGGCTGGTGCGAACTGGATGTCGATGGCCGCAAAGGGTGGGTCCGCCAGCAGCGCCTTTGGGGTGCCGGCGAACCCTGAGCCTTTCGTTAGATCAGGCGGAATCTAGCTGAGCTTGCGCACCTGCACCGGGTCACCATCGTCCGGTGTCGAGGTGAAGGCTCCGTCTGCGTCCGGTTCGCTGTCGGTATAACAGGCCGGCTCCTTGCCTTCTGTTTCAGGCATGAAACAGGTCTTCCCGTCCTTGATTTCCCAGCTTCCCCATTCGACGACTTCGCCGCGAATGGCATCGGTGTAGGTCCGGTCTGCGGAAATGACGGAGGTCATCTTGGTTCCGTCCGCCTGAGTGACTTCATAAGTCCCCAATGCAGCTTCTTCGGGTGTTTTAGGCGTTTCCGGGGCCGAAGTCTGACTTTCGCCATCGGTCCCGGAACAAGCGGCCAAGACGAAGGCCACGCAAAGCAACGCGATTTTTCTCATTATTGCCTCTCCCTTTTTTCAAAGAGACCGGCAAATTAACATAAATCGTCTGCTTTGGCGCAGCCCGCGCCGAAGTTCTCCCCCGATTGGGGTCAGATCAACTCAATTGCCACTGCCGTGCCCTCGCCGCCGCCGATGCAAAGCGAAGCGATGCCGCGCTTCTTCCCTTGGCTTTTCAGGGCATTGAGCAGGGTCACGATGATGCGTGTGCCGCTGGCGCCGATGGGGTGGCCAAGGGCCGTGGCGCCGCCATTCACGTTGATCTTGTCATGCGGGATGCCCAGATCGTGCATGGCGAACATGGCGACACAAGCAAAGGCTTCGTTCACTTCGAACAGATCGACGTCGTCGATCGTCCAGCCGGCCTTGTCGAGCGCCTTCTGGATCGCACCGACAGGCGCAGTGGTGAACAGGCGCGGATCATGGGCATGGGCCGCCATGGAGACAACCTTGGCGACCGGGGCAAGGCCCTTGGCCTTCGCGACGCTCTCGCGGGTCAGAACCACAGCGGCGGCGCCATCGGAAATTGAACTGGACGTTGCTGCCGTAATCGTGCCGTCCTTGGCGAATGCTGGGCGCAGTTGCGGGATCTTCTCCGGGCGGCCCTTACCGGGCTGTTCGTCAATATCCACGGTCACCTCGCCGGCGCGGGTGGAGTAGGTTACCGGAACAACTTCACCGGCAAAGGCGCCGCTGGCGATGGCGGCATTGGCGCGGCGCAGGCTTTCAATCGAATAATCGTCCATTGCTTCGCGGGTGAGCTGGTACTCATTCGCCGTGTCCTGCGCGAAGCTGCCCATGGCGGCACCCGCTTCATAGGCGTCTTCCAGACCATCGAGGAACATGTGGTCATAGGCGGTATCGTGGCCGAGGCGTGCGCCGGAGCGGTGCTTCTTAAGCAGGTACGGGGCATTGGTCATGCTCTCCATCCCGCCAGCGACGATCACGTCCACGCTGCCCGCAGCGAGAGCCTCGGACCCCATGATCACGGTTTGCATACCGGAGCCACAGACCTTGTTGACAGTGGTGGCCTGAACGGACTTGGGCAGGCCGGCCTTCAGGGCCGCCTGACGTGCTGGCGCCTGCCCAAGGCCCGCAGGCAGCACGCAGCCCATGTAGAGGCGTTCAATATCTTCGCCCGCCACGCCGGCGCGTTCGACAGCCGCCTTTACGGCCGTTGCGCCGAGGTCAGTTGCTGAAACATCTGACAGGGCGCCCTGCATCCCGCCCATCGGCGTGCGCGCATAGGAAAGGATGACGATCGGATCGTTGGCAGAAAACTCGGACATGGCAGAATATCGGCCTTTCGCTTAAGAAGACGAGGACATTTAACGATGTAATGTTGCAGTGCGGCGGAATCAAATCATTCAGCTGGCTGATTGACCGTGGCCTGGGGGTTTGGCGCGATGAACTCATTGCAAGACCATGAAATCACCGACTTGCTGAAGTTGCAGCGCATGGATTTCGAGGCGAAGCGGCCAGAATCACTCGGGGTGAGGGCGGACCGGATCAGGCGCGCGATTGCCTTGCTGGTGGATCATGGCGACGAACTCGCTGCAGCGATGAGCGCCGATTTCGGCAATCGCAGCCGCGACCTTTCCATGCTCACCGACATGCTGCCTGCCGTCAGCCTCGGCAAATATTGCCTCAAAAACCTGAAGCGCTGGACTCGGCCGGAGCGGCGCAAGGCAACCTTTCCGTTGGGACTTATCGGGGGAAGGGCAGAGGTTCGACATGAGCCCAAGGGTGTCGTTGGCGTAATTTCACCATGGAACTTTCCGGTCGGTCTTAGCTTCGGACCGATGATCCAGGCTTTTGCCGCGGGCAACCGCGTGATGCTGAAGCCCAGCGAGTTCACCGAACGCACTTCAGGATTGATGGCAGACCTTGTCGCGCGATACTTTGCCCCCGAAGAAGCCGCGGTTGTGACAGGTGGGCCTGACGTGGCCGCGGCATTTACCACAAAGCCGTTCGACCACCTGGTTTTCACTGGTTCGACAGCAACCGGGCGCAAGGTGATGGAGGCGGCCGCCAGTAACCTTGTGCCGGTTACGCTGGAACTGGGCGGTAAATCACCGGTTTTTCTGGGGCGTAGCGCGGATATAAAGCGTGCGGCCGAACGGATCGCCATCGGCAAGCTTATGAACGCCGGGCAGGTCTGTCTCGCCCCGGATTATCTGCTGGTGCCCGAAGAGCGGGAAGAGGATTTCATCGCTGTGCTCGCAGGGTGCGTCGGGGCGCTTTATCCGACAATCCTGGCGAATGAGGATTACACCACTATCGTCAATGACCAGCACTTTCAGCGCCTTGAAGGGCTGATCGCGGATGCCGCCGCGAAAGGCGCTGAAGCAATCGTGGTCAATCCTGCGGAAGAAGATTTTTCGGGCGGCAATGACCGCAAATTACCGCCGACCATCCTGCGCAATGTGAACGATGACATGGAAGTGATGCAGCAGGAAATCTTCGGCCCGGTCCTGCCGGTGATGACTTATCGTTCCACTGATGAAGCCATCGCCTATGTCAACGCGCATGACCGTCCTCTGGGACTCTATTATTTCGGCGAGGATAGGGCTGAGCAAGAGCAGGTGCTTGCCAGAACTATATCCGGCGGCGTGACCGTGAACGATGTGATCCTGCATATCGCGCAGGACGATCTGCCGTTTGGCGGCATCGGTCCTTCGGGTATGGGCAATTATCACGGCCCGGAAGGCTTTCATGCATTCAGCCATACGCGGGCGATCTATCGGCAGCCCCGATGGGATGTAGCAGCCTTGTCAGGTCTCAAGCCGCCATATGGGGCCGCAACGAGGCGGGCGCTAAAGATGTTGTTGCGCAAATGAACAGGCGGGAAGCCGCGCCTCGCGTCCAAGGCTGGGGAAGGA
The DNA here is from genome assembly GCF_001305965.1 of Erythrobacter sp. SG61-1L. Lineage (NCBI taxonomy): Bacteria > Pseudomonadati > Pseudomonadota > Alphaproteobacteria > Sphingomonadales > Erythrobacteraceae > Erythrobacter > Erythrobacter sp. SG61-1L. Next base: position 957,291 of record NZ_JXQC01000003.1, read on the forward strand.
TGGCTGATTTCAACCCGAATTTGGCCCGCTCCGGCCTTGCACCCTGCTTGGGCAAGGCCTAGAGGCGGGCCGACTCTAACTGTCTCCGCTTTACGGGAATCGTCCGTGGTCGATCTGTCTCAATATCTGCCGATCCTGATTTTCCTTGCCATCGCGCTGGGTCTGTCGGCTGCCTTCGTGTTCCTTCCCATGGGGGTCGCGCGGCTTACCGGGGCGCATAATCCCGATGCGGAAAAGCTTAGCGAATATGAATGCGGCTTCCCCGCGTTCGAAGATCCGCGAAGCCAGTTTGACGTGCGCTTCTATCTGGTGGCGATCCTGTTCATCATCTTCGACCTTGAAGCGGCGTTCCTGTTTCCCTGGGCTGTCAGCCTGGATGTGACGGGCTGGCCGGGCTGGATCACGATGATGGTGTTCCTGGGAGAACTTGTGATCGGCTTTGCCTATGCGTGGAAGAAGGGAGCGCTGGAATGGGAGTGATCGAACCCCAAAAGGCGGGACTGGCCAATGCAGGCGCGATGACCGCGCCGGATCAGGCCTTCTTCGATAGCCTGAATGCTGAAGTCAGCGACAAGGGCTTCCTTGTTACGTCGACGGAAGAATTGTTCCAGTGGGCCCGTACAGGCTCGCTGTGGTGGATGACCTTCGGTTTGGCCTGTTGCGCCGTGGAAATGATCCACGTGAACATGCCGCGCTATGACATGGAGCGGTTCGGTGCCGCACCTCGCGCCTCCCCGCGCCAGAGCGACGTGATGATCGTGGCCGGCACGCTGTGCAACAAGATGGCACCGGCGCTGCGCAAGGTTTACGACCAGATGTCGGAACCCAAATATGTGATTTCGATGGGCAGCTGCGCCAATGGCGGCGGTTATTACCATTATTCCTATTCGGTGGTGCGTGGCTGCGATCGCATTGTGCCGGTGGACATCTACGTCCCGGGCTGCCCACCGACTGCCGAGGCGCTGCTTTACGGCGTGATGCAACTGCAGCGTAAGATCCGCCGCGTCGGCACGATCGAGAGGTAAGGATGGCAAAGGTCCTGCATTCAGCCCCGAAGATCGCCCAGATCGACGGGATTGCCGACACGCTGGCTGGCGCGCTGGGCGATATGCTCATCCACGCGAAGGAAGAGCATGGCGAAATCGTGCTTTCCGTGGTGCGCGAGAAAGTGGAAGACGCCCTTCGCCTGCTGCGCGATGGTCATGAATACCAGCAGCTGATGGAAATTGCCGGTGTCGACTATCCGAGCCGTGAGGAGCGGTTCGAGGTCGTCTACATGCTGTTGTCTGTAACGAAGAACCACCGCATTCTGGTGAAGTGCCGCGCGGCCGAGAACACTCCGGTGCCGACCGTGACGACGCTTTGGCCGAATGCAGGATGGCTCGAACGCGAAGTGTTCGACATGTATGGGGTGTTGTTCGACGGCAATACCGACCTTCGCCGCATCCTCACCGATTACGGCTTCGAAGGGCATCCTTTCCGCAAGGACTTCCCGCTCACCGGCTATCAGGAACTGCGTTATTCCGAAGAGGAAAAGCGCGTTGTTTACGAACCGGTCGAGCTGGCGCAGGATTTGCGGCAATTCGATTTCATGAGCCCCTGGGAAGGCGCGAAATACGTTTTGCCGGGCGATGAGAAAGCCGAAGGGGAAGGCAAGTGACGCTTTCCGTGCTTCTTCGCAGTTCGATGCCGCTGGCGTTCATCACCCTTGGTTTGACCGGCTGCAACCTCGTCAAGAGCCAGCAGGAAGAGCCTGAAGCGGCTCCGATCGAGCTTTCCGTGCCCACCGCTTCGCCTGGCGCGGGGAGTGTGCCTTCAGCCCAGGCGGGAACGCCTGCCCGCCCCGGGCAGGTCTATGCCCCGCCGGCTCCGGCTACCATTCCGGCGGGAACCGATGTGACGAAGCTTGAGTCGTTGAGCGATGTGGCCAAGGTCAATCTTGGTCTGCGCGAGGGTGATTGCAGCTTCGTCGCTGACGGCAAGATGCTGATCAAGTCTGCTGCCATGCGCGATCCGGCCACCCGTGGCAGGGCGTTCGTGCTTCTAGGCAAAACGGTGATTACCCTCAACGGGGCGCCGGGCGGCTTCGAAGCGATCCGCGCTGGCACTACCTTCAGCGGCCAGGGCGTGACTGTCAGCGTCAAGCCGGCCGCTGGGACGGCGCAAAGCCGCCCCGCAAACGTGACGGTCGGCTCTGCCGACGGCAAGGTCCAGTCTTACTCCGGCGAATGGGTGTGTTCATGAGCACCGGCCTCCAGCTCGATGTCGCGCCGACCACCGGCGACGAGACAATCACCAATTACACGATCAATTTCGGGCCTCAGCACCCGGCGGCGCACGGCGTGCTGCGCATGGTTATGGAACTCGACGGCGAGATCATCGAACGGATCGATCCGCATGTCGGCCTGCTGCATCGCGGCACCGAAAAGTTGATCGAGCACAAGACCTATCTGCAGGCGCTGCCATACTTCGACCGGCTCGACTATTGTTCGCCGCTGGCGATGGAGCACAGCTACGTCCTGGCGATCGAGAAGCTGCTGAACGTCGAAGTTCCGCTGCGCGCCCAATATCTGCGCGTGCTGTTCGCGGAACTGACCCGCATCTGCAATCACATGCTGAACATGGGTTCGCATGTGATGGACGTGGGCGCGATGACACCGAACCTGTGGCTGTTCGAAATTCGCGAGGATTGCCTCAACTTCTTCGAACGTGCTTCGGGCGCCCGTATGCACAGCGCGTGGTTCCGCCCGGGCGGTGTTCATCAGGACGTGCCGCTCAAGCTGCTGACGGACATTGCCGACTGGCTCGACACGCGCCTGCCGGAACTGTTCGAAGATGCCATGTCGCTCGTGGTCGACAACCGCATCTTCAAGCAGCGCAATGTCGATATTGCCGTCGTCAGCAAGGAAGATGCTCTGGCCTGGGGCTTTTCCGGCCCGATGATCCGCGCTGCCGGTATCCCGTGGGATCTTCGCCGCGCGCAGCCTTACGACGTTTATGACCGGATGGATTTCGAAATCCCCGTCGGCACCAATTCGGACTGCTATGACCGGTTCATGGTCCGCGTGGAAGAAGTGCGCCAGTCGGCCCGGATCATGAAGCAGTGTCTGGCTGAAATGCCGGAAGGCCCGATCTGCTCCAGCGACCGTAAGGTCTCGCCCCCCAAGCGCGGCGAAATGAAGCAGTCGATGGAAGCACTGATCCATCACTTCAAGCTCTATACCGAAGGCTTCCATGTCCCGGCGGGCGAAGTCTATGTCGCGACGGAAAGCCCCAAGGGCGAATTCGGCGTCTATCTGGTGAGCGATGGCAGCAACAAGCCCTATCGCTGCAAGATCCGCCCGACGGCCTTCAGCCACCTTCAGGCGATGGATTTCATGAGCAAGGGCCACATGCTGCCCGACGCGACCGCCATTCTCGGCGCGATCGACGTTGTGTTCGGGGAGTGTGACCGTTGAGCAATCTTGCAACCGCCGAAGCAATGATCGCGGCCTATAACGCGCAGGACGTGGACCTCTACGTTTCCTACATGACCGACGATGCCTGCGAGGCGAATTATCGCGGCGACGTGGTGCGCGAAGGCAAGGAGGGCACGCGTTCGGGCCTTGCCGCGGCCTTCGCCCGCTGGCCTGACAACCATGCCGAGATCGTCGAGAAGCAGGCGATCGGCAGCTATGTCATCTTTCGCGAACACGTCACGCGCGGGCCGGCCACCGATGGTTCGGATATGGTCGAGCCGTTCGATGTGATTGCCGTCTATTCGTTCGAGGGCGACAAGTGCTCTCGCGTGGAGTTCATCCGCTAATGGCTGACCGTCATCTCGAACCTGATACCCCCGAACTGCGCGCGCGCTGGGGTGGTTTTGCGTGGAATGCGGAAAACGCTGAAAAGGCGAAGGAAGTGGTTGCCCGCTATCCGGCCGGCCGCCAGCGCTCTGCCGTGATGCCGCTGCTCGATCTGGCTCAGCGCCAGGTCGGTGCGGAAACGAATACGCAGGGCTGGCTGCCGATCCCGGTGATGGAATATGTCGCGGCCTATCTCGACATGCCGATCATCCGCGTAGTCGAAGTCGCGACCTTCTACACGATGTACAACCTCGTTCCGGTGGGCCGCTACCATGTGCAGGTCTGCGGCACGACGCCCTGCATGTTGCGCGGCAGCGACGATATCCTGTCGGCCTGCAAAAAGCGCGGCATGCACAAGGGCCACACCACCGATGACGGTCTGTGGACCCTCACCGAAGTGGAATGCATGGGCAATTGCGCCTCCGCACCCATGGTCCAGATCAATGACGACAATTACGAGGATCTGACGGTCGAGAGCTTCGACAAGGTTCTCGATGCGCTGGCGAAGGGCGAAACGCCCAAGGCGGGCACACAGCTTCCTGGCCGCCACACGGTGGAGCCGGTTGGCGAGCCGACTTCGCTGGCCGCGATGGTCAAGGAAAACCACGACTATCGGGGTGAATGGTAATGGCCACGGCGATTACCATCGGCGGTGCGCTTCTTGTGGGCTTTCTGGCCTGGAAGATGTTCACCGGACTTATCAAGATCGCTTCGTTCGTGATGCTGTTTGCAGTCGCGGGCGTGCTGTTCTGGCAGGGGTATATCTGATGCTGGCTGACAAGGACCGCATCTTCACCAATCTCTACGGGTTCCAGCCATGGAACCTGAAGGCTGCGCAGGCGCGCGGCGATTGGGACAATACGAAGGACATCCTCGCCAAGGGTCCGGAAGCGATCATCGAGGAAATCAAGGCCTCGGGTCTGCGCGGGCGTGGCGGTGCAGGCTTCCCCACCGGCATGAAGTGGAGCTTCATGCCCAAGGAACCGCCCAAGGATCAGAACGGCAACCCCAAGCCGAGCTTCCTCGTGATCAATGCCGACGAATCCGAACCGGGATCGTGCAAGGACCGCGAGATTATCCGCCACGATCCGCATAAGCTGATCGAAGGTGCGCTGGTGGCTGGCTTCGCGATGCGGGCGCGTGCCGCCTACATCTACATTCGCGGCGAATATATCCGCGAAGCGGAAACGCTGCAGGCCGCGCGTGACGAAGCCTATGCCGCCGGTCTGCTGGGCAAGAACGCTGCCGGTTCGGGCTATGATTTCGATGTCTTCGTCCATCGCGGCGCGGGCGCCTATATCTGCGGTGAAGAAACCGCGATGATCGAAAGCATCGAAGGCAAGAAGGGGCAGCCGCGCCTCAAGCCTCCGTTCCCGGCGGGCGCTGGTCTCTATGGCTGCCCGACCACTGTGAACAATGTGGAATCGATCGCAGTCGCTCCCACGATCATGCGCCGCGGGGCTGCGTGGTTCTCCAGCTTCGGCCGCGATAACAACAAGGGCACCAAGCTCTTCCAGATTTCCGGCCATGTCGAAAAGCCCTGCGTGGTCGAGGAAGCGATGAGCATCCCGTTCCGCGAGCTGATCGAAAAGCACTGCGGCGGCATTCGCGGCGGGTGGGACAATTTGCTCGCCGTGATCCCCGGCGGTTCGTCGGTTCCGCTGGTTCCAGCAGCCCAGATCATGGACGCGCCGATGGATTTCGACGGTCTGCGTGAACTCGGTTCGGGCCTCGGCACGGCCGCCGTGATCGTGATGGACAAGTCCACCGACATTGTCCGCGCCATTTCGCGCCTCAGCTATTTCTACAAGCATGAGAGCTGCGGCCAGTGCACGCCGTGCCGCGAAGGCACGGGCTGGATGTGGCGCGTAATGGAACGCCTGCGCACCGGCGATGCGGATGTCGAGGAAATCGACATGCTGTTCCAGGTGACCAAACAAGTTGAAGGCCACACGATCTGCGCCCTTGGCGACGCAGCAGCATGGCCGATCCAGGGCCTGATCAGGCATTTCCGCCCCGAGATCGAACGCCGGATTGTCGAACGTTCCGCCTCGATGCAGGAGGCTGCAGAGTGAAGCGGCTCCTGCTTGCTCTTGGTTGTGCGACGGTGCTGATTTCAGCGCCGGTTGCGGCGCAGTCGAACAACGACGACTTCACGCCGCTCAATTCGCGTATCAAGCGCAAGAACCAGTTTCCGCTGGAGCCGCGCAAAACCTTCGACCTGAAGAAAATGTCTCAGGTGAACAAGGATCGCAGCAAGGCGATGATGGGGCAGTTCACGCGCTGTCTCTATAATCGCTCGAACGAGAAGTCGCTCGACCTGCTGCAGAAGACCGACCTTGGGTTCCGGGATTTCAAGCAGATTGGCACCGATACCGAGAAGGCGATGCGCGTCTTCGGGTTCAGCGATTGCTTGCGTCGAGTGGCCAGCACCAACAATAGCGGTGTTTCGCTCCACTTCTATTCGGCGGGCGTGCGCCAGTGGTTGCTTCAGGAAGCCTATTTTGATCGCTATCCTGCTGAAGCGAGTTGGGTGATGCCCGGCAATGTCATTGGCGAACGGACTTTTCCGCTTTCCGAAGGCGACGCATATGTTTCCACCGTGCTGGAACTTGCCGATTGTGTCGTATCGCAAGATCCCTACAACGCCGATTTCTACTTCCGCACCCCAGCTGGTTCCGAAGATGAAAAACAGGCCATCAACGAGTTGATGCCGTCCCTGTCGGGGTGCATTCCCGAAGGGCGGCAATTGCAGATCGATCCGTCCTCGCTGCGTATCTGGTTGGGTGAAGCCCTGTGGCATGCATCCAACAACAGTGCGCCGGCCGAGGCCGATAGTTCCGAGGTTAATCAGTAATGCCCAAGCTCACCGTAGACGGCATCGAAGTGGAAGTCCCCGCAGGGGCAACCGTGCTCCAGGCCTGTGAGGCCGCGGGCAAGGAAATTCCGCGTTTCTGCTATCACGAACGGCTGTCGATTGCCGGCAATTGCCGCATGTGCCTTGTCGAAGTGAAGCCTGGGCCGCCCAAGCCGCAGGCCAGCTGTGCGCTGCCGGCAGGTGAGGGCCAGGAAATCCGCACTGACAGCGAGATGGTCAAGAAGGCGCGGGAAGGGGTGATGGAGTTCCTCCTCATCAACCACCCGCTCGATTGTCCGATCTGCGATCAGGGCGGCGAATGCGACCTGCAGGACCAGTCCGTTGCCTATGGGCGCGGCGCGTCGCGTTATGATGAGAACAAGCGCGCGGTCACCGAAAAATACATGGGTCCGCTGATCAAGACAGTGATGACCCGCTGCATTCACTGCACCCGCTGCGTGCGTTTCTCGGAAGAGATCGCCGGCGTGGACGAGATCGGCGCGCTCTATCGCGGCGAGGCGATGCAGATCTCGACCTATCTCGAACGTGCGGCCAAGCATGAGCTTTCGGCCAATGTGATCGATCTGTGTCCGGTCGGTGCACTCACCTCGCGGCCCTACGCTTTTGAAGCGCGTCCGTGGGAGCTGAAGAAGACGCTGTCGATCGACGTTTCCGACGCAGTTGGTTCCAATATCCGGATCGACAGCCGCGGCCGTGAAGCCCTGCGCATTCTCCCGCGCGTCAATGATGACGTGAATGAGGAATGGCTGAGCGACAAGGCACGCTTCCAGGTGGATGGACTCACCCGCCGCCGCCTCGACCGTGTGTGGATCCGCAAGAAGGGCAAGCTTGAACAGGCAAGCTGGGACGAAGCCTTCAAGGCAATTGCATCTGCCAAGCCGGGCAATAGCATCGCTGCCGTGGCGGGTGACATGCTCGATTGCGAGACGATGTTCGCGGCCAAGGCTTTGCTCAAGGCCAGCGGTTCTTCGCTGATCGAAAGCCGTCAGACGGGGATGGACTATGACGTGTCCAGCCTTGCCGCCGTCAACTTCAACACCACCTTCGCCGGGATCGAGAAGGCCGATGCGGTCCTGATCGTCGGCAGCCATGTGCGCTGGGAAGCTCCGCTGGTGAACGTCCGTCTGCGCAAGGCGGCCAAGAACGGCGCGAAGATATTCATCGTCGGTCCGCAATGGGAAACGACCTATCCGGCGACTTTCCTCGGCGCGGATGTTTCGGTTCTGGCCAAGTTGCCAAAGGAAGCCTCTGACGCTCTCAAGGCGGCTGAACGTCCGGCGATCATCCTTGGCGGTGCAGGCCTTGCGGCCGGCGCGCACGATGCCGCGCTTGCTCTTGCCGCCAAGTTCAAGGTCGTGAAGCAGGACTGGAACGGCTTCAATGTCCTGCATATGGCCGCCGCCCGGATGGGTGCGCTGATGCTGGGCTTTGCTCAGTCCGGTGGGATCAAGGATCTTGCGGCCGCGAAGCCTGCAGTTCTGCTTGCCCTCGGTGCCGATGAAGTCGATTTCAGTGCCTTTGAAGGCAGCCTCAAGGTCTATATCGGCCATCACGGCGACAAGGGCGCACATGCCGCAGACATCGTGCTGCCCGCAGCCGCCTTCACCGAAAAGGCCGGGACATACGTGAACACCGAAGGCCGCGTTCAGTTCGCCGACAAGGCCGTGTTCGCTCCCGGCGACGCCCGTGAGGATTGGACGATTCTGCGTGCGTTGGCCGACGCGCTGGGCGTGAGCGTTGGTTTTGACAGTTTCACCGAGCTTCAGTCCGCCATGATCGCGGAAGTTCCCGCTCTTGGTGAAGAAGGTCTTGCCGACTATGGCAGCGACCTGCCAAAGGGCGACGCGAAGGCTAAGATCGAAGGCGAAATCCGCTATCCGATCAAAGACTTCTACCTTACCAATCCGATCGCCCGCGCAAGTGAGACGATGCAGCGCTGCTCGTCCGAACTGCTCCATGGCGAAGAGTTCGCGGAGGCGGCGGAATGACCAGTTTCTTCCAGTCCTTCGGGCTGAGTTACGAATGGTCGTGGTTCATCGCCACGATCTGCGGAATTCTGCTGATTGCCTTGCCGCTTATGTTGGCCGTGGCAATGATCATCTATGTCGACCGCAAGATCTGGGCTGCCATGGCGCTGCGCAAGGGCCCGAACGTGGTCGGCCCCTTCGGCCTGTTGCAGAGCTTTGCCGACGGATTGAAGGTTTTCCTGCAGGAAACCATCATCCCTTCGGCTTCCAACAAGGGCCTGTTCCTAATCGCTCCGATCGTGACCTTCACGGTCGCGCTGATGTCGTGGGCGGTAATTCCGTTCAACTCCGGGGCGGTGCTGGCGGACATCAATGTCGGCTTGCTCTACATTCTCGCCGTCAGTTCGCTGGGCGTTTACGGCGTGGTCGTGTCGGGCTGGGCATCCAACTCCAAATACCCGTTCTTCAGCGCCATGCGTGCTGCCGCGCAGATGATTTCCTACGAAGTCTCTATCGGGTTCATCCTGGTCTGCGTGGTTCTGTGGGCGGGGACGTTCAACCTCAATGCCATTGTCGAGGCTCAGCAGGGCCATGGCTTGGGCATCGTGAACGGCTTCTTCTTCAATGTTCTGCTGTTCCCGATGTGGGTGCTGTTCCTGATTTCCGGCATGGCTGAAACGGCGCGTGCGCCGTTCGACCTTACGGAAGCGGAATCGGAGCTCGTCGCCGGTTATCAGACCGAATATTCTTCGATGGCCTTCGCCCTCTTCTGGCTCGGCGAATATGCCAACGTGCTGCTGATGTGCACGCTCAACGCTGTGCTGTTCTTCGGTGGCTGGCTCCCGCCGCTCGACATTCCGGTCCTCTATCTGATCCCAGGCTGGCTGTGGCTGTTTGCCAAGATTTTCTTCTTCTTCTTCATCTTCAGCTGGGTGAAGGCGACCGTTCCCCGGTATCGCTATGACCAACTGATGCGCCTGGGTTGGAAGATCTTCCTGCCGATGAGCTTGCTGTTCGTCGTGTTGGTTTCGGGCTGGCTGATGTTCACGAGGTACGGGGCATGAGCGCGTTTCTTGCCCTTACTGCAGCGATGGCTGGCACTGCCTTCAATTGCACTGCGGATACGGCCTATCTCACGGCTTTCGCTCCGGCAGAGGAAGT